>JAICYG010000091.1 GCA_025934335.1 Thermoleophilia bacterium | reverse complement strand
CACCGGCAGCGCCGCTTCCGGCCCGATGTCGCCGAGCCCGAGCACGGCCGAGCCGTCGGTGACGACGGCCACCAGGTGCTGCTTGGCAGTCAGCGTCCACACCTTCGCGGGATCCTCGGCGATCGCCTTCGAGACGCGCGCGACACCCGGCGTGTAGGCCATCGAGAGGTCGTCGCGGGTCTTCACCGGCGCGCGCGGCACGACCTCGATCTTCCCGCCGAGGTGCATCAGGAACGTGCGGTCGGAGACCTGCAGGATCTCGACGCCGTCGACGTGCCGAACGTTCTCGACGACGCGGTCGAGATGCTCGACGTCCGACGCGAGCACCGTCACGTCTCGAACCTTGGTTCCCTTCTCGACACGCACGATGTCGATCGCCCCGAGCGACGCTCCGGCCTCGCCGATCGCCGCCGCGAAACGGGCGAACGTGCCGGGGGAGTCGTCGAGGCGCGTGCGCAGGGTGGCGCTGAAGGAGGCGGACGGGTGCATGACGCCAGCGTAGGCTGCCATGCATGGACGTCCTCGTGTGCGACGTCGGCCCGCGCGACGGCCTGCAGAACGAGCCGGACACCCTGCCGCCGGTGACGCGGGCGGAGCTCGTGTCGCGTCTCGCCGCCGCCCGGCTGCCGCGGATCGAGGCGGTCTCGTTCGTGCGCGACGACCGCGTGCCGCAGATGGCCGGGGCGGAGGAGGTCGTCGCTGCTGCCCGGCGCGGCGGCGCGGAGCTGTCGGGGCTCGTGCTGAACGAGCGCGGCCACGAGCGCTTCGCCCGCACGTCGCTCGACCGCGTCAACTGCACGCTCGCCGCGACCGAGTCGTTCAACGAGCGGAACGGCAACGCGACGATCGACGAGGCGGTGCGCCGCGTGCAGGCGATCCTCGCAGCGGCCGAGCGGCCCGCGACGGTGACGATCTCGTGCGCGTTCGGCTGCCCGTTCGAGGGCGAGGTCGACCCGGGTGTGGTGGAAGCGCTCTGCGAGCAGTTCGACGGCGCCGACGAGCTCGTCCTCGCCGACACGATCGGCGTCGCGACGCCGCGCCGGGTGCGGCGGCTCGTCGAGCGCGTCTCGATCCTCGGCCCGCGGGTCGGTGGGCACCTCCACAACACGCGCAACACCGGGTACGCCTCGGCCTGGGCCGCGCTCGAGGGCGGCGCCTCGGTGCTCGACGCGTCCGTCGGCGGGCTCGGCGGCTGCCCGTTCTCGCCGAACGCGACGGGCAACGTCGCCACCGAGGACCTGGTGTGGCAGCTCGAGCGCGAGGGCGTGCGGACCGGCGTCGACGTCGACGCGCTCGTCGAGGTCTCCCGCTGGCTCGAGACCCTGCTCGGCCGCCGGCTCGAGGGCTACCTGTACCGCGCCGCGCGCTGGCCGTGATTCGCAGCCGCCCCTACGAGGCGGGCGACCTGCGGCTGATGCTCGGCCTGCTCTCGGAGGCGTGGCCGGGCGTCCGGCACGGGGCCGGCTACGCGTTCATGGCGCAACGGCTCCCGCACGACGACTGGGAGGCGCGGCTCTGGCTCGACGGGGACACTCTCGTCGCCTGGGCGTGGGCAACCGGGTGGCGCAGCCCACGCGGCCTCTCCTACGAGCTGCGGCCGGGATACGAGGAGCTGCTCGACGAGCTCGTCGAGTGGGCGAGGCCGGAGGTGACGACGGTGCGAAGCGGCGACGAGCGGTCGGCCGCCGTCCTGCGGGCGCGGGGCTTCGAGCACGACGCGGCCGCGCCCTGGATCCGCTGGAACGCGCGGCCGCTCGGCGAGGTCGAGCAGGCAGTCGTTCCGGCGGGCTACCGACTCTCGACGATGGCCGAGTACGGCGGGTTCGCGTCGCGCTCCGCCGCGCACCGTTCGGCGTTCTCGCCCTCGCGCTTCACCGACGCGGTGTACGAGACGGTGCGGCGCGAGGCGCCCTGGCTGGCGGAGCTCGACTGCGTGGTCGTGGATCCCGCCGGCGAGGTGGCGGCGTACGCGCTGGCGTGGCTCGACGAGCCGAACCGCGTCGGCGAGCTGGAGCCGGTGGGCGTGCGCGCGGACGAGCAGCGGCGCGGTCTCGGCCGCGCGGTGTGCCTACACGCGCTCCGGCACTTGCGCGCGGCCGGCGCCGAGACGGCGCTCGTCGGCTCTCGCGGCGACGACGACTATCCCGCGCCGCGCGCTCTCTACGAGTCGATCGGGTTCCGCGAAGCGTGGCGGCACCTGCCGTTCACGCGAGCGCGGTAGCGAACGCGGCGAGCGCGCGCTCCACGTCCGCGTCCGTCGTCTCCCAGCTCGACACCGAGAGGCGGACGGCGAAGCGGCCGTCCCAGGTCGTGCCGCCGAGCCACGCCTCGCCGCCCTCCTGCACATTGCGCACAAACCGCTCCGACGCCTCGTCCGAGCCGAAGCGGAAGAGCACCTGGTTCAGCACGACGTCGTTCAGCACCTCGGCGCCGAGGTGCTCGAGGCCGGCGGCGAACGTGCGCGCGTGGTCGCAGCAGCGCTCGACCAGATCGCGGATCCCGCTGCGGCCGAGCGACCGGATCGCCGCGTAGACCGGCACGCTGCGCGCACGGCGCGAGTGCTCGGGGTTCCAGTCCATCGCGTCGCGCGTCGTCGCGTCGAAGACGAGGTACGGCGCCCGCGCCGAGAAGGCGCCGCTGTGCGACTCGGGCTGCGCGGTGAGCGCGACGCCGCAGTCGTACGGGACGTTCAGCCACTTATGCAGATCGGTCGCCCACGAGTCGGCGCGCTCGACGCCTGCGACGAGCGGCTGCAGGCGCGGGGACACGGCCGCCCAGAGCCCGAACGCGCCGTCGACGTGCAGCCATGCAGCCGGGGCAGCGTCGCGGATCGCGGCGAAGTCGTCGAAGGCGCCGGTGGAGACCTCGCCCGCCTGCGCGCAGACGATCGTCGGCTCGTCGCCGACTCGCAGCTCGGACGCACGCATCCGCCCCTGGGCGTCCGCCGTGACGACGTCGGTCGGCGCTCCCAGCCCGAGCATGCGAAGCGCGCGGTCGATCGTGCCGTGCCGCTTCTCGCCGACGACGACGCGCACGCGCGGCGCACCCGTCAAGCCGTCGCTCTCCACGTCCCAGCCCGCCGCGCTCAGCACGTGGTGCCGGGCCGCCGCGAGTGCCGTGAAGTTCGCCATCTGCCCGCTCGTGACGAAGCCGAACGACACGGTGCGCGGGAGGCCGAGCAACTCGACGAGCCACGCCCCGGCCACCTCCTCGGCGACCGCCGCCGCAGGCGCGGCCACGTACAGGCCGGCGTTCTGGTCCCAGGCAGTCGTCAGCACGTCGGCCGCGAGCGCGGCCGGCAGCGTGCCGCCGATCACGAAGCCGAAGAAGCGCCCGCCCGCGGTCGCCATCAGCCCGGGGTCGGACGCCGACGCGAGCGCGCGCGTGACGGCGGCGGGATCGGCGGGCTCCTCGGGCAACGGCCCGCCGAGCGCCGCGCGCAGCTCGTCGGCCGACGCCGACGGCGCCACCCGCCGTGTCGGGAGCGAGTCGCGGAAGTCGGCTCCGAGCCCCGCCGCGAGCCGGAGGAGCTCGCGCGCCTCGCTCACGGTGCCGCCTTCGGGATCAGGAAGCTCCGCTCGAACTCGCACACGACCTCGTCGCGCTGGTTGAGCCCGCGCGTCCGCACCTCGACGATCCCCTGCGCCGGCCGCGAACGCGAGTCGCGTGCCGACAGCACCTCCGTCTCCGAGCGGATCGTGTCGCCGACGAACACCGGATGGGGGAGCCGGATCTCGCGCCAGCCGAGATTGACCCCGCCCGCCTGCGTCGTGTCCGCCACCGAGAGCCCGAGCACGAGCGCGAGCGTGAAGGTGGAGTTGACGAGCGGCTTGCCCCACTCGCTCGCGCGGGCCGCTTCCTCGTTGAAATGCAGCTCGTTCGTGTTCATCGCGAGCATGGTGAAGAGGAGGTTGTCGGTCTCGGTGACCGTTCGCCCGACCGCCGACCGGTAGACGTCGCCGACGGTGAAGTCCCCGAAGCGCCTCATGGTCGTGGATCATCCCAGGGTGTTCCACTCCGCGTTCGACCTCCTCTCGAGTCCGCCGGAGGCGTATGTGATCGTCTGGGCGCTCGCGCTCGGCGACGCCGTGCTGCCGGTGCTGCCGAGCGAGACCGCGCTGATCACGGCCGGGCTCCTGTCAGTCGTCGGCGACCTCTCGCTCGGCTGGGTGATCCTCGCCGGTGCGGTCGGGGCCTACTGCGGCGACACGATCTCGTACTGCCTCGGCCGGTTCGTGGGGCAGCCGTTCCAGCGGCGGTTCCTGAAGGGCGAGCGTTCGCGCAAGGCCCTCGACTGGGCGAAAGGGCAGCTCGACGAGCGCGGCGGCCTCGTGCTCGTCGTCGCGCGCTACGTCCCCGGCGGGCGCACGGCGGCGACCTTCTCGTGCGGGATCACGCACTACCCGTACGCGAAGTTCGCCGGGTTCGACGCGGTTGCGGCGATCTCGTGGGCGGTCTACGCGTCGGCGCTCGGCTACTTCGGCGGCCGCTTCTTCCGCGACCACGCCTGGGCGGCGCTGCTGATCGCGTTCGCGATCGCGGGCCTGCTGACGCTCGCAGTCGAGGGTGTCCGGAGGCTCAAGAACAGGTGAACAGGCTGGCGCAGGAGACGTCGCCGTACCTGCTCCAGCATGCGGGCAATCCGGTCGACTGGTACCCGTGGGGCGAGGAGGCGCTGCGGCGCGCGCGCGAGGAGGACCGGCCGATCCTGCTCTCGATCGGCTACGCCGCCTGCCACTGGTGCCACGTGATGGAGCGCGAGTCCTTCGAGGACCCGGCGACGGCGCAGGTGATGAACGAGCGCTTCGTCTCCATCAAGGTCGACCGTGAGGAGCGACCCGACCTCGACTCGGTCTACATGGACGCCGTCGTCGCGCTGACCGGCAGCGGCGGCTGGCCGATGACCGTCTTCCTGACCCCCGAGGGCGAGCCGTTCTTCGGCGGCACCTACTTCCCGCCGGAGCCGCGCCACGGCCTGCCCGCGTTCACGCAGCTGCTCCACGCGGTCGCGGACGCCTGGGAGGGGCGCCGCGCGGACGTCCTGCGCTCCGGCGCGAACCTCGTCGAGCACATCCGCTCGTCGTCGCGGCTGCAGCCGTCGAGCGAGCCGCTCGCCGAGGAGATCCTCGCCGAGGCGGACCGCAACCTGCGCGCCCTCTTCGACCCGACGTGGGGCGGCTTCGGGCGTGCGCCCAAGTTCCCGCCGGCGCCGGTGCTCGAGCTGCTCCTGCGCCGTGGGGAAGAGGAGATGGCGGCGCGCACGCTCGATGCGATGGCGGCGGGCGGCCTGCATGATCTCGTCGGCGGCGGCTTCCACCGCTATTCGGTCGACCCGAAGTGGCTCGTGCCGCACTTCGAGAAGATGCTGTACGACAACGCGCTGCTCGCCTCCGTCTACCTGCACGCGGCGAGGCGGTTCGACGACGCGCGCTACCGCGACGTGGCGGAGCGGACGCTCGACTACCTGCTGCGCGAGCTCGCGCTGCCGGAGGGCGGGTTCGCCTCGGCGCAGGACGCAGACACCGACGGCGTCGAGGGGCTCACCTTCACCTGGGCGCCGGGGGAGGGCGCCCCGGAGGAGCTCTTCGAGGAGTTCGAGGGCGGCCGCTTCGTCCTTCGCGGCGAGCTCGACGACGATACGCGTGCGCGGCTGCTCGCGATCCGGGGCGCGCGGCCCCAGCCGCTCCGCGACGACAAGGCGATCGCCTCCTGGAACGGCCTCGCCCTCGCGGCACTGGCTCAGGGCGGTCGCGTCGAGGCGGGCGCGCGGCTCGCGGAGTTCCTGCTCGGCCCGCTCTCGACGCCCGACGGCCGCCTGCACCGCACGTGGCGGGACGGGGTCGCGAAGGGAACCGGCTACCTCGAGGACTACGCGGACGTCGCGTACGGGCTGATGGAGCTCCACACCGCCGCGGGCGACCCGCGCTGGCTCCGCGAGGCCTACCGGCTCGCGCTGCTCGCGGTTGAGCTCTTCGCCGACGACGAGGCCGGCGGCTTCTTCCAGACACCGGCCGACGGCGAGCAGCTCGTCGCGCGCAAGAAGGAGATCGACGACCACCCGACGCCGAGCGGCAACGCGATGCTCGCGTACGTCCTCCTGCGGCTCGCCCGCATCTGGGGCGACGACGAGCTCGAGCGACGCGGTGCCTCCGTGCTGCGCCTCGTCCGCGATGCGCTGCCGCGCGCGCCGACGTCGTTCGGCTGGATGCTCGTGGCGCTACACCAGTACCTCGCGCCGCACCGCGAGCTCGCGATCGCCGGCAACCCGTCGGCCCCGGTCGCACGGCGCGCGCTCGCCGGGGCCGCGGCGACGGACGTCGTCGCGTTCGGCCCGGCCGAGGGGATCCCCCTGCTCGAGGGGCGGAGCGAGGTCGACGGCAAGACCGCCGTCTATGTCTGCGAGCGGTTCGCGTGCTCGCTGCCGCTCACCTGACGGACGTGCGCCGACGGCGGCCGCTCGTCGCGACCTCGTGTCGCTCCGCCGTCGTCGGCTCGTCCGCCGCGTGCTCGTCCAGGCGCTCGTCCTCGCGCGCGACGCGCCTGCGGCCGAACGGCTCGAGCACGCCGGCCAGTGTCGCGCCGATGCCGAACGCGAGCACGCCGAGCCACGTGCCGACCGAACGGACGACGTCGAGGATGCCCATGTCGCCCGACCAGGAGCGGACGTGCGTCGCGAGCCAGCTCGAGTTCGGCTGCATCGCGACGATCACCCAGCCGGCGACGATCAGCACCGGCAGGAAGCCCAGCAGGAGCATGGCCGGCGGGTGCCCGCCCGTGCCGCGGAGCTGCGACAGCCCGAACACGAGGCCGGCGGCGGCGACGATGCAGTACGCGGCCCAGAAGCCGCCGCTCGTCGTGCGATCGATATGCGCGGCGGCAACCCAGAGCAGAACGCCGGCGACCGCTGCGCCGAGCAGGGTCGCAGGTGCACGGTTCACACCACTCAGGATCATCGTTTCCCTCCTTTCCAGTGGAACGGAGATCCACGGACTAGAGTTGCGGCCGTGGCGCTGCTCTCGGTGCGGGACGTCACCCGCCGCTTCGGCGGGATCGTGGCGATCGACGGGGTGTCGCTCGACGTCGACGCGGGGAAGATCGTCGGCCTGATCGGGCCGAACGGCGCCGGCAAGACGACGCTGTTCAACGTGATCACGCGGCTCTACAAGCCGGATTCCGGCGAGCTCGATTTCGACGGCCGGAGCCTCCTGCGGACACCGCCCCACCGGGTCGTGAGCCGCGGGATCGCCCGCACGTTCCAGAACGTCGAGCTCTTCCGCACGATGACAGTGCTCGACAACGTCCTCGTGGGCGGGCACACGCGCACCCGGCCCTTCCGGAGCCGCGGCGCGGAGGCGCGCGCCCTCGAGATCCTCGACTACGTCGGCATCGCGCGGGTCGCGCGGCGGTCCGTTGCGGGGCTCCCCTTCGGCACGCTGAAGCGCGTCGAGCTCGCGCGCGCGCTCGTCGCCGAGCCGCGCCTGTTGCTGCTCGACGAGCCGGCCGGCGGCCTGAACCTCGAGGAGGTGTCGGAGCTCGGCGCGTTCATCCGCAAGCTGCGCGACGACTTCGAGCTGACCGTGCTCCTCGTCGAGCACCACATGGGGCTCGTGATGGGCATCGCCGACCGCATCCACGTGCTCGACTTCGGCCGCAAGATCGCGGAGGGCTCGCCGGAAGAGGTGCAGCGCAACCCGGCCGTGATCGAGGCGTACCTGGGCGCCGAGACCGCAGCCGCGTGAGCGTAGGCTCGACGGAGCTCGCCCGGGAGCGCAGGTGCCGGCTTTGCCGGCGCCGGAGCGGGACACCGTGATTCGCTCGCTCGAGTGGGAGGGGTGCCTGAACGTCAGGGACCTCGGCGGGGTCGCGCTCGAGGACGGCGGCGAGACGCGCTTCGGCTCGCTGATCCGATCCGACAACGTGCGCCGGCTCACCGACACGGGCTGGCGGGAGCTCGACCGGCACGGCGTCACGCGGATCGTCGACCTGCGGTGGCGCGAGGAGCTTGCCGAGGACGCGCCGCGCGACGTCGACGTCGACGTCGTGCACGTCTCGCTCCTCGGCGAGCTCGACCCGAGCTACGAGGACGACATCTTCGACTACATGGCCGCCGACGACCCGGCCGGCTACTGGGCGGCCGCGTACGGGCGCATCCTCGACCGGCACGCGGACAACTTCGCAACTGCGCTCGCGGCGATCGCGGACGCCGGCGAGGGAGTGGTGGTCTTCCACTGCGCCGGCGGCAAGGACCGCACCGGCCTCGTCGCCGCGCTGCTCCTGCGGCTCGCCGGGGTCTCCGTCGACGAGATCGTCCGCGACTACGCCCTCACGGCTGACGCGCCCCGCGACGAGAACTGGGTGAGCTCGGCCCCCGACGAGCGCGAGCGCGCCCGGCGGCGCTTCCTTCAGGCCACGCCGGCGGAGGCGATGCGGAGCGCGCTCGAGCGCCTCGAGGAGCGGCACGGCAGCGTCGAGAGCTACCTGCGCGCCGCCGGGCTCGACGAGGAGCGGCTCGAGCGGCTGCGCCTGCGGCTCCGGCCCGACTGAGTCGCGGCAGGAGCGCGGCGGCGGGGGACGAATGGTCCTGCTCCGTGACCCGTCTCGCCGTCATCGCGGCAGTCGCGGCTCTCGCCGCGCCCGCTACCGCCCTCGCAGGCGTCAACCCGCAGATCGCCGGGTTGCAGGTCGCGCTGCGCGCGCACGGGCTGTACCTCGCGCAGATCGACGGCATCGCCGGCCCGCGCACGACCGCCGCGGTGCACGCGTTCCAGCGCAAGCACGGCCTGCCGGTGGGGCTCGCCGACACGCGCACGCGAGTCGCGCTCGGCCCGCTCGGACGCCCGCTCTTCGGCTCGCGCGTGCTGCGTCGCGGCGACTTCGGGCTCGACGTCGCCGTCCTCCAGTTCCTGCTCACCCGGAACAGCGTCTACACGGGAGCGCTCGACGGCTACTTCGGCAAGGAGACCGCTGCCGCGCTGCGCCGCTACCAGAAGACGATGCGGCTGCAGGCGGACGCCGTCGTCGGGCCGCGGACGCTGACCGCCATCGTCCACCGCGACAAGGTGCCGGTGCGCGCCGGGGTGACGGCCTCGCCCGTCCCGGTGTCACACGCCGTCCATGTGGTCAAGGTGGGCGACACGCTGACCGCGATCGCCGCCGGCGCCGGGACGACCATCGCCGCGGTCGCGTCGCTGAACCGGATCGACCCGGCGAAGCCGATCGTGATCGGGCAGCGGCTGAAGCTGCCGTCGCGCTCGGCGGCTCTCGAGCCCGCGCAGAGCGACGTGCGCGCGAGGCTCGACACGTGGTCGGGGCGGCTCGGCGTCGACCAGCACCTGGTGCGCGCGCTCGCGTGGATGGAGTCCGGCTACCAGACGAGAATCGTGTCGTCGGCCGGCGCCCGCGGTGTCCTGCAGACACTGCCGTCGACGCGGAAGTACGTCGAGACGGTGCTCGCGGGGCGTCCGATCCCGCGCACCGTCGACGGCGACATCGAGGTCGGCATCCTCTACCTCCGCCACCTGCTGCAGGTGTTCCACGGCAACGAGAGCCTCGCCCTCGCCGGCTGGTACCAGGGAGAGCGGGCAGTTCGCGAGCACGGCGTGTACAACGTGTCGAAGCCGTTCGTCGCGAACGTCCTCGCGCTCCGAACGCGTATGTAGATGACACGACCCCTGATCGTCGTTCTCGCGCTCGCCGTCCTCGCGCCGGCAGCGCTGGCGGCGTACCGGGGGCCGGAGCCGCTGCGCCCGCCCGTCCCGACCTCGGCCGAGAAACGGAGCGCGATCGCGCGGGTGCTGGCGCGCGGTGAATCGGTGTCATGCGGCGGCGGCCGCGGGGACGCCGTCGCGCTGACGTTCGACGACGGGCCGGGCCCCTACACGGCGAGGATCCTCGACGAGCTGCGCCGCCAGGGCGCCCACGCGACGTTCTTCGTCGTCGGCAACCGGCTCCAGTACTGGCCGGAGGCGGCGCACGAGGAGGCGCGGCTCGGCGACGTCGGCAACCATACGTGGTCGCATCCCGCGCTGACCCGGCTCCCGCACTGGGTCGTCTGGCTGGAGCTGATGCGGACCCAGTACGCGGTCGACGAGGACGTGGGCTGGAAGCCGCGCCTCTTCCGGACGCCGTACGCGATGTATTCGCCGGCGACGAATTCGATCGTCCGGAGGCTCGGGCTGCTGCAGGTGTTCTGGGATGTGGACACGCGCGACGACGTCCGTCATGCGAAGGTCGCGAACATCGTCCGCAACGTCGCGGAGGGGCTCCGACCGGGGGCGATCATCCTCATGCACGACATCCACCCGTGGACGCTCGCCGCCCTGCCGGGCGTCCTCGCCGTGATCCGGGCGCACGGCCTGCGCGCCGTGTCGGT
>JAICYG010000219.1 GCA_025934335.1 Thermoleophilia bacterium | reverse complement strand
TGCCTGATGCACATGCAGGGCGAGCCGCGCACGATGCAGGAGAATCCCGTCTACGACGACGTCGTCTCGGACGTGAAGCGCTTCCTCGAGGACCGGCTCGCGTTCGCGGTCGAGGCCGGTGTCGACGAGCGGCACGTATGCCTCGACCCGGGCATCGGCTTCGGCAAGACGGCCGCGCACAACTTCGAGCTCGTGCGGCGGCTCGACGAGCTGTGCGAGCTCGGCCGGCCGGTGGTCGTCGGCTTCTCGCGCAAGAGCAGCCTCGCGAAGCTGACCGGCGGTGATCGCGTCGGAACCGCGGCTTCGTCCGTCGGCGCCGCCGTGGCGGCCTACGAGCGCGGCGCGACGATCCTGCGCGTGCACGACGTCCGCGAGCACGTCGAGGCGCTCACGGCGGCACGGGCGGTGCGGGGACATTGATTGTCGAGCTCCACGGGCTGCACGTCTTCGGGTACCACGGCGTGCACGAGGAGGAGCAGCGGCTCGGGCAGCTCTTCCTCTTCGACGTCGAGCTCGAGGTGGGGGAGCGCGGCGCCGACGACCGGCTCGAGGGCGCGATCGACTACTCGCAGGTCGCCGCCGCGATCCGCGAGCTCTCGAACACGAGGCGCTTCGACCTGATCGAGGCCCTCGCGACCGCGACCGCCGATGCCCTGTACGAGCGGTTCCAGCCGGAACGCGTGCGGGTGCGCGTGCGCAAGCCGCAGGTGAAGCCGGCCGGCCTGACGGTCGAGTACAGCGCCGCCACCGCCGAGCGCCCGTGAAGCTCGCGTACGTCGGGCTCGGGGCAAACCTCGGCGATCGCGAGGCGATGATCCGGCGTGCCGCCGGGCTGATCGGGGCGATACGCCTGTCGCCGATCGTCGAGACCGAGCCGTGGGGCTACGCGGACCAGCCGATGTTCCTCAACGCCGTGGCCGAGGTGGACACGCCGCTTCCCGCACTGGCCCTTCTCGGCCACCTGCTCGACGTGGAGCGACGGCTCGGCCGCGACCGGTCGGGCCCGCGCTTCGGGCCCCGCACGATCGACCTCGACCTGCTCCTCTACGGCGACGAGCAGATCTCGGCGCCCGGCCTCGAGGTGCCCCACCCACGGCTCCTGGAGCGGCGCTTCGTCCTGGAGCCGCTCGCCGCGCTCGTTCCGGCACTGAAAATTCCCGGAAACGGCACAGTGTCGGAAGCGCTCGCAGGGATACAATCCAGCTCGTGAGCCACCTCGACGAGCTCGACGAATTCGAGGCCGAGGCCGAGCTGCGGCTCAAGAAGGAGTACAGCGCCGTCTTCGGCCTGTTCCGCTATTGCGTGCTTACCCAGGACGCGACCTACCTCTGCAACAAGCTCGACATGCAGTACGTCCCGCAGCCGAGCTACCCGTTCTTCCACCTGAAGATGGAGGACGTGTGGGTGTGGGACAAGAACCGGCCGACGCGGATGATCCCGCGCGCCGAGGTCTACACCTCGAGTGACGTGACGATCGAGGAGCTGCGCGGTGAGGGCGACGAGCCGGTCCTTACTCCGGAGGCGCTCGCCAAGCGCATCGGCGAAGGGCGCTCAGAGATCGAAGATCTCTGACGGTGTCGGACACCTTTAGTGTCTGACACCTCGTGCTGCTCGCCATCGATGTAGGGAATACGCAAACGGTCTTCGGGCTGTTCGAGGGCGACCACCTCGAGGAGCAGTTCCGGGTCGGCACCGACCGCACGCACACGGGCGACGAGCTCGCGGTGATGCTGCGCTCGTTCGTCGACCTGAGCGCGCTCGATGGAATCGTCCTCTGTGCCTCGGTGCCGACGCTCGTGCGCGAGTACGAGGCGTTCGCGGAGCGCTGGGCGGGCGCCGACCTGCTCGTGCTCGGCCCGGGCGTCTCGACCGGCGTCCGTGTTCGCTACGACGATCCGCGCGAGGTGGGGCCTGACCGCATCGCGAACGCCGTCGCGGTGCGCGAGCGCCACGGCTCGCCGGCGGTGGTGGTCGACTTCGGCACGTCCACCAACTTCGACGTCGTCAACGCCGACGGCGACTTCGCCGGCGGCGTGCTGGCGCCGGGCGTCGAGGTCTCGATGGACGCCCTGTTCGCTCGCGCGGCTCGGCTGCCGAAGGTGCCGTTCGAGGCGCCGGAGCACGTGATCAGCCAGACGACGACGGCGGCGCTCCAGTCCGGTCTCGTCTACGGCTTCGCCGGCCAGGTGGACGCGATCGCCTCGCGCATCCTCGCCGAGCTTCGCGCGGAGGGCGCCCCGGTCGTCGCGACGGGCGGGCTCGCCGACCTGATCGCTCCGCACTCGCAGACGATCACGGTCGTCGATCACGAGCTGACGCTGCAGGGGCTCCGTCTCGTCTGGGAGCGGAATCGGGCCGCATGAGCGACGAGCCGGTCGAAGCGACGACGCGGTACGAGGAGGAGCTGCACGAGTGCCTGGGCCTCCTCTTCGGAGCGCCCCTGCCC
>JAICYG010000045.1 GCA_025934335.1 Thermoleophilia bacterium | reverse complement strand
GACCGTGTTCGCGCGTTCGTCAAGATCCAGGACGGCTGCTCGTTCTCGTGCAACTTCTGCGTCATCCCGGTCGTCAGCGGCGATACGCGCAGCCGCAGCGCCGGGGCGGTGCTCGCCGAGATCCGCCGCCGCGTCGCGCAGGGCCCCCGCGAGGTCGTCCTCACCGGCATCAACCTCGGCTGCTTCCGCGACCGCGCCGCGGGCTACGACCTGCCGCGCCTCGTCCGCGAGGCGGGCGCGACGCCCGGGCTGGAGCGCCTCCGGCTCAGTTCGATCGAGATCAATCACGTGAGCGACGCGCTTGTCGCCGCCCTGCGCGACACGCCGACGGCGAGCAGCCACCTGCACGTGCCGCTGCAGTCCGGCGACGACGGCGTGCTGCGCGCGATGCGGCGTCGCTACACCGTCGACACCTACCTTCGCCGGCTCGCTCCGATCGCGGGCGAGCTCAACCTGACGAGCGACGTCATCGTCGGCTTCCCGGCCGAGGACGACGCCGCCTTCGAGGAGACGCTGCGAACGGTCGAGCGCGCGGGCATCACCAAGGTGCACGTCTTCCCGTACTCGCCGCGTCCCGGCACCGCCACCGCCGCCGACGACCCGGTGCCGCCGCACGTGAAGAAGGAGCGCGGCGCCCGCCTGCGCGCACTCTCCCATGAGCTCTGCCTCGCGCGATGGCGGACGAAGACGAAGGACGTCGTGCTCGTCGACCGCCCGGGCCGGGGGTACGGAGACGACTACACGCCGTGGCTCGTCGACGCGCGGGTCGGGGAGCTCGTGCAGGTGCGCGCCGACCGCGTCACGGACGAGGGGATCCTTGCCCGGGCCGCGTGAGGACTGCCTGTTCTGCAAGCTCGTCCGCGACGGCGACCACATCCGCGCCGCCGACGGGTTCGTCGCGATCGCCGACATCAACCCGCAGGCGCCGACACACCTGCTCGTCCTGCCCGAGCGTCACGTGGACACGTTCCGCGACGTCGCGGAGTTTCCACCCGAGGAGGCGGCCCGCATGCTGGCGTTCGTGGCTGCGACCGCGGCAGAATCGGGCTTGACGGACTACCGCGTGGTCGTCAACGTCGGCCCCGGCGGTGGGCAGACGGTGTTCCACCTCCACTGGCACATCCTCGGCGGCCGGCCGATGGGAGAAGAGCTGTGACGCTGATAACCGAGCTCGAGCAGGAGGTGAAGGAGGCGATGCGCGCCGGCGACGCGCCGCGGCGGGACGCGCTGCGCCTCATTCTCTCGAGCCTCAAGTCGGCGGAGAAGGACCTGCTGCGTCCCCTGACCGGGGACGAGGAGCTGCAGGTCCTCCAGCGCGAGCGCAAGAAGCGCATCGAGGCGGCCGAGGCGTTCAGGAGCGGCGGCCGCGAGGCGCAGGCGGAGAAGGAGGAGGGCGAGCTCTCGGTGCTCGAGGAGTTCATGCCTGAGCCGCTCACCGAGGAGGAGCTCGAGCAGATCCTCGACGACGCGATCGCGGAGAACGGCGCGACGAGCATGCGCGACATGGGCCGCGTGATGAAGGACGTGATGCCGCAGATCGCCGGCAGGGCCGACGGCGCCGCCGTCAGCCAGATGCTGCGCGAGAAGCTCGCGTGATCCGCCCGATCGCCCTCGGCGCCCACGACGGCTACGAGTACGAGGGCGACCCTGACCGCACGGCGATCGTCCTGCCGGGGGCGATGCTCGGCGGGATGCCCGTGAACGCGTTCGTCGTACAGCCGCTCTGGCTTGCGGGCTGGCGCGTCGTGCAGGTGTGGGCCGACGCGCGCCACGTCGAGGAGCGGGAGCGCTGGCCGCTCGACCTCGCCGAGGCCGCGCTTCACTACACCGGTGGTGCCGCCCTGATCAGCGGCAAGTCGGCGGGCTCGCTCGCGGCGCCGTTCGCCGCTGAGCACCGCCTGCCCGCGATCTGGACGACGCCCCTCCTCGGGCATCGCCGGTGCGCCGACGGCCTCCGTGCGCGCACCGCCCCCGCACTTCTGATCGGCGGCACGGCAGACGAGTCGTGGGACGGCGACCTTGCGCGCGAGCTCGCGGACGAGGTCGTCGAGGTGGAGGGCGCCGACCACTCGCTCGGCCGGATCGGCGATCTCGCGGAGCTCGAGCGCGCGGTCTCCGCGTTCTCAGCCCGCCTGCTGCGGGCCTGACGCGACGAAGTCGCGCCGCCGGATCAGCGCCAGGGCCACGACCGCGCCGGCGGCGGCGACCCCCGTCCCGACGAGCAGGATGTCGTGCAGGCCGTGCACGAACGCCGCCGGCGTCCGCGCGTTCCCGGTCTTCGCCGAGAAGATCGCGCCGAGCGCCGCGATGCCCGTCGCGATCCCGATCTGGCGGAACGTGTTGTTGATCCCGGAGGCCATCCCGGCGCGCTCGACGCGCACCGTCGACACCGCCGTCGTCGCGAGCGGTGCGTTCACCAGACCGATGCCGACGCCGCCGATCAGGAACCCGGGGAGCAGCACGGTCCAGTGGGAGCTCGTCGTGACGCGGCTCATCGTCCACATCGCGACCGCGTTCAGCGCGAGCCCCGTCCCGATCAGGGCGCGGATCGGGACGTGCGCGCTCAGTCGCCCCGCGAGCGGCGCCGCGAAGAACGAGAGCGCCGACAGGGGCAGGAAACGGACCCCCGTCTCGAGCGCGGTGAGGTGGAGGATGTCCTGGAGATACAGCGTCAGGTACAGGAACATCGAGAACATCGACGCCGAGATCGCGAACGCAGTCGCCTGCGCGCCGACGAACGCGGGGCGGCGGAAGAGCGCGAGGTCGATCATCGTGTGCCCGCCGCGCGCCTGCGACGCGACGAACACGACCAGCGCGACCGCTGCGACCGCGAGCAGCGCGAGGATCAGGGCGCTCGTCCAGCCGTGGCCGTTTCCCTCGATCAGCGCGAGGATCAGGCAGAAGAGGCCGATCGTGAACGTGACGAGCCCGAACGGGTCGAGCCGGCTGTGCTCCGGGTCCTTCGACTCGTGCAGCTGCCGCAGCCCGAGCGCGATCGCTCCGGCGCCGATCGGGATGTTGACGAAGAAGATCCACCGCCACGAGATCCACGATGTCAGGACGCCGCCCGCCAGCGGCCCGATCGCGACCGCCGCGCCGATCACGGCGCCCCAGAGGCCGAATGCGGTGCCGCGCTCCTTCCCGTGGAACTCCTGGGAGAGGAGAGCGAGCGCGGTGGCGAACATCATGGCGCCCCCGATCCCCTGCAGCCCGCGGGCGATGATCAGGAAGAGCGGGTCGAAAGCCGCACCGCAGCCTGCCGAAGCGGCCGTGAAGAGCACGATCCCGAGCAGGAAGAGGCGCTTGCGCCCGAACAGGTCGGCGAGCGCTCCCGCCGTGAGGACGCACGTCGCGAGCGCGAGCGCGTAGGCGTCGACCACCCACTGGAGCTGCGAGAACGACGCGGTCAGCGCGTGCTGGATCGGCGGCAGGGCGACGTTCACGATCGTGATGTCGAGCAGCAACATGAAGGTCGCCGTGCAAACGGCGACCAGCGTCCACCACTTCCTCTCCACCTGGGCAACCTACACTGGGCGCGTGGAGCAGACGCTCGCCGTCTCGAACGCCGTCGCCGCCGAGCTCGCCGGGATCTCGGACGGCGTTCTCGACGCGCTCCGGGAGCGTCTTCAGTGCACTGTTCGCCTACGGGGGAACCAGCTGAAGCTCGAGGGGGACGAGCAGCACGTCGCGAATGCGAAGGCCGTGATCGACGAGCTCGTCGAGCTGGTCGAGGGGGGTCACCAGATCGGCTCCCACACGGTCGACGCGGTGCTCGGCACCCTCGAGGCGGGGCAGGACGTGCGCGAGGTGTTCGACGCGGTCGTCTGGCGGCACCGCGGCAAGAAGATCGCTCCGAAGACGGTGACGCAGAAGCGGTACGTGGACTCGATCCGCCGCTCGACCGTCACGTTCGGGATCGGCCCGGCGGGCACCGGGAAGACGTATCTCGCGATGGCCCTCGCCGTCGCGGCCCTGCACGAGCGCGAGGTGCAGCGGATCATCCTGACGCGCCCTGCCGTCGAGGCCGGCGAGCGGCTCGGCTTCCTGCCGGGCGACCTGATGGCGAAGGTCGATCCGTATCTGCGCCCGCTCTTCGATGCGCTCTACGACATGCTCGACCCCGACAAGGCGAACGCCTACATCGAGCGCGGCACGATCGAGGTGGCGCCGCTGGCTTTCATGCGTGGTCGGACCCTCAATGACAGCTTCATCATCCTCGACGAAGCACAGAACACCTCGCCGGAGCAGATGCAGATGTTCCTGACGCGGCTCGGCTTCGGGTCGAAGATCGTCGTCACGGGCGACATCACGCAGATCGACCTGCCGCGCGAGTCGCGCTCCGGGCTCGTGCACGTGCGCAACGTGCTGAACGACGTCCAGGGGATCCAGTTCGTCGAGTTCGGGCACAGGGACGTGGTGCGTCACAAGCTCGTGCAGCGCATCGTCGAGGCCTACAAGGAGCATACGGACGAGCGCAATACATGATCTCGGTGGAGGTCGAAAACCGGAGCGGGGTGGCGGTCGACGAGGCGGGAGCGGTCGAGCTCGCCGGGCATGTCCTTCGCGCCGAGGGTGTCGACGACGGCGAGCTCGGGATCGCTTTCGTCGGGGCGGAGGAGATGCGCGGGCTCAAGCGCGACCATCTCGGGATCGATGAGACGACCGACGTGCTCTCGTTCCCGATCGACGGCCGCGACGAGCTGCCCGAAGGCGTGCCGCGCGCACTCGGCGACGTCGTCCTCTGCCCGCAGGTCGTCGGCGACGAGTGGCGCTGGCCACTCGCACACGGCCTCCTGCACCTGCTCGGCTACGCCCACGGCGACGACATGACGGCGCGTGAGCGGGAGCTTCTCGCATGACGGCGCGCCGCCCTCCCGCGCTCGTGGATTCGTTCAACTTCGCGTTCGAGGGGATCATCCACGTCCTCCGCACGCAGCGGAACCTGCGGATCCACTTCGCGATCGCGTTCGTGGTGCTCGTGGCAGCGCTGATCGTCAACGTGACGAAGCTCGAGCTGATCGCGCTCCTCATCTCGGTGACGTTCGTGCTGATCGCCGAGATGCTGAACAGCGCGCTCGAGGCCGCGATCGACATTGCGACCACGTCGTTCGACCCGATGGCGAAGCTCGCGAAGGACATCGCCGCCGGCGCGGTCCTGATCGCCGCGGTCAACGCGGTCGCCGTCGGCTACCTCGTCTTCGCGGGCAAGGTCGCCGACCGCTCGGCGCACCTGCTCGACCGGCTGCGCGACGCGCCCGCGGAGTTGACGCTCGTCGCGCTCGTGCTCACGATCATCGTCGTGATCGCGACGAAGGCGTACACCGGCCGTGGCACGCCGCTGCGGGGCGGCGTTCCCTCCGGGCACGCGGCGCTCGCCTTCGCCGGCTGGATGGCGGCAACCTACGTCGCCGGCAACAACCACCGCTTCCTCGTCTCGTCGATCGCCCTGATCATGGCGCTGCTCGTGGCGCAGACGCGCGTCGAGTCCGGCATCCACTCGGCGCTCGAGGTCACCTACGGCGCGCTCGTCGGCACGCTCGCGACCCTCGTCGTCTTCCAGGTGTTCTCGTGAGCGAGGAGCTCGTCCGGAAGGCGGAGGAAGCAGCCGCGAACTCGTACTCGCCCTACTCGAGGTACGCGGTCGGCGCCGTCGTGCGCACGACCGACGGACGTGAGTTCGCCGGCGTGAACGTGGAGAACGCGGCCTACCCGCTGACGCAATGTGCGGAGAAGACGGCGATCGGCGCCGCCGCTGCGGCCGGCTACCGGCCCGGCGACATCGCCGCCGTCGGCATCAACGCGTCACCGTGCGGCGGCTGCCGGCAGTGGCTGTACGAGTGGCGGGTGCCGGAGGTGTCGTTCCGCCGCGCCGACGGCACGATCGCGACCTACGAGGCCGCGGCGCTGCTGCCGGACACGTGGGACCTGCCTGGATGAAGTCGGGGTTCGTCGCGGTTGCGGGACGCCCGAACGTGGGCAAGTCGACCCTCGTGAACGCGCTCACCGGCTCGAAGGTCGCCATCGTCTCCGACAAGCCGCACACGACCCGGCACCAGATCCGCGGCGTCCACACCTCCGAGGACGCGCAGCTCGTCCTCGTCGACCTGCCCGGCTGGCAGAAGCCGATCGACGCGCTGACCGAGCGGATGCAACAGCGCGTCGACGAGGCGATCGTGGGTGATGTCGATGCGGTCATGCTCGTCGTGAACGCGCGCGAGCGGATCGGCGCAGGTGACCGGTTCGTCGCGAAGCGGGTCTTCTCGCTCGGCGTCCCGGTCGTGATCGTGCTCAACAAGGTCGACCGGCTGAAGCCCGGGCACATCGCGACGCAGATGAAGACCGCGGCGACGCTCGGAGACTTCCACGCGCTCCATCCGGTGAGCGCGAAGACCGACGACGGGATCGACGAGCTGCGCGGCGACCTCGTCTCTCTGCTCCCCGAGGGGCCGCTCTACTACCCGGCGGAGACCCAGACCGACATGCCGCTCGAGGCTCGGATCGCGGAGCTCGTCCGCGAGCAGGCGCTGCGCCTCACGAAGGAAGAGGTCCCGCACGCGATCACGGGAGAGGTGGTCGAGATCGACGAGCGCCGCATCCACGTCCGCCTCTACACCGAGACGGAGAGCCAGAAGCAGATCCTGATCGGCAAGGGCGGCTCGATGGTGCGCGAGATCGGCCGCAGCGCACGGCCGCACGTGGAGGCGGTCGTCGGCCACCCCGTCTACCTGCAGCTGCAGGTGAAGGCGGCGCCGAAGTGGCGGCGGAACGAGACGATGCTCGAGAGGCTGGGGCTCTAGCCGTGGCGACGCTCCGGCGGGAGGGTGACGAGATCGTCCTGAAGCTGAACGACCTCGAGAAGGCGGGCGCGCTCCACGGCGACGTGCGGGTGCCTGCCGCTTCCGTGCGGGCGGTGCGCGTCTCGACGACGCCGTTCCGCGACCTGCGCGGGATCCGCGCACCGGGGACCGGCGTCCCCGGGGCGGTCGCGCTCGGCACCTGGCGGTACCGCCGCGGCAAGGACTTCGCCGCGCTGTACCGGGGCGGCCCCGCCGTGATCGTGGAGCTCGACGGCGCCGAGTACGGCCGGTTGCTCGTCTCGGCGCACGACGCGGCCGACGTCGCTGCGACGCTGAACGAAGCGCCGTAGGCTCACCCTGTGTGGCGCGCGACGGTGGCCGCGGCTCTGCTCGCCGCGACCGCCGCGGCGTGCGGCGGGCCGGGCGGCGCCCGGCCGGCACCGCCTCCCGCGCAGTGGCAGGCGAATGCGCGGCAGGTCGTGGAGCAGTTGCGCGGCGATGTCGCAACCGTGTCGATCGGCGGCACGACGCGCACCGCGGCGGCGAGGGCGCTCGCCGACGTCTCGGACCTCTACGGGCTGCTCGTCGCGTACTCCGACCTCGGCGGCTGCCGTGCGATGGTCGGGGGGATCGGGGCGCCGGACAGCGTGGTCACGGCGTTCGACCCGGTGTGCACGCATCTGCAGCGCGCGGCCGCGCTGTTCGGCGTCGCTGCGCGGCGCAACGACGCTGCCGCGCTGGTGCGCGCGGGACGCGAAGTCGGGCTCGCGCAGCCGCACCTCGTGCGTGCGATGCTCGCGATCAGCCGGGGTCAGCCGGGCGCGCGCGGCGAGAAGTAGCGCCTCAGCCACGTCGCGAGCCCGTCGAGCCCGGGGAAGAGGACCCGTTCGGTGATGTTCGCCTGGTCGAGCTTGTCGCGCACCTCCCACTTGAGCTCCGCCGGTAGCACGATGCGCCGGGAGAGGTCCGGGTGCCGGTCGAGCCAGTCGTCCATTCGCGCGTGCGGCGACGGCATCAGCGAGAAGAGCGCGTACTGGTTGACGATCCGGTCGTCGAGCGCCGGCGGATCGAAGAAGACGACGAAGTCCTCGCCGAGCCGGTCGAACTCCGGCAGGCTCGGCGCGGCCTCGCGCAGCAGCTCTGCCGAGAGCGCGTTCATGCCCTGCTCCTCGACTGCGCGGCGCAGACGCTCGGGCAGAAGGCGGTTCGTCTTCACGAAGTCGACCATCCAGATCGCGCCGTCCTGGTCGTACTCGCGGGAGAACGCCGTCGCGAAATGGAGCGCGACGTAGGGCGAGTACGTCCAGTCGAGCAGGCGCGTCGAGAGGCCGTGGTGCTTCGCGAGCGCCAGCCAGTGCCAGAGCGAGTCCTCCGGCGCGTCCGACGCTCGAGCGTACTTGCGGAAGTTGCGCAGCAGATGCGGCTCGACGCTCGCGTAATCGCCGCCGAGCCGCTGCAGCGAGGTGGCGAGGCTCGCGTCGCGCGACGCCTCCCCGCGGAACACGAAGTCCGAGCGATGCCGGCCGAGGCGCTCGTGCCAGGACCCGGCGAAGAGCAGCTCGTGGAGGTGCGTCCAGGATTCGGCGCGGATTTCGTCCATCGACGGGAGGCGGATTAGGCTTCGTTCGTGATCTGCCCGGCGTGCGGCGGCGAGAATCCCGCGGAGAAGCGGTTCTGCGGTGACTGCGGGTCGGCGCTCGCCGCCGTGTGCGCCGCCTGCGGCTCCCACAACCCTCCCGACAAGCGCTTCTGCGGCGACTGCGGGACCCCGCTCGCAGCCGGGGCGCCGCCCCTCCCGGCGGCGGCACGGGCGGCGCCGGTGGCCGAGCGGAGGCTCGTCACCGTGCTCTTCGCCGACCTTGTCGGCTTCACGCCGCTCTCCGAGTCGCGTGACGCCGAGGACGTGCGCGAGCTTCTCTCCCGCTACTTCGAGACGACGCGCCGGCTGATCGACCTCTACGGCGGCACGGTCGAAAAGTTCATCGGGGACGCCGTGATGGCCGTCTGGGGAACCCCGGTCGCGACGGAGGACGACGCCGAGCGGGCGGTGAGGGCGGGTCTCGACCTGGCTGCGGCCGTAACGGCGCTCGGCGACGACGTCGGCGCGCCGGACCTGCGAGCGCGCGTCGGGATCCTCACGGGCGAGGCGGCGGTGACGCTCGGTGCGGCGGGGGAGGGGATGGTCGCGGGCGATCTCGTGAACACCGCCGCCCGGATCCAGGCTGTCGCCGATCCGGGAGCGGTGCTCGTCGGCGAGGCGACGCGCCGTGCGGCCGAGCGGACCGTCGTCTTCGAGGACGCGGGTGTGCACGAGCTGAAGGGGAAGTCCGAGCCGATCGCGCTCTGGCGCGCCCGTCGCGTAGTCGCCGGCGCGCGCGGCCAGCTGAAGTCGACGGGGCTCGAACCGCCGTTCGTCGGCCGCGAGAGCGAGCTTCGCCTCGTGAAGGAGCTCTTCCACACGAGTGCAGACGAGCGCAAGGCGTATCTCGTCTCCATCACCGGCATCGCCGGCATCGGGAAGTCGCGCCTCGCGTGGGAGTTCTACAAGTACTTCGACGGGGATCGCGCAAACCTCGTGGTGGCATCGGGGCCGTTGCCTCTCCTACGGCGAGGGCGTCACCTACTGGGCGCTGGCGGACATGGTGCGGATGCGCTGCCGCATCGCGGAGGACGAGACGGAGGAGTCGGGCGCGGAGAAGCTGCGCGCGACGATCGCCGAGCACGTCTCCGACCCTGACGAGCGTGCCTTCGTCGAGCCCCGGCTAGCGCAGCTGCTCGGCTTCGGCGGCGGCGAGCAGGCGGAGCGTCAGCAGCTCTTCGCGTCGTGGCGTCTGTTCTTCGAGCGGCTGTCGGACGCCTACCCGGTCGTGATGGTCTTCGAGGACCTGCAGTGGGCCGACGAGGAGCCTGCTCGACTTCGTCGAGTACCTGCTCGAGTGGTCGCGCAGCCACCCGATCTTCGTAGTGACGCTCGCGCGGCCGGAGCTGGCGGAGCGGCGGCCCACCTGGGGCGCGGGCCGGCGCGCTTTCACGTCCGTCTACCTGGAGCCGCTCTCCGAGGGGGCAATGGTCGAGCTCCTCGGCGGGCTCGTTCCGGGGCTGCCCGCGGCCGTCGTGGAGCAGATCCTCGAGCGCGCCGAGGGCGTGCCGCTCTACGCCGTCGAGACGGTACGGATGCTGCTCGACCGCGGCCTGATCACGGAGGACGAGGCGGCGTACAGGGTCGTCGGCGAGGCATGCGCTGATCGCGGCGAGGCTCGACGGGCTCGAGGAGGGCGAGCGCGCACTGGTCCAGGACGCGGCCGTGCTCGGCAAGACGTTCGGGAGCGGCCTGCTGGCGCGGGTCGCGTCGCGGCCGGAGGAGGACGTCGAGCGGGTGCTCTCGTCGCTCGTCCGCAAGGAGGTGCTCTCGCTCCAGGCGGACCCCCGCTCGCCGGAGCACGGTCAGTACGGGTTCCTACAGGATCTCGTGCGGCACGTCGCGTACGAGACGCTCTCGCGCCGCGACCGGAAGCTCCGCCACCTCGCCGCGGCCGATCAGGTCGCGGCCGCGCTCGGCGACGAGGTGCCGGAGGTGGTCGCGGCGCATCTCGCCGCGGCGGTGGAGGCGGCGCCGGAGGCCGCGGATGCGCTGGAGATCCGGCAGCGCGCCGGCCGGATGTATGTCCTCGCAGCAGAGCGCGCCGAGCGACTCGCGGCCGCGGGCGAGGCGCAGCGGTTCTTCGAGCAGGCGGTCGACCTCGCCGACGATCCGGTGGCGAAGGCCGAGCTGACCGACCGGGCCGGGCGCATGGCATGGGTGGCGAACCGGACCGACGACGCTCGCCGGCTCCTCGAACGCGCCCGCAGCGGATGACGCCGGCGCTCGCCGAGATCGAGCGTCTCGGAGAGCCCGAGGAGGTCGCGGCGCTCGGCGCGCAGCTCGGCCGCTTCCTCGTCTTCGCGCGCGACTTCGAGGCTGCCGCGGAACATCTCGAGCGGGCGCTCTCGCTCGCCGAGGAGCGCGACCTCCCCGAGACGCTGGCGCAGGCGCTGAACAGCAAGTCGGTGCTCATGCTCTTCCGCGGCCGCCCGCAGGAGGCCCGGCTGCTCGTCCGCGGCGCGCTCGCGGTGGCGCTGGAGCACGACCTGCACGACCCTGCACTCCGGGCCTACAACAACGTGGTCGCGGACGCGTGGTACGCGGCCCGCTTCCGCGAGGAGCTCGCGCTCATCGACGAGGCAGTCGACTACGCTCGTCGTACCGGGGAGCGGCTCTGGGAGCTGGTGTTCCTGATCGGCACGGTCGGAGGCCTCGACTTCCTCGGCCGTTGGGACGAAGCGCTCGCGAATGTCGACGCGGTCGAGCCGTACGCGTCAACCGAGTACGCCAGAGGCCTCATCCTCTGGGCTGCGTTGATCCACCTGCGCCGGGGTCACGTCGCCGCCGCCAGGGAGGTCGTCGACCGGCTTGCCGACATCGGCCGGTCCGGCAACCTCGAGTTCGCTCAGGGATACGCGGTCGTCCACGCGGCGCTCGTCCTCGCAGAGGGCCGGCACGAGGAGGCCTTCCGGGAGGCGCTTCGCTCGATTGCGCAGCCGGTCACTCTCTGGTGGATCTACTTCCAGGCCCTCGACATCGCGGCCGCGCTGCCGGACGCGGACGCCGCTTCCGAGCTCGTCGCCCGGGCCGAGGAGGGGACCCGCGGGAAGCGCTGGGGCCCCGTCGACGCGCAGCTCTCGCGCCTGGCCGCACGGCTCCCGGAGCACGATCCGCTTGCCGAGCTCGAGGACGCCGAGCGGCGGTTCCGGGAGCTCGAGGTGCCGTTCCATCTCGCCGTGGCGCAGACGGAACGAGCCGACCACCTGCTCGCCGCAGGCCGCGCAGACGAGGCTGCGCGGCTCCTCGGCGAGGCGCGCGAGGTGTTCGAGCGCCTGCGGGCAACGCCTTGGCTCGGCCGCGTCGACGCCGCCCTCGGGCGAGAAGAGGTCGTCGCCTAGACTGGACCACCATGGCGCAGGCGCCCGCCCTTCCCCGTGGCTTCGAGCTGCCGCTGAAGCAGCGGCTGCCCCGCATCGGCTCGATCGACCAGGTCGCCGTCGAGGCACGCGCGGGGGAGCTCGCGAAGCGCTCGATCAAGAAGGAGGCGAAGGTCTGGGCGCTCGAGCTCGCGATCCGCTGCACCGACCTGACGACCCTCGAGGGCCAGGACACACCCGGGAAGGTCGCGGCGCTCTGCTCGAAGGCGATCCGACCCGACCCGGGCGACCCGAACGTGCCCTCGGTGGCCGCCGTCTGCGTCTACCCGAACCTGGTGCCGACGGCGAAGGAGCGGCTCGCGGGCAGCGGCGTCAAGGTCGCGAGCGTCGCGACGGCCTTCCCCTCGGGGCAGAGCCCGCTCGACGTGAAGCTCCGCGACGTGCAGGACGCCGTCGCCATGGGCGCCGACGAGATCGACATGGTGATCGACCGTGGTGCCTTCCTCTCCGGCCGCTACGCGAAGGTGTTCGACGAGATCGTTCAGGTGAAGGAGGCGTGCGGCGACGCCCACCTGAAGGTGATCCTCGAGGTGACGGAGCTCGGGACGTACGACAACGTGCGTCGCGCCTCGTTGCTCGCCATGGCCGCGGGCGCCGATTTCATCAAGACGTCCACCGGCAAGCTCCCCGGCGCGGCGACGCTGCCGGTGCAGCTCGTCATGCTCGAGGCGATCCGCGACGTGCACGAGGAGACCGGGCGCAAGGTCGGCATGAAGGCGGCCGGCGGCATCCGCGCCGCGAAGAACGCGATCCAGTACCTCGTGCAGGTGCACGAGACGGTCGGTCCCGACTGGCTGACGCCCGACCTGTACCGGATCGGCGCGTCGAGCCTCCTCAACGACATCCTCATGCAGCTCCGCAAGGAGAAGACGGGCGCGTATCAGAGCAAGGACTACTTCACGAATGACTGATCTCGAGAAGCGCTCCGACCGGTCGCCGGTCCCGGCCGACTGGACGTACGCGCCCGCGCCCGAGTCGACCGACATCGTTCGCCTCCAGGAGCGCTACGGCCTCTACGTCGGCGGCGAGTGGCTCGAGGCTGCCGAGCACTACGCGACGATCGCCCCGCGCGACGAGAGCCCGCTCGCGAACGTGGCGCAGGCGTCGGAGGCGGACGTGCGGAACGCGGTCGGCGTGGCGCGCGAGGCGGCGGCAGCCTGGGCCGCGCTGCCCGGCAGCGAGCGCGCCAAGTACCTGTTCCGGATCGCGCGCATCCTCGCCGAGCGGAGTCGCGAGTTCGCGGTGCTCGAGAGCCTGAACGGCGGCAAGCCGATCAAGGAGTCGCGCGACGTCGACATTCCGCTCGCCGCGGCGCACTTCTTCTACTACGCGGGGTGGGCCGACAAGCTCGAGTACGCGTTCCCGAACCGCGAGCCACGGCCGCTCGGCGTCGCCGGCCAGATCATCCCGTGGAACTTCCCGCTGCTGATGCTCTCCTGGAAGATCGCGCCGGCACTCGCCGCCGGCAACACCGTCGTGTTGAAGCCGGCCGAGACGACGCCGCTGACAGCGCTCCTCTTCTGCGACGTCGTGCGCCAGGCAGAGCTGCCGCCCGGCGTCGTCAACATCGTCACCGGCGACGGCTCGACCGGCGCCGCGCTCGTCGACGCCGACGTCGACAAGATCGCGTTCACCGGCTCGACCGAGGTCGGCAAGGCGATCCAGCGCCGCGTCGCGGGCACCGACAAGAAGCTGACGCTCGAGCTCGGCGGCAAGGCGGCGAACATCGTCTTCGACGACGCGGCGCTCGACCAGGCGGTCGAGGGGATCGTCAACGGGATCTACTTCAACCAGGGACACGTGTGCTGCGCCGGCTCGCGCCTCTTCGTGCAGGAGTCGATCTACGAGCCGGTCGTCGAGAAGCTGAAGAAGCGGATGGCGACGCTGCGCGTGGGCGACCCGCTCGACAAGAACACCGACGTCGGCGCGATCAACTCGCGCATGCAGCTCGAGAAGATCGAGGAGCTCGTCGCCGCCGGCAAGGAGGAGGGCGCGGAGATCTACCAGTCCCCGTGCCGGCTGCCCGAGAAGGGCTACTGGTTCGCGCCGACCGTGTTCACGAACGTCGCGCAGAGCTATCGCATCGCGCAGGAGGAGATCTTCGGCCCGGTCCTCTCGGTGCTCACGTTCCGCACGCCGGACGAGGCGGTGGAGAAGGCGAACAACACGCCGTACGGGCTCAGCGCCGGCATCTGGACGGAGAAGGGCTCGCGCATCCTCTGGATGGCGCAGCGCCTGCGCGCCGGCGTCGTCTGGGCGAACACCTTCAACCGCTTCGACCCGACGAGCCCGTTCGGCGGCTACAAGGAATCCGGTTTCGGCCGCGAGGGCGGCCTGCACGGGCTCGAGCCGTATCTCGACTTCGTATGAGCCGCCTTCCGGTCAAGAAGACGTACAAGCTCTATATCGGCGGCGCGTTCCCGCGCAGCGAATCGGGCCGTACCTACGAGGCGCAGGGCCAGAACGTCGCGCGTGCGTCGCGCAAGGACGTGCGCGACGCCGTTGTTGCGGCCCGCGCCGCGCAGCCGAAGTGGGCGGCGGCGACGGCATACAACCGCGGCCAGGTGCTCTACCGGATCGCCGAGATGATGGAGGCGCGCGTCCCCGAGTTCGCCGAGCTCTGCTCCGGCAAGGACGAGGTGCACCGGTCGGTCGATCGCTGGGTCTGGTACGCCGGCTTCGCGGACAAGCTGGCGCAGGTGCTCGGCTCCTCGAATCCCGTTGCCGGGCCGTACTTCAACTTCACGATCCCCGAGCCGACCGGCGTCGTCGGCATCGTCTCGCCAGACGAGCCGCCGCTCCTCGGACTCGTCTCGCGGATCGCGCCTGCGCTCACGGGCGGCAACGCCGTGGTCGCGCTCGCATCCGAGGCCCGTCCGCTCGCGGCGATCGAGCTGGCGGAAGCGGTCGCGACGAGCGACGTCCCCGGCGGCGTCGTCAACCTGCTCACCGGCCACCGCTCCGAGCTCGCGCCGTGGCTCGCGAGCCACATGGACGTGAACGCGATCGACCTGACCGGTGCCGACGGCCTGCGCACCGACCTCGAGCTGGCCGCTGCGGAGAACGTGAAGCGCGTGATCGTCGGGAAGCCCGACTCCCAGTCGCTGTACGAGATCTCCTCGTTCCTCGAGCTGAAGACGGTCTGGCACCCGATCGGCACGTGAGCGCTTTCAGCCACGTCGACGAGCTGGAGGTGCTGAAGATCTGGCACGGCGTGCACGGGCGCGCGGTCAGCGGGGCGGAGGCGTCGCTCGTCTGGATCGAGCTCGAGCCGAACGTCGTCGTGCCGGAGCACCGGCACCCGAACGAGCAGACGGGAATCCTCGTCCGCGGCTCGCTGACGTTCACGATCGGCGAAGAGACGCAGGAGCTGCGGCCCGGCTCGATGTGGGTGATCCCCGCCGACGTCCCGCACACGGTGGTCGCGGGGTCGGAGGGTGCCGGGCTCGCGGAGCTGTTCGCGCCGCCGCGCGCGGACTGGGCGAGCCTCGGCCGGCTCCCCGCCGCGCCCGCGGGCCTCACCTGATCCAGCGTTCGAGCTCGCGGCTGAGCGCGGCCACGTCGAGCTCTCCGGCCGCCGTGGCGACGACCATCGCCTCCGCGGCGTCCGGGAGGACGCCCTGCGCGATCTCGAGCAGGTCGTCGACGCTCGGGTAATCCGTCACCGGGACAGGCGGTCGAGCAGCTCCGCGTCCTCGGAGCGGATGCGGTCGATCGCCCCCCGCAAGCGCTGCGGGCGATCGCTGACGTACTCCCTGATGGCGGCGCGCGCGACCTCCTGCATCGACCGGCCTTCCTCGGCGCCCGGCGCCGGAGGGCCGCTGCCTCCTCGTCGTTCAGCCGCAGGTTCATCGCCATGCCAGGAACGGCACCACAGTGGTACCGAGGATGTTCGATTACGCTTGCTCGAGCAGGTGCCCGGGTCGCGACGTCTCAGCCAGCGCATCTCCGAGGGAGATGGCATCTCGATCATCGTCTGCGTCGAGGACGCAGGCGCCGCACGGGCGGCGGAGGCCCAGGGGGCGGAGGCGGTCGCTCTCGCGTCCCACATCGACGGCATCCGGGACGCCACGAGCCTGCCGCTCCTCTGGATCGGCGCGGGCACGCCGAGCGACGCGGACGCCGTCCGGATCCGGCCCGACGAGGAGCCGCGGCTGGACGAGCTCGAGTCGGTCGTCGACGTGCGTGACGACGAGGAGCTCGAGCTCGCGCTCGAGCGGATCGACCCGGAGATCTTCCTCCTGAACGCGCACGACATCGACAACGACGTCGACCCGCTCGACGCAGTGCTCGAGCTGCTCCCCGACGTTCCGGCCGGGAAGCTCGCGATCGCTCAGGTCGAGGTAGGGAGCCGCGACGAGGTGCTCGCCCTCGAGCGCGCCGGCGTCGACGCCGTGCTCGTCCGCTCCCAGCACGTCGGCGATCTCGTCGGCGATCAACCACTCGACGTATAGCTGGCTACCATGACGCCCGTGAGAGGGCTGCTCGCGTTGTGCCTGCTCCTGGTGCTTTCCACGGTCGCGTTCACGGGCTGCGGCTCCGAGGCGAAGAACGCCGAGGCGGCGCCGCCTGCGCCGAAGGCGAAGTGCCCCGACCCGGTTGCGTGGCAGAAGCTCGCGAACCGGATCCAGGCGCCCGTCTACTGCCCCGGCTGGCTGCCCGACCCGCTGAGTGGGAAGCTCGGCGCGCGCGACAACAACATCAACTCGGTCTCGACCGACCGCAGCTACCTCCAGAGCTGGGTCTGGCAAGAGACGGGCGGCGGCGCCGCGGGCGGCGAGCTGCATGTCAACCTGCGCGCCTACCCCGGCGTGACGAAGATCCCGACCTGCCGCACGGGCGGCAGCGACAGCCGCAACGTCCCCTGCTTCGCCGATCCGCACGGCACCGTGAAGGCGAACGGCATCGAGACGACGCTCTACACGGTCAACCAGGACGCGGACGCCTGGCACTACGCGCTCGTCTGGCGCCGCTTCGGGAACCTCTACACGCTCTCGGAGCACGTCGCGCCGCCGCTCACCGGCCCGCACGTGAAGAGCTACCTGAACCGCGAGCTCGCCTCGCTCGTCCTGATCCGCCCGACCGCCTCCTGACGTGAAGCTGACGCGTCGCCAAGCGGTCGTCGGCGCGGTCGCCGGCGTCGCCTCCGCGGGCGGCATCTACGAGCTCGTCGACCAGCTCGTCGGCGGCGCGCCGCAGCGCGCGCAGGCAGCCGAGACGCTGCCCGAACAGCACCTGCTCGACGGCGTTCGCGTCGTCCAGTCGAACGGAGTCGAGGTGCTGGTGCCTCCGCTCCACCACGAGATCGTGACCGCGCGCGTCACCGCCACCCGCCGGGAGGCCCGCGACGCGCAGCGCGAGCTCGCGTCGGTGCTCGACGGGCTCGACCGCGACTACGCGCCGTCACCGGCCGGGCTCGGCGTGACGGTCGCGTGGGGCCTCCCGTACTTCCGGAGGCTCGTCCCCGCCCGGATGGAGCGCCTGCTTCCGCACGACCGGCGCGCCCGGAAGCCCGTGCTCGTCGACGCGCGGCGCTTTCCCAGCGATCCGCCCGATACGCGGCTCGAGGAAAACGACGTCGCGATCCTCCTCCGCTCCGACAGGCTCACCCACCTGCATGATGCCGAGCAGCGCCTGCGCGACTCGAAGCTCTTCCACTTGACCTCGATCCGGCACGGCTTCGCCGGCGGCGGCTTCGACGGCGGCCGGTCGCTTCCGAAGAAGATGGCGACGGCGGCCCAGATCCCCGGCGCAGACCTGATCCCGGACACGACGGAGCTCTTCCTCGGTTTCACGTCGACGCAGCGTGCCGGCATGGGGCCGGGGCCGATCGCGAACTTCGAGACGCTCGGCTACGTCGATTTCCGCGGCAGCGACTACTTCCGCCAGGGCACGCACATGCACCTGTCGCACATCAGCGAGGACGTCGAGGCGTGGTACCTCAACTTCGAGTACGACGAGCGGGTGGCGACAACGTTCCGGCCGAACCTGCGGGTGCGGCAGGACACGCAGACCGTGCCCCAGGGGCCCAAGGACGTGGCGACGGTCGGCGACGTCCGCCGCGAGTACCGCAGCTCGCGTCGCATCGGGCACAGCGCGTCGATCCAG
>JAICYG010000084.1 GCA_025934335.1 Thermoleophilia bacterium | reverse complement strand
GCCGGCATTGCGACAGCCCTCGGCGATCTCGAAAGCTGACCGCTTGCCCGTTGCATCCGGGAAGAAGCCGCAAACGCCGGGATTCGAAGATATGGAGCGTACCGGGATCGAACCGGTGACCTTCGGCTTGCAAAGCCGACGCTCTCCCAGCTGAGCTAACGCCCCGAGCGCCGGGAAGTGTACTCCGGTCGCCCGCCGGGCTCATCGCCCGGCGGGCTGAAAGCTGGAGTGCGGCGCTACGCCGCGCGGGACAGACGCTCTTCCTGCCGGGCCCGCTGGATGATCACGTTCCGGTCGCCGAAGCGGAGCGTTGCGCGTGCCTGGCGCTGCTCGTCCCAGAGTTGCGCAACCTGCTCTTCGAGCCGCTTGTGCTCGGTGGCGAGGCCGGCGTCGTAGCCCTCGGACAGCTTGCGCATGACGCGGAGCCGCCGCTCGGAGAGCTCGTCGATCTCCCGTCTGATCTCGTTCAGCGTTCGCATGACAGGGAAAACGGCGGACGTCGAGGTCGTATTCCCTGGCCGTAACTACGAGTAGCCGAGCTCGTCCAGGCGGTCCTCGTCGATTCCGAAGTAGTGGGCGAGCTCGTGGAGGACAGTGATCCGGATCTCCTCCTCCAGCTTCCGCGGTTCCGGGAACGACTCGACGAGCGGGCGGCGGAAGATGGTGATCTTGTCCGGCAGGTACGGGTGCGACTGCCACAGGCCGTACAGATGCGGGTCGTCGGGATCCTCCTCCTCGATGACGACCGCAACGTTCTCGAGCGCCCGCGCCAGCTGCGGAGGCAGCGAGTCGAGCGCCGCCCGCACGTGCTCGTCGAAGCTCACCAGCGCGGCCGGAGCGGTGCGCGCACCTGGAACGCCCGCACGGCGAGCGCTCCGAAGAGGAAGCCGCCGACGTGCGCCGCGAAGGCGACGCCCCCGCCCGAGTCGGGGCGCGTGACGGAGAAGCCGCTCTGCCAGAGCTGGAACAGAAACCAGAGGCCGAGGAAGACGACCGCCGAGATCGGCACCGGCAGGAAGCCGAAGAGCAGCGTGATGACGCGCGCGTGTGGGAGGAGCACGAAGTAGGCACCGAGCACTCCGGCGATCGCGCCGCTCGCGCCCACGGTGGGGATGCTCGCGGCGGTGACGCCGGCGTAGTGCAGCGTCACCCACGCCTGTCCGAGTGCGGCGACGAACCCGGACGCGAGGTAGAACGCGAGGAACCGGAGCCGGCCCATCGTGTCCTCCACGTTGTTGCCGAAGATCCAGAGAAAGAGCATGTTCCCGAGCAGGTGCAGCCAGCCGCCGTGCAGGAACATCGACGAGAAGATGCCTTCCGGCCACGGCAGGTGGTCGGCGGCGGGGCCGCGGCATGGGCCGCTGACGGCGCAGGGGTAGAACGCGTAGTCGTCGATCCGCGTGCCCTCGGCGCCGAGTTCCCAGAGGAAGACCGCCACGTTCGCCGCGATCAGGGCGTACGTGACGAGCGCGAACCGCCGCACCGGCACGTTGTCGAAGAGCGGCAGCACGCAGGCGGGCCTACAGGTGCTCGCGGACGCGGTCCGCGACCGCAGCCATCTCGAGCCTGGCGCCCGTGACGTCCTTCAGCAGCGCATCTGCGGTCGGCTCCTGCCCGACCGACCACAGCTCGCGCAGCAGGTCGCCGGCGTCGCGGCGCGCGAACCACTCGTTCCCGAACTCGGCGCGCAGGAAGTCGCGCAGCTGCGCCTCGAACGCCCACGAGCGCAGGTAGCCGGTCACGTAGAAGCTGCCGTCGATGTCGTCGAGGTACGTCTCCGGGTAGAGCGGGAGCTTGAGCGCGTCCGAGAGGATCTCGGCGTACCGGTTGCGCATCGTCGTCGGCTCGTCCGCCTGGAAGAACTCGATCTCGTAGAGGAGCTTCGCCGCGTAGCGGCGCACGAAGAAGAGGAGCGAGACGGCACCCTCGTGCGCGAGATCGTCGACGCGCGGCACGTCGAGGCGGCGGCCGAGCCAGGCGGGCTCCGTGACGAGGTGCTGCATCAGCATCGCCCAGCCCTCGGTCACGGCCATGTCGCCGAGCCGCTTGCCCTCCATCGAGAGAGTCTCGCTGGTGTTCCCGTAGTGCTCGGTGTGGCCCGCTTCGTGGAAGAGCGCCTCCCAGTCGTCCTTGCCGCCGATCGGCTGGATGACGAGCATCACCTTCCCCGGTACCTCGATCGGCGCGCAGAACGCGCGCGGCGTCTTGTTCGGCCGCACCTCGAGGTCGAGGTGCACGTTCGCCTGCGAGCGGAGGTCGATGCCGAGATCCCCGAGCGTCGCCTCGAGGGCGGGCACCATCCCGCCCGACGGGTAGAGCCGGTCGAGTTCCGGCGCGCGGAGCAGGCGGCCGACGTCCCACGGCCGCGCCTCGGAGAGCGAGAGCCCGAGCCGCTCCCGGAAGAGCCGGTCGCCCTCGCGCTCCCAGAGCTTCTCCGTCTCGTCGAGGAGCGCCCGGCATTCCTCGGCGAGCTCGTCGAGGCGGAAGCCGAACCCCTTGTAGAGCTCGTAGTAGTTGGGTGCGTCGAGCCGCTGCACGGCCTCGCGGTCGATCGCGCTCGCCTCGAGGTAGACCGGGTTCAGGTGCTCGTCGAGCAGGCGGATGCGCTCACGGTCGAGGCGCTCGCGGCGGTCGCGGTCGGCCTCGTTCGCCGTGACGACGCGGAGCATCCGATACGGGATCTCCTCGCCGTCGACCGTTGCCTTCAGCTCGGTCTCCACCTGCGCGACGCGGGCCTGGTGCGCTCGGGTCAGGTTCCCGAGGAAGCCCTCGCAGGCGAATCGCCAGAGCTCCGTCGGCGCGTGCTCGAGGCTGCGCGCCGTGTCGAGCGTCGTCAGGTCCTCGTACTCCTCGTAGATGCGCTCGATCTCGAGCTCGTCCTTGAGCCCGGCGAAGTGGTCGTAGTACTCCTGCATCAGGTCGCGCGTGAAGGCGTCGCCGCGCTCGCGGAACGCGTCGACCTCGCGACTCGTCATCGGCTCGACCGTCATGCCTGCGTAGGATACGGCCCCGTGCGCGAGCTGAAGATCTCGACCGAGCGTCACACGCAGCTGCTCGACATCACGCCGCAGGTGCGCGAGGCAATCGACGGGGCGGATGGCTCGGCCGTTCTCGTGTTCGTCCCGCACACGACCGCCGGCGTCACGATCAACGAGCACGCCGACCCGCTCGTCGCCCGCGACTTCGAGTCCGCCCTGCAGCGGATCGTGCCCGAGGACTGGGACTGGCAGCACATCGAGGAGGGCGAGGAGAACGCGCCGTCGCACCCGCGCGCGTCCCTGATGGGGCCACAGGTGCTCGTGCCGCTCCACGAGGGCCGGCTCGCGCTCGGCACGTGGCAGGGGATCTTCCTCTGCGAGTTCGATGGACCGCGGACACGCTCCGTCTACGTGTCCGTGCTGCAATAGGAACGGCCACCGCTTGTTTCTTTCCGCACGAGGAGTAGAATCGACGCAGGGGTGAGACCAGGCGTCAAGCCTGCGGCGAAGGGCAAGGGGGTGCCGGGCGTCACCGGGGCGCCCGGCACCGATGAACGCAGCGGCCGTGCGGAGTCCGACGGTCATGACGAGTATCGAAGAGTTGCTCGATCGCTACACCGCAGCGGTACGGGCGAAGGATGCCGGCGCGCTCGCCTCCCTCTACGCGGACGACGTCGTCGTCTTCGACATGTGGGGCGTGCCCGCCTTCCGCGGCCTCGCGGCCTGGCGGCCGACGGTCGAGGAGTGGTTCTCGTCGCTCGGAGACGAATCGGTCGGCGTCACCTTCCGTGACGTGGAGGCGCGCGGACCGCTCGCGCACATGCTCGTCCGCTACGCGGGCCTCTCGCCTGACGGCGAGGAGCTGCGCGCCATGACGAACCGGATGACGTGGGTGGTCGAGGACGGGAAGGTCGTGCACGAGCACTCATCGGCGCCCGCCGATCTCAAGACCGGCAGGGTCATCCTGAGCGGCGAGTAGCTGCGCCGCGAGCGCGTCCGCGAGCCACGTCGGGTAGCGGCGCGGCGACCACCCGCGGTCCCTCCTCAGGAGCTGGTGCAGCTCGGGGCTCGTCAGCGCCCAGACGGTGTCGACCGCGAGGCCCGGCTCGAGCCGCAGCGGGCCGTTCGCGCCGAGCGCGGCGACGAGCCCGCGCAGGTTGCGCCGGTGGTCGGCGTGCAGCCGCGCCAGAAAGCCGGGCGAGGTCAGGCTCGCCCGGCTCCTCTGACCGCACGTTGGACGAGCTGCCCGAGCAACGTTCGCTCGTTCCCGAAGTGGCCGTACACGGTCTCGTCGGCGACCCCGGCCGCGGCGGCGACCGCCGCGATCGTCGCCCGTTCGTATCCCCGCTCGCGGAAGAGCGCACCTGCCGCGTCGAGCACGCGCTCGCGCGTTTGCTCAGCCTGCTCCCACCGTCGCCGGGAGCGGTAGGGGCGCTTGACGGGGTCGGCCACTTCTGTCACCGCCGCCTGATCGAGGAGGGATTCAACGTGGGCAACCTCGACGTGTGCGGCGAGCTCGCGTCGCGCCGGCGCTCGTCGAGCACCAGGACTTCGGGCCGGCGGACGCCGCCGGTGCGGAGGGAGTGAAGGCCGTGATCGGCTCGCTCCGCCGCGCCTACTCGGACTTCCACCTCGAGATCGAGCACCTCGCCGTGGACGGCGACCTCGTCTGGCTCCACATGACCGGGAGCGGCACCCACGACCGGCCGTTCATGGGCAGCGCACCGACCGAGCGCGGGATGACGATCGACGTGTTCGACCTGATCCGCGTGGCCGACGGGCGGATGGTGGAGCACTGGGGCGTCCCCGACCGGCTGGGGGCGCTCCTTCAGCTCGGTCTGCTGCCGGGGCGGTAGCTACCGTCCCCGGCGTGGCGGCGCCGGTGCAGCGGGGAGACGAGCTCGAGCTCAAGATCGACTCGCTCGCCTTCGGCGGGAACGGCGTCGCGCGGCTCGACGGCTTCGTCGTCTTCGTTCGCCGCGGGCTGCCCGGCGACACCGTCAAGGCGCGCGTGACGAAAGTGCAGCGGCGGCACGCGGAGGCGCTCGCGACCGAGATCGTCGCGGCGGGGCCACAGCGCGTCGAGGCCCCGTGCGCGCACTACCCGGCGTGCGGCGGCTGTCGCTTCCAGGACCTCGCCTACGACGCCCAACTCGCCGCGAAGGAGCAGTGGGTCGCCGACTCGCTGCAGCGGCTCGCCGGGCTCGCCTCGCCGCCGCTCGAGCCAATCGTCGCCGCCGCGTCGCAGTTCGGCTACCGCAACAAGATGGAGTACTCGTTCACGCAACTGGAGGACGGGCCGACGCTCGGGCTCCACAAGGCGGGGCGCTGGGACGAGGTGCTCGAGATCGACAAGTGCTGGCTCACCTCCGACACCGGCAACGCGATCCGCAACCGCGTGCGCGAATGGGCGCGCGAGGAGCGGCTCGCGGCCTACGACCAGGAAACGCAGGAGGGATACCTGCGTCACCTGGTCGTGCGCGAGGGGTGGAACACGGGCGAGGCGCTCGTGCAGCTCGTGACCGCCCGCGGTGAGCGGTTCGACCGCGAACGGCTGATCGAGGTGCTGACGGAGATCCCGTCGGTGCGCTCGATCCACTGGTCGGTGAACCGCGGCGTCGCCGAGGTGACGAACCTGCCGACCGAGCTGCTGTGGGGCGAGGAGGCGATCGAGGAGCGAATCGGCGACCTGAGGCTCCGCGTGCGGCCGAACGCGTTCCTGCAGACGAACACCGAAATGGCCGAACGGCTGTATGCGATCGCGCGCGACTTCGCGCAGCTCGAGGGCGGCGAGACCGTGTACGACCTCTACTGCGGCATCGGGACGATCGGCCTCTCGCTCGCGTCATCCGCACTGACCGTCTGGGGGATCGAGATCTCCGAGGAGTCGGTCGCCTGCGCGATCGAGAATCAGGAGCTGAACGGGATCGGCAACACCGCGTTCTTCGCGGGCAACGTCGGCGAGGTGCTGCGCGAGCTGCGCGACCGGGCCGGCGACCCGCAGGTGGTCGTCGTCGACCCGCCGCGCGCCGGCCTCGCCGGGAAGGCCCTGAAGCGGCTCGGCGAGATCGCCGCGCCGCGCATCGTGTACGTGTCGTGCAACCCGACGACGCTCGCGGGCGACCTGAAGCGTCTGCGCGACGACTACGGCTACGAGCTCGTGCGCGCGCGGCCGGTCGACATGTTCCCGCACACGCCGCACGTTGAGTGCGTCGCGCTGCTGGAGGTGTCTTCAGGCACCGCAGGTGTCTGAGACCGGCCGCGGCCGGCGCAGGCTGCGCCAGAGCAGGTCGGCGTTCGGCACCAGGAACCCGAGCGCGATCCCCGGCAGGGCGGGGAGGCCGCTCAGGTCGAAGTAGACCGTCAGGAAGATCGTGATCCCGAGCGCGGCGACGAGGCAGAGCCAGGTCGACTTCACGCGGAGCCCGACGCGCGCGGCCGCCGCGAGGAAGAGCGCGAAGAAGAGGAGGTCCGGGACGCCGAGGTTCGCCGCCGCCCGCTCGCCGGGCACCGGGAACGCGAACGAGAGCACGGAGAAGACGTGCTCGTGGTTCGTGACGATGTGCTTCGTGGGCCCGCGCCACACCGAGTAGGCGTCGACCCACGGGATGATCGACGCGACCAGCACGACCCACGACACCGTCTCGAAGAACGAGAGGAACCAGAAGCCGAGGAGCGTCGTCGCCGCGAGCCGCGCGAAGTTCGCGAACAGGCCCGCGTTCGCGACCTCGAGCACCACTGCAAGCAGCACGAACGCGACACCGACAGGAAAGAGGCCGCGCCGGTGGCGCAGCGGCAGCGCGAGCAGGACGAGCGCGAACACCGCCGGCATGAGCACGCACGCGATCCACGCGACGTCCCACCAGACCCCGGCGTTCCACCAGCGCTCGTGCGTCTCGTAGTAGACGACGAGCGCCGCGAGGAGAGCCGTTGCTAGTAGGGCGGGAGCTCTGCCCACCACGGCCCGACCGCCTTGAATGCGTTCCAGAACGCGTTCTTTGCGGGTGCCTCGTCGAGCGAGAGGTCGATGTCGGGGACGACGAGCGCCTCGACGGTGGGGGAGAAGCGCTGCAGCTCGCCGAGCGTCCACTGAAGCGGCGACGCGAGCTGGTACCCGATCCCGTTCAGGAACTCGAGCGCGTCCTCGCCCATCACGACGACGAGCTTCGGCTCGACGATGCGCAACTCGCGGCGGAGCCACTCGGCGGCGACGCCAAGGTCGCAGCCTGCGAACTTGACGCAGTTCGTCCCGTAGACCTCCATCGGGTCGACGTGGAGCCGCTGGAGCGACTTGATGAGGGCGTTTCCCGCCCGCCCGTGGAAGGCGACGCCCTCCTGCAGCTCCTGCGCCTGCGGCCCGTACTTGAGCAGGAAGATGCTCGCGAGCGGGTGCCCCGTCGGCAGCGCGGTCGGCGCTCCGTCCGCCGCACGGGCGATCTCGTGCGAGAGGCGGTTGATCTCGGTGATCGCCTTCCGGAGGTAGCGCTCGTAGATCTCGTCGGTGGTCACGGTCACGCGGCACGGGGTCCTTCGGGACCCGATGGGCTTCTCCTAGCGGACCCGTTCCTTGACCTGGGCGACCCACTTGAGGGACTGCAGGTACGCGAGCGGCTTCGGCCGCCGCAGGACCTCCGCCGACCGCAACGAGAGCAGGAACTCCTCCGGCCCGTCGAAGGCGCGCATGCGCACCGCGCCCGTGCCGACCCCCTGCAGGACGTGCGCGTCCGAGCCGGCGCCGACCGTCAGGTCGTACTTGCGCGCGAAGCGGAGCGCCTCGTCGTTGAACGCCTCGAAGAGGAGCCGCGCGTTGTAGACCTCGAGCACGTCGATGTCCGCCAGGTGTCGGTGCAAGGTGCGCGGATCGGGGATCGCGTGAAGACGGTCGAACGGGTGCGGCACGTACACGACCCCGTCCTGCTCGCGGATCGCGGCGACGGTGTCGGCGAAGCTCATGCCGCGCGGGATCTCCTTCTGCAGGAAGAGCCCGATCACCTCGCCCTGGCCCTCGGTCTTCACCTCCTCGCCGGGGATGACGACGACGCCGCGGTCGCGCGCGTAGTCGGCCGCCTCGAGCGCGCCGCCGAACACGTTGTGGTCGGTGACGGCGATCGCCCCGAGCCCCTCGGCCTCGGCGTGGTCGACGAGCTCGGCGGCGTCGATCGAGCAGTCATGCGACCACGAGGTGTGCATGTGCAGGTCGGCGACGATCCACGGCCGGCCTGCGAGCGGATCCTCCTGCCACCTGCGCGGGCGACGCCGTGACGCGAGCGAGGCGTAGAGGTCGTCGAGCTCCGCGGCGACGGCGTCGAACGTCTGCGTCTCGGCTGCCTCTCGCGCGCGTTCCCCCTCACGCAGGCGCAGTGCCTCGTCCTCCGCGAGCCGCGCGGCGGCTGCGGCTGCGAGCTCCGGCTGCGACTCGATCCCCTTCGGGCGCACGACGGCGCAGCCGGCCGCGCCCGCCTCGAGCGTGACGCGCCTCACCCCGAGGAGGCCCGGGACGAAGATCGCCGTCTCGCCGAGCAGCGCCGCGCGCGACTCCTGGTCGCGCGCCGTGCGGACGCGCACGCGCGGCGCGAGGTCGCGCGGGATCGCGGGCCGGGCGATCAGCGGACGGGTGCGCAGGAGAACGAGCTCCCAGCCCGGCAGCTCGCGCAGGGCTCGCATCACCGAGCGGGCGACCACGCGCTCGTTCGGGCGCAGCTCGAGCACGATCAGCTGCCGCTTCGGCTGCGGCGCGAAGAGCCCCACGTCGACGCCGGGCGAGAGCAGCCGGTAGTCCCCCGGGAATCGCTGCTCGGCCGCGGCGCGAACGTCCTCGTTGAGCGCGATCAGCGCGTCGACCCGCGCGAGCAGCTTCTCGCGCGCGGAGCGAGCGGGCGGATACCCGAGTCGGTTCGGCGAGACGAAGGTTGCCACCGTGAGGGCGCCCGCGTCCCGCAGCGCGAGGTACGACAGCGATGGGAGCCCGGGCTCGAACCCGTGCACCACGTCGAAGCCGAGCCCGAGCGCCTGGCGGAGGTTCGCCTGGACGCCCACCGGCACGCCGAGCTGCGACCGTCGCGACACCGGCACGGCGGCACCGACGGCGATCACCTCCTCGCGCCTCCCGCCCGCGAGCGCGCGGCGTCCGGCAAGGAGGTCGGCGGCACGCGTCGACGGCGCCACGATCGTTACCTCGTGGCCGCGACCGCGCAACGCACCGGCGACGCCCGCGACGTGGTCGTTCACCTCGTGCGGCTGCGACCACGCGAACGGCGTCACCAGACAGATGCGCACGTTGTCAAGGATGCCAGGGACCCGGCGCGGGCCGGGCCCCTGGCGCGTGCTCAGTGGTGCTTCGCCTTGCCCTTGCCCTTGTGCTTGCCGCTGGCGTGGCCGTTCGCCTTGCCCCCGCCGTTCGTGAAGAACTCCGTCATCGGCTTCACGTTCAGCGTGTCGGCCGTGTTCGCGAGCGGCGGCAGACCCCAGTTCCACAGGATGGTCGAGAGCATCGAGTAGTGGTTGTGCGGCGTCTCGCTCACGTAGCCGGACGTCCCCTTCGCCGTCATCACGATCGCCGGGATCTTCCCACCGCCGTAGATGCCGCCGGCCCACTCGTTGCCGTCGGGCTCGCCGTTCGAGCCCAGGAAGCGGTAGAACGGCGGCAGGTACGGCGAGTCGCAGCAGCCCTCCGCCGACTCCCAGTCGTCGGTCGCGTCGTTCGTCCCGACGAAGTCGTTCTCGTCCGTGACGATGAAGATCGCCGTCTGGCCGTTCTTCCAGTCCGTGGTCGACATGATCGTCTCGACCGCGCCCTTGACGAAGTCGTCGGCCTTCTTCTTCAGCGACGCGTCCGCCGGGTCGTCCTTCGTGGTGCCGTACGGGCACGGCGTGCCGTCACTGCCGTCGGCGGCAATCTTCGAGTACACGCCGCCGTGCATGTCGTGGCACTGGTTCGGCGAGATCCAGACGTAGTTCGGCAGCTTGTTCGACTTCATGTCGCCGGCGAAGTCGCTGTACGGCTTGATGTGCTGGAGCCGGCCGGAGTCGCTCCGGATGTCCTCGAACAGCACGAACGGGTTGTGCTTGCTCACGTAGAGCGACGCGTTCGCCGGGTACTGGTCGCCGGTGTAGCCGGCGGAGGGCATCGACTCCATGTAGGCGGCCCACGACAGGTGGTTCGCCTCCAGCAGGTCGACGATGTTCAGGTGGTCGAACCTGTTCGACGCCTGGTCGTCGTTCACGCCCCAGTTCGACCCGGAGATCGACGCGATGTAGTTCGGCTCGCTCGGGTGCGTGACCCCGTAGTAGTTCGCCGCCGTGGCGTAGGAGTGCGCGAGCGAGGTGATGTACGGCGCGTTCACGTCGTCGATCACGCTCGACTTCGAGTGGTTCTCGAGCATGATCACGAACACGTGCTGGAACGCGTGGCCGCCTGCCTTTGGCCCCTTGCCGGGGTCGCCGGAGGCGGAAGCTGCGAGCACGGCGAGCCCGGTTGCGAGCGCGGCCACGAGCAGGAGCTTCCTCATCGTTTCTCCCCTTTCGGTCCGTAGCTTCGAAGGAACCGGGGGATCCTAGGAAAGACGGGGGCCGCCTTGCGGCAGCCCCCGTCCGACAATGTGGCGGGTGTTGCTAGACCTCGGCCGGGGCCGGGTGCGTCACCGAGCGGCGGTTCCGCTCGATGAACTCCTCGACGAGCTCGTAGGCGTCGTCGTCCGGGATCTGCCGGGGCGGTGACTTCATCAGGTAGGAGCTCGGCCCCTCGAGCGACCCGGCGATCCCGTTGTTCAGCGCGAGCTTCGCGAGCCGGACGGCGTCGATGACGATGCCCGCCGAGTTCGGCGAGTCCCACACCTCGAGCTTCATCTCGACGTTGAGCGGCACGTCGCCGAACGACGACCCCTCGAGGCGGATGTACGCCCACTTGCGGTCGGTCAGCCACGGCACGTAGTCCGACGGGCCGACATGGACGTTCTTGTCGCCGAGGTCGTAGTCGAGCATCGACGTGACGGCGTTCGTCTTCGAGATCTTCTTCGACTCGAG
>JAICYG010000208.1 GCA_025934335.1 Thermoleophilia bacterium | reverse complement strand
GTCGGCTACTCGGCGACGCTGCCCGCCGCCGAGCCGGACGGAGACGCCGCCACGGAGCGGGACGCGACGCGCCCGCTGCGGCTGCGGCTCGCCGCCTCGGCCGTGCTGTCGCTGCCGGTGCTGCTCCTGTCGATGATCCCTACGCTGCAGTTCGACCGGTGGCAGTGGGTGGCCCTGCAGCTCGCGACGCCGGTCGTGACCTGGGCCGCCTGGCCGTTCCACCGTTCCGCCTGGGCGAACCTGAAGCACGGGGCGGCGACGATGGACACCCTCGTCTCGCTGGGCGTGCTCGCGGCGTGGATCTGGTCGCTGTACGCGCTCTTCCTCGGCGACGCCGGCGTGGAGGGAATGCGGATGACGTTCTCGCTGCTGCCGAAGGCCGGCGGCGGTGCGGACGAGATCTACCTCGAGACCGCTGCCGTCGTGACCACGTTCATCCTCGCCGGCCGCTACTTCGAGGCGCGCGCCAAGCGACACGCCGGGGCGGCACTGAAGGCACTGCTCGAGCTCGGTGCGAAGGAGGTCTCGCTGATCGACGCGGACGGCCGCGAGCAGCGGGTTCCCGTCGAGCAGCTCGAGGCAGGCGACCTGTTCGTCGTCCGGCCCGGCGAGAAGGTCGCGACCGACGGGGTCGTCGAGCAGGGCCGCTCGGCGGTCGACCTGAGCATGCTCACCGGCGAGTCGATCCCGGTCGAGGTGGGGCCGGGCTCCGAGGTCGCCGGCGCGACCGTCAACGCGGGCGGCCGCCTCGTCGTGCGTGCGACGAAGGTCGGCGCCGACACCGCCCTCGCCCAGATTGCTCGGCTCGTCGAGAACGCGCAGACCGGCAAGGCTCCCGTGCAGCGCCTCGCCGACCGCATCGCGGGCGTGTTCGTGCCGATCGTGATCGGGCTCGCCGTCGCGACCCTCGGCTTCTGGCTTGCGAACGGCGCCGGTGCGACGTTCGCCTTCACCGCGGCGGTCGCCGTCCTGATCATCGCGTGCCCCTGCGCGCTCGGGCTCGCAACGCCGACCGCGCTGATGGTCGGCACCGGCCGCGGCGCGCAGCTCGGGCTGCTGATCAAGGGCCCGCAGGTCCTCGAGTCGACCCGCAGCGTCGACACGATCCTGCTCGACAAGACCGGCACCGTCACGACCGGCGCGATGAGCCTCGTCGACGTGATCACGGCAGAGGACGTCGAGCGCGACGAGGCGCTCCACCTGGTCGGCTCGCTCGAGCACGCGTCCGAGCATCCGGTCGCGCGCGCCGTGGCGGAAGCGGCGGCCGGGCAGGAGCCGCTCGCCGCGGCCGACTCGTTCCGCAACCGCGAAGGGCTCGGCGTCGAAGGCGTCGTCGAGGGTCACGCCGTCGTCGCGGGGCGGCCGGCGCTCCTGGATGAGTGGGGGATCGAGCTGCCGGCGAGCTTGCAAGCGGCGCTCGAGGCGGCGCAGGAGCAGGGGCGGACGGCGATCGCCGCAGCGTGGGACGGTCGCGCTCGCGCCGTGCTCATCGTCGCCGACACGGTCAAGCCGTCGAGCGCGGCGGCCGTCGCCGAGCTGAAGCGGCTCGGCCTGCGGCCGGTGCTCCTCACCGGCGACAACGCCCACACCGCACGCGCCGTGGCGGCCGAGGTGGCGATCGACGACGTCATCGCCGAGGTGCTTCCCGCCGACAAGGCGGCGGTCGTCCGCCGGCTCCAGGAGGAGGGGCGGACGGTCGCGATGGTCGGCGACGGCGTCAACGACGCGCCCGCGCTCGCCCAGGCCGATCTCGGCCTCGCGATCGGCACCGGCACCGACGTCGCGATCGAGGCCAGCGACCTCACCCTCGTCAGCGGCAACCTGCACGCCGCCGCCGACGCGATCCGCCTGGCCCGGCGCACGCTCGGGACGATCAAGGGGAACCTTTTCTGGGCGTTCGCCTACAACGTCGCGGCGCTGCCGCTCGCCGCGAGCGGCTATCTCAACCCGCTGATCGCCGGCGCGGCGATGGCGTTCTCGAGCGTCTTCGTCGTCAGCAACAGCCTGCGTCTGCGCAGGTTCAGGAGCGCGTGAGCTCGACGCTCTCGCCAATGCCCGGCCCGCGCACGACAAGCACCGAGCAGCGCGCCCGGTGGGCGACGCGCTCGCTGACGCTGCCGAGTGCGCGGAGGCCGCCCAGCCCGCGGCTGCCAACGACGAGCAGGTCGGCGCCGTCGGCCGCCTCGATGAGCGCGTCGACCGGCTTCGAGTCTGCAGCCACCGTCGTCAGCCCGGCGCCGAAGCGCTCGGCGAGGCTCTCGGCGGCTGCGTGCGCGGCAGTCGCCTGCGCCGAGCCGTCGACGCCGGCGACGATCGTGCGCGGGAACGCGTCGGGGTCGGGCGGCTCGCGCGCGACGAGGACCGCGCACGGCGCCTCGTGCAACATCGTCGTCCCGACGTAGTCGAAGAACATCCCTTCGAGCCGGGAGCGCTCGTGGCTGCCGACGCAGAGCAGCGTCGCCTGCTCGTGCTCGATCTCCCGCAGGAGGGAGCGGACGGCCGGGCCGTTGACGAGACGCGCCGTTGCGTCTTCGCCCGCCACCTCCTGGGCCCGGTGGAGCGCTGCGCCGGCCTCGCGCTCGAGCTCTTCGGTGATGCGCGGCGCCGACCACCCCGCCGCGATCGCCCCGGCCAGGTAGACGGCCGAGAAGAGGTGCAGCGCGCCGTCCGGTGCGCGCAGTCGCGCTCCCTGGCGCGTCGCCTCCAGGCTCTCCGGCGTCTCGTCGACCCCGACGACGATCCGGTCGAAGAGCGACGCCACGTGTTCGCCGCGCACAGCCACGACGAGAGAGAGCTTGCCTGATCCGGGCTCGGGCGGTTTCGGTCCCGTGCGGTGAGGCGAAGGACGCACATGACTCGAGTGCGGTCGGCGGTGCTCGCCGTGGTCGCCGCGGTTCTCTACGCGCAGGTGGTCCGGCCGCGGATCCTCGGCTGGGGCGCGACGAGCCAGGAGGCCGCCGGCCGGCTGCCGGGCGACGAGCTGCTCGCGGACGCCGACGGTGTCGCCACGCGCGCGATCACGATCGAGGCGCCCGCGTCGGCCGTGTGGCCGTGGCTCGCGCAGATGGGCCCCGCGCCGCGCGGCGGCGCCTACACCTACGACTGGATCGAGAACCTGCTCGGCCTCGGCTTCCACTCCGTCGACCGCGTCCTGCCCGAGTACCAGCACCCGCAGGTCGGCGAGGGCTTCGAGCTCGGGGCGAACGAGATGAGGTTCGCGATCGTCGAGCCGGAGCGCGTCCTCGCGACGCGGTCGGCGGACGGC
>JAICYG010000134.1 GCA_025934335.1 Thermoleophilia bacterium | reverse complement strand
GTCGCGAGCCAGACGAGGCCGACCACCACGACGAGGTCGAGGAACCGGCGCGTGAGCAGGAAGGTCTTCGTCGCCCGCGTGGTGACCACGGCGAAGGCGGCCATCCCGACAGCAAGCAGCGCCAGCGAGTCGCGGCCGCCCGGCGCCGGCACCTGCGGCAGCAGGCTCGGCCACGCGAGGGCCGTGGCACCGAGCGCGATCACGACCAGGAGCAGTCCCACCTCGACGAGGAGGAACGGCACGACGTTTCTGAGCACGCGCGGCAGCGGCAGCACCGAGAAGGCGAGGATGACGCCGCCCACGGGCAGCGTCGCGCCGCCGGTGATCGCGACCACGCCGTTCGAGCCGAAGACGACGCCGGGAGTCGAGAAGCCGTGCAGCGCGAGCAGTGCGGCCATCACGGCGAACGCCGTGCCGACGAGCATGGTGCGTGTGTCGCCGCGCCGTGCCCCCACCACCGTCAGCCCGGCTGCCGCGACCGCCGCAGTGAGCGCGCTGAAACCGACCGAGTAGAAGTGGGTGTGGCCCGTGAACGAGACGTGGTGCTCCCCCACGGTCACATGCACGATCGCAGGGACGGCAGCCGCGGCCAGGCCGGCCGCGATCAGGAGTGGGAAGCGCCGCACCCACCCCTTGTCGGCAGCTCAGGCCCTCGGATTTAGCCCTAGATCGTGGGCGGATCGGGATCCGGTGGAAGCGGCGTCGGCTCCGGTGACGGGTCGGGTGGGCCCGGATCCGGCGAGGCGGGGCCCGGCAGCGGGTCGGGCCGCGGCGAGGGCGGTTCGAGTAAGCGCATGCGCCCCGGGTTCCCCGGCGGGTGCGTTCGCACACACCCGCCGGAGCGACCGGTGGTCAGCGCGCCGCTGCGAGGCGGGTGGTGCAGCTCGCGAGGCCGCGCTTCTCGAGGTACTGCTGGTGATAGTCCTCGGCGTCCCAGAACGTCGGCGCGTCCTCGACCTGCGTCACGACCGGCTTCGAGATCCGGGCCTGGACGCGGTCGCGCGAGGCCTCCGCGGCCGCCCGCTGCTCGTCGTCGTGGACGAAGATCACCGAGCGGTACTGCTCGCCGACGTCGGGGCCCTGACGGTTCAGCTGGGTCGGGTCGTGCTCCGCCCAGAACGTCGCGAGGAGCGCCTCGTAGGGGACGACCTCCTCGTCGTAGGTCACCTCGACCACCTCGGCGTGGCCGGTGTCCGTGTAGCAGACCTCCTTGTAGGAGGGGCTCTCGGTGCGGCCGCCGGCGAAGCCGACACGTGTCCCGTGCACGCCGTCGAGACGGCGGAACGCCGCCTCCACGCCCCAGAAGCAGCCGGCTCCGAACGTCGCCTTCTTCTCCGTCATCTATGCCTCCTCCAGCTTGAGCGCGGCCGAGTTGACGCAGTAGCGGACCCCGGTCGGGTGTGGCCCGTCGGGGAACACATGGCCGAGATGGCCGCCGCACGCCGCGCACATCACCTCGGTGCGCACCATCCCGTAGGTCGTGTCGGTCTCCTCGTCGATCGCGTCCTCCGCCGCAGGGGCGTAGAACGCCGGCCAGCCGCAGCCGGAGTCGTACTTCGTCTCCGACGTGAACAGCTCGGCGCCGCAGCCTGCGCAGCGGTAGACGCCGTCTTCGAACGTATGGTCGTACTCGCCGGTGAACGGGCGCTCCGTGCCCTTCTCGCGCAGGACGCGGTACTGCTCGGGTGTGAGCTCTGCCCGCCACTGGGTATCGGTCTTCTCGATTCTGTTCTTCACGGTTGTTCAGACTCCCGTCGCCCCGGATTCGTTACCAGGAGGAATCGTGCCCGACTACACCCAGCTGAACCTGAAGCAGGACGTCGAGAATGCCTCGGAGCGGTACGGCCTCGCCCCGGACATGGAAGCCCGGTTCGCCCGGAACCCGCTCGAGCTGAAGGGCGGCGGCTTCAGCTACCAGAAGCTCGCTCCCGGCTTCCGCTCCCCCACCGCGCATCGGCACCGCGAGCAGGAGGAGGTCTACGTCGTCATCGGCGGCAGCGGCCACGTGAAGATCGAGGACGAGGTACGCGACCTGAGCCAGTGGGACGCGGTCCGCTTCGCGCCCGAGGTGGCGCGGGCGTTCGAGGCCGGCCCGGACGGGCTCGAGCTGCTCGCGATCGGCTTCGGGAAGGGCGGCGACACCGAGATGCTCGAGGACTTCTGGGCCGAGTAGCCTGTGGCCATGCGATCGGGGTGGTGCGTTCTCGCTTCGGTTGCCGTCCTTCCCGGCATCGGTGTGAGCGGAGCGCGAAGCAGCCCGCCTCGGCAGGCGTTCACGTACGTGGACATCTGGGGTCAGCCGAGCCGCTCCGAGGAGGTGGCCGGTCGGCCGCTCGGGACGACGATCGCCCTGTTTCGAGGCGGTGTTGCCGCTCACCTACCGCGGTCGACCGGACCGATCCGTCCCCTTTCCGTGGTCGCCGCCCATCTGCTCGGTCACCCGGGCGCGCTTCTGCTTGCCAGGACGCGGCGCGTCATCACCGCGGCGGGACCCATCTACCTCGTCCCGACGACGCACGGGTGGGTGTGCGAGCAGGGTCCGAACTTTCGGACCTGTCATCGCGGGCTGCTTGCGCAGGGAGTGACCTGGAACTTCTATTCGACCTCAACCAGTCTCGACGTGATCGGAATCGCTGCGGACAACGTCCGCGCAGTCAGCCTGACTTGGGCCGGGAAGACGCGGCGGGCGCAGCTTTCGCAAAACGTCTTCTTCGTCCACCGGCCGATCTCGATCGCATCCGCGACGCACCTCCCGTCGCTCGGACGACTTCGTCTGCTCTATCGCGGCGGAAAGCCCGTAACGACCGTTCCCCTGCATTGAGCATCCTTGCCTGTGACGTCACGCGGTCACAAAAGAAGCCTTGGCGGTTCTGGCACAAGCAGGGTCTAATCATCCGGACGACTGGGGAGTCAGTCACCGTCTCGGTTCCTACCGCGTGGCGGAGCCGCGCCGCGATCATCTGGGGGAACGGCGGGTTGCAGCCGACGAGCGCGCTTCGGTTCCAGGGGTGCCACGTCTCGCGCCGCATAGCGCGGGCGTACGCCGGTGGCTTTCTGCTTCGTTCGCGATCGGCCTGCGTGCCTCTCGTCTTCCGCGTCGGCCCCCGCACCGCCACTCTCCGGTTCGGCGTGGGACAGCGGTGCCGGGCCTGAGCGCCACCGCCTTACGCCCCCTTCTGCGCCTCCAGCTGACGGTCGCCCGCGCCCTGCTCCTCCGGATGGTCCTCGAAGCGGAAACGGAGAACGGGATTCTTCGCCGCACGCACCTCGTCGAGCCTCCTCACCGGCCGCGAGTGCGGTGCCGAGTGGACGACCTCCGGCTCGTCCACCGCCTCGCGTGCGATCGCGAGCATCGCCTCGCAGAACGCGTCGAGCGTCTCCCTCGCTTCCGACTCCGTCGGCTCGATCATCAGCGCCTCGGGCACGACGAGCGGGAAGTAGATCGTCGGCGGGTGGAAGCCGTAGTCCATCAGCCGCTTCGCGACGTCGAGCGCGCTGACGCCGTGCTCGCGCTTCAGCCCGCGCGCACTCAGTACGAATTCGTGCATGCAGAGCCGCTCGTACGGGAGCTCGTACGCGCCCTTCAGCTTCGCGAGCAGGTAGTTCGCGTTCAGCACCGCGACCTCGCTCATCTCGCGTAGCCCGGGACCGTACGAGCGCATGAAGGCATACGAGCGGACGAAGACGCCGAACGGGCCGCTGAACGCGCGCACCTTGCCGATCGACTTCGGCCGGTCGTAGTCGAGTCGGAACGTCGCGCCGTCGCGTGCCACGATCGGGACCGGCAGGAACGGCTCGAGGATGTCGCGCACCGCGATCGGGCCACCGCCGGGGCCGCCGCCGCCGTGCGGCTGCGAGAACGTCTTGTGCAGGTTGATGTGCACGACGTCGAAGCCCATGTCGCCCGGCCGCGAGATGCCGCAGACGGCGTTCAGGTTCGCTCCGTCGTAGTACATGAGCGCGCCGGCGTCGTGGAAGATGCGCCCGATCTGCTCGATGTTCTCGTCGAAGAGGCCGAGCGTCGACGGATTCGTCAGCATCAGCCCGGCGGTGTGCTCGTCGACCTTGCCGCGCAGGTCCTCGACGTCGATGTTCCCGCGTGCGTCGGTCTTCACGGGCGTCAGCTCGTAGCCGGCCATCGTCACGCTCGCCGGGTTCGTCCCGTGCGCCGTGTCTGGAATCACGACCTTGCGACGCTGATCGTCCTCGCCGCGGTCGCGGAAGTACGCGTGGAACAGCATCAGGCCCGTCAGCTCGCCCTGACTGCCGGCGGCGGGCTGCAGCGAGACCGCGTCGAGCCCCGTGACCTCCAGCAGGATCTGCTGCAGGTGCCATTCGAGCTCGAGCGCGCCCTGCGCGGCGTCGTCCTCGACGAGCGGGTGGAGCTGCGCGAAGCCCGGCAGCCCGACGAGCCGCTCGTTGACGCGCGGGTTGTACTTCATCGTGCAGCTGCCCAGCGGATAGAAGCCCGTGTCGATCCCGAAGTTGCGCGTCGAGAGCTCGGTGAAGTGGCGCAGCACCTCCGGCTCCGCGATCTCGGGAAGCCGCGGCGGCGTCTCGCGGCGAAGCTCGGCCGGCACGTCGGGCACCTCGAGACCCTCGGTGCCCGGCACCCCGATCCCGCGGCGGCCCGGCTGCGACTTCTCGTAGATCAGCTTCACGCGAGCGCCTCCACGAGCCGGGCAATCTCGTCGACTGTCCGCTTCTCGGTGACGGCGACGAGCAGCGCGTCGTCCAGACCGGGGTAGTCGCGACCGAGCGGGTAGCCGGCGTAGACGCCCCTGGCCCGCGCACGGGTGAGCGCCTCGCGCGCGTTCCGGCCGGTACGCACCGCGAACTCCTTGAACGTCGCGCGCTCGGGGAACGCGAGCTCGAAGCCGGCAGCCTGCAGCTCCGTCTTCGCGTGGTGGGCGAGCGCCATGCACGTCTCCCCCAGCTCGCGCAGCCCCTGCGGGCCGAGCAGGCTCAGGTGGACGAGGCCGGCGAGGGCGAGCAGCGTCTGGTTCGTGGTGATGTTCGACGTCGCCTTCTCGCGTCGGATGTGCTGCTCGCGCGTCTGCAGCGTGAGCACGAAGCCACGGTTTCCGTCGGCGTCCACCGTCTCGCCGACGATGCGGCCCGGCAGCCGCCGCACGTAGTCGTTGCGCGCCGCCAGGAACCCGTAGTGCGGGCCGCCGTAGCTCATCGCGTTGCCGGCGGACTGCCCCTCGCCGATCGCCATCGCGCACCCGTACGCACCGGGCGCCTCGAGCACGCCGAGCGAGACGAGGTCGACGTGCGCGATCGGCATCGCCCCGGCGTCGCTTGCCGCGGCGGCGAGCTCGGGCGCGCTCTCGAGCACGCCGAAGAAGTTCGGCTGCTGGAAGATCACGGCCGCGGCGCCGTCGGCCGAGGCGCGCACACGATCGGGATCGGTGGCACCGCCCTCGTGCGGCACCTCGACCACCTCGAGGCCGAAGCCGGGCGCGTACGTCTTCACGACCTGGCGCACCTGCGGGCTCGTCGCCTCGGTGACGACGATCTTCGAGCGACCCGTCGCGTGCTTCGCGACGAAGCACGCATCGGCGGCGACGGTCGTGCCGTCGTACCCCGAGGCGTTCGAGACATCCATCCCGGTCAACTCGCAGATCGCGGTCTGGTACTCGAAGATCGCCTGCAGGACGCCCTGGCTCATCTCCGGCTGGTACGGCGTGTACGCCGTGAGCAGCTCGCCGCGCTGCAGCACGGCGTCGACGACAGCGGGGACGTAGTGGTCGTAGATGCCGGCGCCGAGGAAGCAGATCTCGTCGACGACGTTCTTCGCCGCGAGCTCCTCCATGTGCCGCTGGAGCTCGGCCTCCGTGAGCGCGGGGGGCACGTCGAGCTCCCGCTCGAAGCGAACTCCGGCCGGGATGTCGCGGAAGAGGTCGTCCACGGACGAGACGCCGATCGTTGCGAGCATCTGCTCGCGGTCGGCATCCGTGAGGGAGAGGTAGCTCACGCTTCTGCCAGCACCTTCCTGTAGTCGTCGAGCGAGAGCAGCTGCTCACGCTCGTCGGGGCTCGAGAGGCGGATCCGGATCAGCCAGCCCTCGCCGTAGGGATCCTCGTTGACGGTCTCCGGCGCGTCGACCACCTTCTCGTTCACCTCGAGCACCTCGCCGGAGAGCGGCGAGATCAGGTCGGACACCGCCTTGACCGACTCGACCTCGCCGTAGGAGGAGCCTCTCGTCACCGTCGAGCCGACGTCGGGCGCCTCGTAGTGCACGAGCTCCCCGAGCGCATCCTGCGCGAACCAGGTGACGCCGAGCGTCGCCTCGTCGCCCTCGATCCGCGCCCAGTCGTGCTCGGGGTGGTACAGCAGGTCGTCGGGGTAGCTCTCGCTCGCGGGCATCTACGAGGACTCCTTCCGGTAGAGGGGCTTCTTCCTGATCTCGCCGCGGCGCTCCTTGCCGCGCACGTCGATGGCGATCTCGGTGCCTGCCTTCGCATGCGCGGCCCGCACGTACGCGAGGCCGATGCCGACGTCGAGCATCGGCGACATCGTCCCCGACGTCACCTCACCGCCGCCCGCGACGGCCATGCCCTGTCGCGGGATCGCCTTCTCGGTCATCACGAACGGGACGAGCTTCTGCTCGGGCCCGCGCTCCTTCACCGCGCGGAGGCTGTCGGCGCCGGTGAAGTCGGTGTCGAGCGCGCACGCCCAACCGAGGCCGGACGAGATCGCGTCCCACTGCGGGCCGATGTCGTTGCCGTGGAGCGGGAAGCAGACCTCGAGCCGTAGCGTGTCGCGCGCGCCGAGACCGCACGGCACGACGCCTCGCGCGAGGATCGCGTCCCACAGGGAGACGGCGTCGTCGGCCATGCACGCGAGCTCGACGCCCTCCTCGCCCGTGTAGCCGGTGCGGTTGATCATGACCTCGACGCCGTCGACCTCGCCCATCGACCACGTGAACGCCTTCGCCGGCTCGAGCCCGAGACGCTCGAGCGCGCGCGGCCCCTGCACCGCGAGCAGTGCGTACTCGTCCGACACGTCGCGCACGTCGGAGCCTCGCAGCTCGCGCGCCTTGAGCCAGCCGTGGACGGCGTCGGTGTTCGAGGCGTTCGCGACGACCAGGTAGCGATGCTCGTCGAGCCGGTAGAGGATGACATCGTCGACGATCCCGCCCTCGTCGTTCGTGACGAGCGTGTACTGCGCCTCGCCCGGCGAGAGCTTCTCGACGTCGTTCGAGAGCGTCGCCTGCAGCAACTCGCGCGCGGTCGGCCCCTCGACCTCGAGCTCGCCCATGTGCGAGACGTCGAAGACGCCCGCGTCGCTGCGCACCACGCGGTGCTCGGCGATCACGCCCTCGTACTGGACCGGCATCTCCCAGCCCGCGAACGGCACCATCCGCGCGCCGAGGGCGACGTGCCGGTCGTGGAG
>JAICYG010000051.1 GCA_025934335.1 Thermoleophilia bacterium | reverse complement strand
CACCTGTGGCCGCAGGTGAAGACGAACAAGAAGGTCGGCGTGATGTGGCCGAACGACGCCGACGGCAACGCGATCCGCGAGAACCTCGGGCCGCTGCTCGAGAAGCACGGCTACACGATCGTCGACCCGGGCGGGTACCAGGACGGGACGAACGACTACTCCTCGCAGATCTCGAAGTTCAAGGCGGCGGGCGTGCAGATCTTCAACACGTTCCCGATCCCGCCCGACTTCGTCACGTTCTGGCGCCAGGCGAAGCAGCAGGGCCTGACGCGGCAGGTGCGGATCGCCCAGATCGCGAAGACCGGCCTGTTCCCGTCACAGGTCGAGGCGGTCGGCAAGCTCGGCCCCGGTCTTGCGAGCGCCGCGTACTGGACGCCGCACTTCCCGTACAAGTCCTCGCTGACCGGCATGTCGTCGAAGCAGATCGGCGACGGCTACACGAAGGCGACGGGCCGCCAGTGGAACCAGCAACTCGGCTCGTCGGCCGCGCTGCTCGACGTCGGCGTCGCCGCGCTGAAGGCGAGCGGGAACCCCAAGGACGCGAACGCGATCGCGAAGGCGATGCTGCACCTGAAGGTGGAGACGCCGAACGGCATCCTCCACTGGGGCGTCGGCGGCGCGAAGAACCCGTTCCCGAACGTGGTCGCCACTCCGATCATCGGCGGGCAGTGGGTGCGGGCGGCGAAGGGCAAGTTCCCGCTCGACTTTGTGCTGTGCGAGCACTCGACCGACCCGAGGGTGCCGATCCAGGCCCACCTGAAGGCGTACAAGGGGTAGGTGGACGAGGGGGTCAAGCTGCTGGAGGCGGCCGGGGTGCGCAAGCGCTTCGGCGCGCTGGTGGTGCTCGACGGGGTGGATTTCGCCGTCGGGGCCGGCGAGGGCGTTGGCATCGTCGGCCCCAACGGCGCCGGGAAGACGACGCTCCTCAACGTCCTCGCCGGGACCTACCGGCCGGACGGGGGGCGCGTCCTCTTCCGCGGCGAGGACGTCACCTCGCGCGCCGCAGCGCGGCGGTGTCGCCTCGGGATCGGGCGCGCGCACCAGGTGCCGCGCCCGTTCGGCGGCATGACCGTGTTCGAGAATGTGCTCGTCGGTGCCGGCGCGGGCGGCCGCCGGCGCGGGCGCGAGAAGTACCGCCAGGCGATCGACGTGCTCGAGCTGTGCGCGCTCGGCGACCTGGCGAATCGCCGGGCCGAGTCGCTCGGCCTGCTGCATCGCAAGCGCCTCGAGCTCGCGCGGGCGCTCGCGACCGATCCGGAGGTGCTGCTGCTGGACGAGATCGCCGGCGGTCTCACCGAGGGGGAGGCCGCGGAGCTCGTCGTCACGGTCGGCGAGCTGCGGCGGCGCGGCATCGCGATCGTCTGGATCGAGCACATCGTGCACGTCCTCGTGCAGGCGATCGAGCGGCTCGTCTGCATGGACGGCGGCCGCGTGATCGCCGACGGCGACCCGGACGAGGTGATGCGCGACGCGACGGTCGTCGACGCCTATCTCGGGAGCGCTGCGGTCCGGTGACGGCGTTGCTCTCGGTCGAGAAGCTCGAGGCTCGCCACGGGCTGCTACACGCGGTCCGCGACGTCTCGCTCGAGGTGGCGGAGGGCGAGACGGTCGCGATCGTCGGCGCGAACGGCGCCGGCAAGACGACACTGCTGCGCTCGATCGCAGGAGCCCACCGCCCGAGCGGCGGACGCGTCGTCTTCGCCGGCGAGGACGTGACGCGCATGCCGGCGCACCGGCGCGTCAAGCGCGGCATCGCGCTCGTGCCCGAGGGCCGGCGGCTCTTCCCCGAGCTGACGGTCGAGGAGAACCTGCGCGTCGCGGCCGGCGTCCGCCGCCCCGGCCGCTGGGACGTGGACGCGGTGCTCGAGGTGTTCCCGCTCCTCGAGCCGCTGCGCGAAAAGCGGGCTGCGAGCCTGTCGGGAGGCGAGCAGCAGGCGACCGCGATCGGCCGCGCCCTGATGAGCAACCCACGGCTCCTGCTCCTCGACGAGGTTTCGCTCGGCCTCGCTCCCGTCGTCGTCGACGCCGTCTACCGCTCGCTTGCCACCCTGCTCGAGTCGGGCGCGACGGTGCTGCTCGTCGAGCAGGACCTGAGCCGCGCGCTGGGCGTCGCCGACCGCGTCGTCTGCATGCTCGAGGGGCGCTTCGTGCTCGTGGGCACGCCCGCCGAGCTGACCCGCGAGCAGGTGATGGAGGCGTACTTCGGGCTCAGGAGGTCGGCGGCATGACCTGGGTGAACGCGGTCGTGCACGGCATCCTGCTCGGCGGCCTTTACGCGCTGCTCGCGACGGGGCTCTCGCTGATGTTCGGCGTGATGCGGATCATCAACCTCGCGCACGGGTCGCTTGCGCTGCTCGGCGCGTACATGGCGTTCCTGCTCGTCGAGCACGCGCACATCTCGGCGTACCTCGCGCTCGTCCCGGTGCTGCCGGGCGCGCTCGTCGTGGGCTACGTCCTGCAGCGCACGGTGCTCGAGCGCTCGCTGCGCTCCGGCATGCTCGTGCCGCTGCTGACGACGTTCGGCCTCCTGATCGTGATCGGCAACCTGCTGCAGGAGTTCTTCTCGCCCGACGTGCACTCGCTCGACCCGGGCGCGATCGGCCCCGCTGCCTGGCGCATCACCTCGCGCCTCTCGATCCCGGCCTTCGACGCGCTCATCCTCGGCATTGCCATCCTCGTGCTCTTCCTGCTGCAGCTCGTGCTGACGCGGACTCAGATCGGCCGCGAGCTGCGCGCGACCGCGGCCGACCCCGACGCGGCCGAGCTCGTCGGCGTCGACTCGCGAGCGGTGTACGCGCGCGCCACCGCGATCGCAGTCGCGACCGCCGCGCTCGCCGGCGTCTTCTTCGCCATGCGCTCGACGTTCGATCCGACGTCGGGGCCGACGCAGCTGATCTACGCGTTCGAGGCGGTGGTGATCGGCGGCATGGGTTCGCTCTGGGGGACGCTCGCCGGCGGCATCGTCCTCGGCGTCGCGCAGACGGTCGGGGCGCAGATCGACCCGCAGTACTTCGCGCTCGCCGGCCACGTCGTCTTCCTCGCCGTGCTCGTTGTGCGGACGGCCGTCGAGTCGGGCGGCCTCCGTGTTCGCCTTCGCGGGGCGACCACGTGAGTGCCGTCGCTGCGCCCGCGCCCGCCGCCCGCGTCGAGCGCTGGACCAGGCTGTCCGGCGGCTTCACCGTGCTGCTCGCGGGGCTCGTCGTGCTGCTCGCCTTCGGCCCCGTGCTCTGGAGCGAGAACGCACTCAACAACCTGATCCAGCTCTACTTCCTGGTCGTCCTCGCGGTGATGTGGAACGCGCTCGCCGGTTACGGCGGCCTCGTCTCGGTGGGGCAACAGGCGTTCATCGGCATCGGCGCCTACGCCGTCGTCTTCCTGTCGCTGCAGCACTCGCTCGAGCCGTATCTCGCGATGCTGCTCGCGACGCTGATCGGAGCGGCCGTCTCGATCCCGGTCGCAGCCGTCGTGCTCTGGCTGCGCGGCGGTGCGTTCGCGATCGGGACGTGGGTGGTCGCGGAGGCGTTCGCGATCCTCGTGTCGCTCGACCCGAACCCCGCAATCGGCGGCGGTACGGGCACCTCGGCGCTGATCCCGTTCAACACGCGCTACACCCCGGAGCAGCGCCTGCACTACACCTACTGGGCGTCGCTCGGGACGGCCGCCGTGCTGCTCGCGATCCTCTTCGTGCTGCTGCGCAGCCGCCTCGGCGCGTCGCTGCAGGCGATCCGCGACGACGAGGGCGCGGCCGCGTCCGTCGGTGTGCGCGTCCTGCTCGGCAAGGGCGTGCTGTTCGTCCTCGCCGGTGCCGGCTGCGCGGCTGCGGGCGCGCTCATCCTCGCCTGGCAGCTCTCGATCCAGCCGCTCGGCCCCGACTCGGTCTTCGGAGTCAACTGGTCGGCGAAGATGATCTTCATGGTGCTGGTCGGCGGGCTCGGCACGTTCGAGGGGCCGATCATCGGCGCGATCGTCCTCTACCTCCTGCAGACCTACGTCTCGTCGAGCGGCGTCTGGTACTTCGTCATGCTCGGCGCGGTCGCGATCGGCTTCGCGCTGCTCCTGCCGCGCGGGATCTGGGGGACGCTCCAGGAGCGGTTCAACGTGCAGCTGCTGCCGGTCGGCTATCGGCTGCGGGGGCGCGCGTGAACATCACGGCCGCCGTCGTCGAGGAGCAGGGAGGACCGTTTGTGCTGCGCGAGCGGGAGCTCGGCGAGTTGCGCGATGACGAGGTGCTCGTCGAGGTCGCGGCCTCCGGGATCTGCCACACCGACCTGATCTGCCGCGACCAGTGGATCCCGGTGCCGCTCCCTGCCGTCCTCGGGCACGAGGGCGCCGGCGTCGTCACGGCCGCCGGCAGCGCGGTGACGGCCGTCTCGGTCGGCGACCGCGTCGCGATGAGCTACGACTCGTGCGGAGCCTGCCCGCGCTGCACGAACGGGAACGCCGCCTACTGCGACGAGTTCTTCGCCTACAACTTCGCCGGCCGCAGCTTCTTCGGCCAGTCGAGCTTCGCCACGCACTCCGTCGCGCACGAGCGCAACGTCGTGCGGCTCGACGACTCGATCCCGCTCGAGATCGCCGCGCCGTTCGGCTGCGGGATCCAGACCGGGGCCGGCGCCGTGCTGAACGTGTTGCAACCCGCCCCGGGCGACGTCTTCGCCGGCTTCGGCGCCGGTGCGGTGGGCCTGGCGGCGCTGCTCGCCGCCCGCGTCACCGGCTGCGAGACGATCGTCGCCGTCGACCTGCGCGCGTCTCGGCTCGAGCTCGCGCGCGAGCTCGGCGCCACGCACGTCGTCGACGCGTCGCGGGAGGATCCGGTCGAAGCGATCCGGGAGCTCGGCGGCGCCGATCGCACGCTCGAGGCGACGGGCTCGCCGCAGGCGGTCCGCGCCGCGGTCGACAGCCTCGCGCCGGTCGGCGTCTGCGGGATCGTCGGCGCGCCTGCGCTCGGCACCGAGGTGTCGCTCGACGTGAACCACGTGATGACCGCGGGTCGCGTCATCCGCGGCATCGTCGAGGGCGAGGCGGTCCCGCAGGAGTTCCTGCCGCGGCTCGTCGACCTCTGGCGGCGCGGCCAGTTCCCCGTCGACCGCTTCATGACCCAGTACGACTTCGACGACATCGACCGGGCTGCGCACGACGCCGAGAGCGGCGCGGTCGTCAAGCCCGTGTTGCGGATGCACTGAAAGGAGAGCCAGGTGGCGACGACGACAGCGCAGGCATACCGGCAGTTCATCGGCGGCGAGTGGACCGACTCCGCCGCAACGTTTGAGGATCGCGACCCGTTCACGGGCGAGACCGTGGCGGTGGTCGCCGCGGGAGACGCCGACGACGCGCGCCGCGCGATCGAAGCAGCGTCCGGCGCGTTCGAGGCGTGGTCGGCGTCACCACCCGCGGCGCGGCAGGCCGTGTTCCTGAAGGCGGCCGACCTGCTCGAGTCGCGTCACGACGAGGTCGTGTCGCTGCTCGCACGCGAGACCGGCTGCGGTTTCGGCTTCGGCATGTTCCAGCTGCACTTCGTGCCGGGCCTGCTCCGGCAGGCGGCGGCGCTCGCCTACGCGCCGATCGGGACCGTCATCCCCTCCGACACCGGGAAGTTCTCGATGGGTCTGCGGCGGCCGGTCGGGGTCGTCGGCGCGATTGCGCCCTGGAACGCGGCGCTCATCCTCTCGGCGCGCTCGATCGCGGCGCCGCTGGCGCTCGGCAACACGGTCGTGCTGAAGCCGTCCGAGTGGTCGCCCGTGGTCGGCGGCCTCCTCTGGGGCGAGATCTTCGCCGAGGCGGGGCTGCCCGCCGGCGTGCTGAACGTCGTCGCGCACGCGCCGGGCGCGGCGCAGCCGATCGGCGACGAGCTCGTCGCGAATCCCGCCGTGCGGCGCCTCAACTTCACCGGCTCGACCGGGACCGGCCGCAAGCTCGCCGAGGCGTGCGGCCGCCACCTGAAGCGGATCGTGCTCGAGCTCGGCGGCTACAACCCGCTCGTCGTCCTCGCGGACGCCGACCTCGACTACGCGGTCGACGCGTCCGTCTTCGGCTCGTTCCTCCACCAGGGGCAGATCTGCATGTCCGCGCGCCGGATCGTCGTCGAGCGGCCGATCGCCGACGCCTTCGTCGAGCGGCTGGCGGCGAAGACGAAGACGCTGAAGGCGGGCGACCCGAAGGAGCCGGACACGATCATCGGCCCGCTGATCAACGAGGACGCGCTCGCGACCGTCAAGGCGCGCGTCGACGACGCCGTCGCGAAGGGCGCGACGGTGCTCGCGGGCGGCGAGGCGGTCGGGCCGTGCTACCTCGCGACCGTGCTCGCCGACGTGCCCGAGGAGGCAGAGTTCTCACAGGTCGAGACGTTCGGCCCGGTGGTCGCGGTCGAGGTGGTCGACTCGGCCGAAGAGGCGATCGAGCGCGCGAACGCGACCGCCTACGGGCTCAGCTCGGGGATCCTGACGAGCGATCCCGACCGCGGGCTCGCGCTCGCGCACCGGCTCGACGCGGGCATCGTCCACGTCAACGACCAGCCCGTCGCCGACGAGCCGCAGATGCCCTTCGGCGGCATCAAGGACTCGGGCTTCGGCCGCTTCGGCGGCCAGGCGGTCGTCGACGAGTTCACGGAGCTGCGCTGGATCACCGTGCAGAGCGGGAGCCACCCGTTCCCGTTCTGAGTCTCAGCGACGCGGTGCGCGACCTCGTGCACGACGGCGACACCGTTGCGCTCGAGGGCTTCACGCACCTGATCCCGCACGCGGCCGGGCATGAGCTGATCCGGCAGGGCAGGCGGGACCTCACCCTGGTCAGGATGACGCCCGACCTGGTCTACGACCAGCTGATCGGGATGGGCGCCGCACGGAAGCTCGTCTTCTCCTGGGGCGGGAACCCCGGCGTCGGCTCGCTGCACCGGCTGCGCGACGCGGTCGAGCACGCCTATCCGGCACCGCTCGAGCTGGAGGAGCACTCGCACGCCGGGATGGCGGTCGCGTACGCCGCGGGCGCGTCAGACCTGCCGTTCGGCGTGCTGCGCGGGTACCGCGACGGCGATCTGCCGGCGCGCACACGCGTGGCGCCGATCGAGTGCCCGTTCACGGGTGAGGTGCTCGCCGCGGTGCCGGCGCACCGGCCCGACGTCGGGATCGTCCACGCACAGCAGGCAGACCGGCACGGCAACGTGCAGCTGTGGGGGATCACCGGCGTGCAGAAGGAGGCGGTGCTCGCGTCCGCGCGCTCGATCGTCACCGTCGAGGAGATCGTCGACGAGCTCGAGCCTCGTCCCGGTGCGATCGTGCTGCCGGCGTGGGTGGTCGACGCGGTATGCCTCGCCCCCGGAGGCGCGCATCCGTCGTACGCGCACGGCTACTACGACCGCGACAACGGCTTCTACCGCGCCTGGGACGAGATCAGCCGCGATCGGGACCGCTTCGCCACGTGGATGAGGCGGCACGTCGTCGAGACGGCCGACGTCGTCGAGTACCGGGCCAGCCTCGCCGAGGCGGTGCCCGCATGACCGGCACGTGGACGGCGGACGAGATCATGGCCGTCGAGGCGGCCCGCCGGCTCCGCGACGGCATGGTCTGCTTCGTCGGCATCGGCCTGCCGAGCCTGGCCGCCAACCTCGCCCGCCGCACGCATGCGCCGGGGTGCGTCCTCGTGTACGAGAGCGGCACGATCGGCGCGAAGCCGCGGCGGCTCCCGCTCTCGATCGGCGACGGCGAGCTCGCGGAGACCGCCGACGCCGTCGTCTCCGTCCCCGAGATGTTCGCGTACTGGCTACAGGCCGGCCGCATCGACGTCGGCTTCCTCGGCGCCGCGCAGATCGACCGGCACGGCAACCTGAACAGCACCGTGATCGGGTCGTACGACTCGCCGGCCGTGCGCCTGCCGGGCGGCGGCGGCGCGCCCGAGATCGCGACCGGCGTCCGCGACGTGTTCGTCATGCTCCGCCAGACGCCGCGGGCGTTCGTCCCCTCCCTCGACTTCACGACGAGCCTCGGCGAGCGCGTGCGGGTCGTCGTCACCGACCTCGGCGTGCTCGAGCCGCGTGACGGTGAGCTGACCCTCATCGCCACACATCCCGGCGTGACCGCCGACGAGTCGCGCGAGGCGACCGGCTGGGACCTGCGCGTCGCCGGCGACCTGCGCGAGACCGAGCCGCCGAGCGGCGCCGAGCTCGCCGCTCTACGCTCCCTGCGGGAGGCTGCATGACGTCGCCGTACGAGGGGCCGGTCGTCCTGCCCGACGACGCGAGCCTCGGCCCCGAGGTCCAGGTCGACTACCCGGGCTACCGCTCGACGCGCTGGCGTGCGCCGGACCGCCCGCTCGCGACGCTGCCGGAGGAGCTGCACCGGCTCGACGGGCCGGTGTTCGGCGAGGACTGCCTCGCTCCCTCGGACAACGACCTGACGCGCCAGCACGACGGTGAGCCCCTCGGCGAGCGGATCGTCGTCTCCGGCCGCGTGGTCGACGACGGCGGGCGCCCGCTCCGCGGCGCGCTCGTCGAGGTCTGGCAGGCGAACGCGGCCGGCCGCTACCTGCACGAGGTCGACCGTCACCCGGCGCCGCTCGATCCGAACTTCTCCGGCGCCGGCCGCTGCCTGGCCGACGCCGACGGCCGTTACCGCTTCACCACGATCAGGCCCGGCGCGTACCCGTGGCGCAACCACCCGAATGCGTGGCGGCCCGCGCACATCCACTTCTCGGTCTTCGGCCGCGCGTTCGAGCAGCGGCTCGTGACGCAGATGTACTTCCCGGGCGATCCGCTCTTCCCGTACGACCCGATCTTCAACGCCGTCCGCGACCCGAAGGCGCGTGAGCTCCTCGTCGCGCGGTTCGACCCGGAGGCGACCCGTCCGGAGTGGGCGCTCGCGTTCGACTGGGACATCGTCCTCAACGCGACCCCGTTCGAGGAATGACGACGACGCCCTCGCAGACCGTCGGCCCGTACTACGTGATCGGCCTGTGCCGTCGCCCCGACGACGATCTCGACCCGGACGGCGTCGAGCTGACCGGCACGCTCTATGACGGACAGGAGGAGCCGATCGGCGACGGGCTCGTCGAGGTGTGGGACGCTGCCGGCCGTCGCTTCGGACGATCGGGCACCGACAAGGAGGGACGGTTCCGCTTCCGCATACCGCGAGACCGCGAAGTGCTCGACGCGCACGTGTTCGCGCGCGGGCTGCTGCGCCACCAGCGCACGCGCATCTACCTGCGGGAGGTCGAGGACGAGGTGCTCGCAGCGCTCTCGCCGGAGGAGCGCGCAACGCTGCTCGCGCGGGCCGAGGACGGCGGATTCCGATTCGATATCCGCATGCAGGGCGAGCACGCCACCGTCTTCTTCGCGCCTTGACGACCTTCGGCCCGCTCTTCGTGCCGGATGAGGTCCGCGCCGCGGTCTCCGACGAGGCGTGGCTCGCCGCCATGCTGGACGCCGAGCGCGCACTCGCGGCCGCCTCCGCACGGGTCGGCGTCGTGCCTGCCGACGCGGCTGCAGCGATCGCCGTTGCGTGTGACCCCTCGGCGTTCGCGGCCGACGAGATCGCCGCCGCGGGGCGTGCCGTCGCGAACCCGGCCGCGCCGCTCGTCGACGCGCTGCGCGCGCGCGTCGGCGGCGACGCCGCCCGCTGGGTGCACTTCGGCGCCACGAGCCAGGACATCCTCGACACGGCCGCCGTGCTCGTCGCGCGGCGGGCGACGAAGCACGTCGTCGCCTCGCTCGACCGCGCGGTCGCCGCCTGCGCGCGACTTGCCGAGCAGCACCGCGACGCGCCGATCGCAGGCCGCACGTTGCTGCAGCAGGCGGTGCCGACGACGTTCGGCGCGAAGGCCGCGGGCTGGCTCGTCGGGCTGCTCGACCAGCGCGACGACCTTGCCTCCCTGCGCCTCCCCGCTCAGCTCGGCGGAGCCGCGGGCACGCTCGCGGCGTTCGGCGACCGCGGCGTGGAGGTGCTCGAGGCGTACGCAGCCGAGCTCGACCTGAACGCGCCGACGCTGCCGTGGCATGCACACCGGGGCCCTATCGGCGCTCTCGCCGCACGGCTCGGCGCGGCGGCTGGATTCTGCGCGAAGATCGGGCTCGACGTCGTCCTGCTCGCCCAGACGGAGGTGGGCGAGGTGGCCGAGGCGGCGGGCGGAGGCTCGTCGACGATGCCGCACAAGCGCAACCCGGCGCAGGCGGCGCTCGCACGCGCGTGCGCCCGGCTCGTGCATGCGAATGTGACCGTGCTCTGCGGTGGCGCGTACGAGCACGAGCGCGCCGCGGGCGCGTGGCAGGCGGAGTGGACGGCGCTGACGGAGACGCTCGCGCACGCCGCCGGCGCCGCCGCCGCGATCGCCGAGTCCCTCGCCGGGCTCGAGGTCTTCCCCGAGCGGATGCGCGCGAACATGACGCCCGGCCTCTACTCGGAGCGCGACCGGCTCGGGCTCGGCGAAGACGCCGACTACCTCGGCTCGGCCGGGGCGTTCGTCGACCGCGCGCTCGCGCGGTACCGGGACGGCGCGTGACGCGCGTTCTCGTTCTCCCGAGCTCGCTCGGCACCGACCGCACGCTCTGGGACGCGCAGCTCGACGCGTTCTCGCCCGCGTTCCGCATCATCCGCTACGAGCTCCCGGGCCGGTCGACGATGGCCGAGCTCGGGCAGGACGCGATCCGGCTCCTCGACGAGGAGGGTGTCGAGCGCGCCTCGTGGTGCGGCGTCTCGCTCGGCGGCATGGTCGGGATGTGGCTCGGCGCGAACGCGCCGGAGCGGCTCGACCGGCTGGTGCTCGCCTGCACCGCAGCGCACATGCCGGCCCCCGAGATCTACCGTGAGCGGGCTTCCCTCGTGCGCGAGCAGGGGCTCGAGCCGATCGCGGATGCGGTCGTCGCGCGCTGGTTCACGCCCGCGGCGCCGCCCGAGCTGCCGCAGAGGTTCCGCCGGGTGCTCGTGACGAGAGACGTCGACGCGTACGCCCGCTGTTGCGAGGCGCTCGCCGTGTGGGACTTCCGCGACGAGCTGCCGCGCGTCGCGGTGCCGGCGCTCGTGCTCGCCGGCGCGGAGGACGAGGCGACGCCGGCCGACGCGACCGACCTGCTCGCCGCGCGCATACCCGGCGCCCGGCACGAGGTGCTCGCGGCCGCTCCGCATCTCGCGAACGTCGAGTGCCCGGAGGCGTTCACGGCCGCGGTACTCACGCACCTGGAGGACGCTGAATGACCTACGACGACGGCATGAAGGTGCGCCGCGAGGTGCTCGGCGACGAGCACGTCGACCGCGCGGTCGAGAGCACGACCGAGCTCACCGCGGACTTCCAGGACCTGATCACGCGGTACGCGTGGGGCGAGATCTGGAGCCGCCCCGGGCTCGACCGGCGAACGCGTAGCGCGATCACGCTCACGGCGCTGACGGCACTCGGTCACCACCACGAGCTCGCCATGCACGTTCGCGCAGCGCGTCGCAACGGGCTCACCGTCGACGAGATCAAGGAGGTGCTGCTGCAGGCGGCGATCTACTGCGGCGTCCCGGCCGCGAACCGCGCGTTCGCGATCGCGCAGGAGGTGTTAGAGAAATGAGAACGCAGGTCGGGATCGTCGGCGCCGGACCGGCGGGCCTGACGCTCGCGCGCCTGCTCGAGAACGCGGGGATCGAGACGGTGGTGCTCGAGGCGCGCAGCCGCGACTACTGCGAGGCGCGCATCCGTGCCGGCGTGCTCGAGCAGGGGACGGTCGACCTGCTCCGCGACGCCGGCGTCGGGGCGCGCATGGACGTCGAGGGCATCGTCCACCACGGCATCTCGCTGCAGTTCGACGGCGAGCGGCACCGCGTCCCGCTCAGCGAGCTCACGGACGGGCGGTCGATCGTGATCTACGGCCAGACGGAGGTCGTGAAGGACCTGTTCGCGGCGCGGCTCGAGTCCGGGCTGCCGCTCCACTTCGACACGCCGGCCGCGGAGATCGACGCGGAGCGCGGAATCGTCCGCCACGCGGGCGGCGAGCTCGAGTGCGACTTCGTCGCGGGCTGCGACGGCTTCCACGGCGTCTCCCGCGCGTCCGTCCCGTCGGGGGTCCTGCGCGAGTTCGGTCGCGAGTACCCCTACGGCTGGCTCGGCATCCTCGCCGACGTCGCGCCGTCGGTCGACGAGCTCGTCTACGCCCACCACGAGCGCGGCTTCGCGCTCCTGTCGCTGCGCTCGCCGACGCGCTCGCGCTACTACCTCCAGTGCCGGCCGGACGAGGATCTCGGCGAGTGGCCGCACGAGCGCATCTGGCAGGAGCTGCAGACGAGGGCCGGCGTCGACGGCTGGACGCTCGAGGAGGGGCCGATCCTGGAGGAGGGCGTGACGGGTATGCGCAGCTACGTCTGCGAGCCGATGCGCTGCGGCCGGCTGTTCCTCGCCGGCGACGCGGCGCACATCGTGCCGCCGACCGGCGCGAAGGGGCTCAACCTCGCGATCCACGACGTGCGCCTCCTGGCCGAGGCGCTCGTGCGCCGGTACGAGAGCGGCGACGAGGCGCTGCTCGCCGCCTACTCCGACGCCTGTCTGCGGCGCGTGTGGCGCTGCGAGCACTTCTCGTGGTGGATGACGACGATGCTTCACCTGCCGCCGGGCGGCGACCCGTTCGACCTGCGCCTCCAGCGCTCGCAGCTGCGCTACGTGACCACGTCGGAGTCGCAGGCGAGGGCGCTCGCCGAGAACTACGTCGGGCTCGAGCTCGTCTAACGGACGGTCACGACGAAGGTGAGCGACGCGTGCGCGCGGCGTGTGCAATACTGAACCAGATGGTTCAGTATCAGGCAACCGTCGATCATGCCTTCGCGGCCCTCGCCGATCCGACGCGCCGGGCTGTGCTCGAGCGGCTCGGCGCCGGCAGCGCCACGATCAGCGAGCTCGCCGAGCCTTTCGCCATGTCGCTGACCGGGATGAGGAAGCACATCCGGCTGCTCGAGGAGGCGGAGCTCGTCACCACCGAGAAGGTCGGCCGGGTACGCAGGTGCATGCTGGTGCCGTACGCCTTCGAGGGCATCAGCACGTGGCTGCAGCGGCTCGACCGCTTCGCGCAGGTCGTCGAACGAACGAAAGGAGCACCATGAGCCCGAGCAAGAAGAACGAGAGCTTCAGCGCCGAGGAACGCGCCGCCATGCGTGCGCGCGCCCGGGAGCTGAAGGCCGCGGCGCAGGGGGAAGACGCGATCCAGGCGGCGCTCGCCGAGATGTCGCCGGACGACCGCGCGCTCGGTGAGCGGGTCCACGCGATCGTCAAGAAGACCGCGCCGGAGCTCACCCCGAAGACCTGGTACGGGATGCCCGCCTACGCCGACAGGAACGGCAAGGTCATCGTCTTCTTCCGCGATGCCGGCAAGTTCAAGGAGCGGTACGCGATGCTCGGCTTCCAGGACAACGCGAACCTCGACCAGGGCTCGATGTGGCCGGTTGCGTACGCGCTGACGACGAAGCTGACCAGGGCCGACGAGGCGGCGCTCACGAAGCTCGTCAAGCAGGCGGTGAGCGGATGAACGAGACCACCGTCTCCACGCCGGACGAACGGGAGATCCGCGTCGAGCGGATCTTCGACGCGCCGCGCGCGCACGTCTTCTCCGTCTGGACGAGCCCGGAGCTGATCCCGGAGTGGTGGGGCGACGGCACCGTCGTCGAGGAGATGGACGTTCGGCCCGGCGGCACGTACCGCTTCCGCACCGCCTCCGGCGTCGTCGAGGGCGAGTTCCGCGAGGTCGAGCCGCCGGCGCGGCTCGTCCAGACGTTCCAGAACCACCTGCAGACGCTGGAGTTCGAGGATCTCGGCGGGCGGACGAAGCTGACGCAGACGATGCGGTTCGAGTCGACGGAGGAGCGCGACACGACCATGCAGTACGGCGTCGAGGAGGGCGCTAGGGGCGGTTTCGCGCGGGTCGACTCGGTGCTCGCGAAGCTCGCGCGCTGACCCGTCAGCGCGGCCGGAGGCGCGCGTTCCGATCTGACCGGGATTCTCCGATCGCCCAGAGGTGTGGCTAACCGCACCACGACACGCCTGCTGGCTTCGCTGACCGGAGGCGGCGTCTGCGCGAGCTTTCCGGCAGATGACCGAACTGCCGAAGGAGGCCACGATGAACCAGACGATCACCTACTCCGTCCCCGGCATGAGCTGCGGCCACTGCCGCACGGCGATCACCGCCGAGGTGACCGCGGTGCCGGGTGTCGAGACCGTCGAGGTCGACCTCGACACCAAGCTCGTCGCGATCGGCGGCGAGCGCCTCGACGATGCCGCGCTCGTCGCTGCGATCGACGAAGCCGGCTACGACGTGGTGCCGGCATGACGAGCGCCGACCGCCGCTTCGCGCTGCACTACATCGAGATGGTCGTCGTCATGTTCGTGGGCATGGCCGTCCTCGGGGCCGTCGTCGGCCTCGTCGCCGAGATCGACGGCACCGGCGCGATGCTCGTCGAGATGGGCGCCTCGATGACCGTGCCGATGGTCGCGTGGATGCGCTTCCGCGGCCACGCGTGGCTCCCCTGCCTCGAGATGGGCGCCTCGATGGTGCTCCCGACGCTCGCGACACTTGCGCTCCTCGGCTCCGGGATTGTCGAGGGCGACGGTGCGCTGATGGTGATCCTGCACGCCGTGATGCTCCCGGCGATGCTCGTCGCGATGCTGCTCCGCCGTGACGAGTACAGCTGCGATCACGGGCACCACCGGCAGGTGACGGCATGACGACGCCGGTGAGGCTCGTTGCCTTCGCCGCCGCGGTCGCCCTGGTCTTCGGTGCCGCCGTGCTCGCCGGCGGCGCCGTCCCCCAACTCCACGATCCGGCCGCCGCGAATGCAGATGACGGAATGAGCATGGACGCCGACCCGGTCCGCGGGCTCGCGGTCAGCGAGAACGGGCTGACGCTCGCGCTTGCGCGGACCGCGGCGCGGCCCGGATCGCGGCTCGGGCTGCGTTTCCGCATCCTCGGCGAGGACGGCCGCACAGTGCGCGACTTCGACCTCGAGCACACGAAGCGGATGCACCTGATCGTCGTCCGCCGCGACCTCACCGGCTTCCAGCACCTGCACCCGACGCTGCGCGCGGACGGCACCTGGACGACGCCGCTCCGGCTCTCGCAGGCGGGCACGTACCGCGTCTTCGCCGACTTCTCCGTCGACGGCAAACCGACGACGCTCGCCGACGACCTCCAGGTCGACGGCGCCGTCCGCTCGCGCGAGCTGCCCGCCCCGGCGAAGGTCGCCGGCACGGACGGCTTCCGCGTGCGCCTCACCGACGGCAGGGTGGGCGCCGGCGAGGAGTCGGAGCTCACCTTCGACGTCACCCGCGCCGGCAAGCGTGTCGCGCTCCAGGACTACCTCGGCGCGAAGGGCCACCTCGTCGCGCTGCGCGAGGGCGACCTGGCGTTCCTGCACGTCCATCCCGACGCTTCGAGCCTCAGGTTCGAGGCCACGTTCCCGGACGCGGGCAGCTACCGCCTCTTCCTGCAGTTCCGCGTGGCTGGCCGCGTCCACACCGCCGCCTTCACCCTGGAGGTCTCCCGATGAGCGCCGTTCTCGCACAGCTCGAGCTGCCGATCGAGGGCATGACCTGCGCCTCGTGCGCGAGCCGCATCGAGCGCAGGCTGAACAAGCTCGACGGCGTTTCGGCAACCGTCAACTACGCGACCGAGAAGGCGAGCGTCTCCTACGACGCCGGCGCGATCGCCCCCGAGCAGCTTGTCGAGGCGGTCGAGGCCGTCGGCTACTCGGCGACGCTGCCCGCCGCCGAGCCGGACGGAGACGCCGCCACGGAGCGGGACGCGACGCGCCCGCTGCGGCTGCGGCTCGCCGCCTCGGCCGTGCTGTCGCTGCCGGTGCTGCTCCTGTCGATGATCCCT
>JAICYG010000184.1 GCA_025934335.1 Thermoleophilia bacterium | reverse complement strand
CATGGAAGGTGGATTCGGATTCCCGTTCGGAGGCGATCCCGAGGATCTGCTGCGCGGGTTGCGCGAGTTCGCGGAGCAGCAGGCGGAGTCGGTGCAGGATGCGCAGCGCGAGCAGTTCGCGACGCTGACGCTCAACACCGCCGTCGAGTTGACCGCCGCCGCGCTCTCGCAGCTGCAGGTGAGCGGGCCCGCCGACGAGCAGTCGATCGCCCTGCGCGACTCGATGCGCGTGCTCTTCCCCGAGGCCGTGGCGCTCGTGAGCGCCGCGCGCCAGGGGTTCATGCGCGAGTCGTAGAGCGTGACCCTGCTCGACCGGGCGATCGTCAAGCTCCTGCCGGCGGTGCCGCGACCGGTCGTCCAGCGCCTCTCGTCGCGCTACATCGCGGGGCCTTCGCTCGACGACGCCGTCCGCGTGGTCCGCCGGCTGAACGCGAAGGGCAAGCTGGCGACGGTGGACGTGCTCGGCGAGGAGGTCACGAGCGCCGACGAGGCGCGCGCGATCGCCGGCCAGTACCACGACGTCCTCGCGCGGCTCGACGAGGAGGAGCTGGACGCGACCATCTCGGTCAAGCTCACGGCGCTCGGGCTCGAGCTCGATCTCGACCTGTGCCGCGAGCACCTCGAGGCCGTCGTCGTCGCTGCCGCCTCGCGCGGGCGCTTTGTCCGGGTCGACATGGAGGACTCGGCGACGACCAGCCGGACGCTCGCGCTTCACCGTGAGCTGCGCGACTCGGGCCACGAAAATGTCGGCGTCGTGCTGCAGGCGTACCTGCGGCGCAGCCTCGCCGACGTCGAGGGTCTCGAGAACGTCCGCCTCTGCAAGGGGATCTACGTCGAGCCGGCTGAGGTTGCCTTCCACGAGGCCGATGCCGTGCGCGAGAGCTACGTCCAGTGCCTCGAGGCGCTCGTCGCGCAGGGCGCATACGTCGGCATCGCCACGCACGACGAGTACCTGATCGGCGAGGCGCTGCGCGTCGTGCGCGAGGCAGCCCTCGCTCCCGATCGGTACGAGTTCCAGATGCTGCTCGGTGTTCGTCCCGACCGCGCCGACGATCTCGTGGCCGGGGGGCACCCGCTGCGCGTGTACGTCCCCTACGGCACGCACTGGTACGAGTATTCGGTGCGGCGCCTGCAGGAGAACCCGAAGATCGCCGGCTACGTCGCGGGCGACGTCGTCGGACGCGCCTTCGGGCGCTAGTAGCGGTCCTCGACGTCCACCACGCGGCGGCGGCGCCGCGGGTAATCGGGACGGCGCAGGTAGCCGGGGCCCCACGACGACCAGAGCACGAGGTCGAGCACGAGCCCGATCAGCCCGACGACGAAGAGGATCCAGCCGACGGTGTTCACGTCGACCGAGCCCGGGCTCGCCGGGTGAATCGCGAGCGCGAGGATCAGGCCGACCGCGGCGATGACCAGGCTGACGGCGACACCCACGCGGCCGTTATGCCCCGGTGGCGAGTAACGAGAAACCCCCGTCGATGACCAGGGTCTGCCCGCGCACCATGTCTGCGTCGGGCGAGCAGAGGAAGGCGACGGCGCCCGCGATGTCCTCCGGTGTGACGAGCCGACCGACAGGGTTCGCCGCGCCCGCACGCAGCATCTCCTCGCGGTTCGGGAAGTGCTCGAGAGCGCCCGTCTCCACGACGCCGCCGGAGACGGCGTTGACGCGGATGCGCGGCGCGAGCTCGACGCCGAGGTAGCGGACGAGCGCCTCGAGTGCCGCCTTCGATGTGCCGACGAGCACGTAGTTCTCGAGCACCCGCTGCGCGCCGAGCGACGAGATGGCGACGATCGAGGAGCCGGCCGGCATCTGCGGAACCGCAGCGCGAGCGAGCTGCAGCAGGGCGCGCGCGTTCGCATTCAGCGTCCAGTCCCAGTGCTTGTCCTCCGTCTCCAGCGCGGGTCGGATCACCCCGGTCGCCGCGTTGTGCACGAGCACGTCGAGCGGGCCGAGCGCCCGCACCTCGTCGAGCACGCGCTCCGACGTGACGTTGCCGCGGACGAGCACCGGCTCGGCGCCGAGCGCGCGCAACTCCTCCGCCGTCTCCTCTGCGGCGCGATCGTTCCTGAGGTAGCCGATCGCGACTCGCTTCGCACCGTCGCGAGCAAAGCGCAGCGCGATCGCGCGGCCGATCCCGCGCGACCCGCCCGTGACGAGGACGTTCACGCGCGTCTTGGCAGCGGGTGGTCATCCGGGGCGGATGACGGGATCTCGTCCCAGCCGAGCCGGTCGGGCGACTCGCGCGGGCCCTCGTCGGCCTTCGACGATGCGTGGCCGAGGCGGTCGAGGCGGTCGATCTGCGTCTCGGCGTAGCGGCGTACCTCGTCGTCCTCCGCCAGGCCTTCGACGAGCTCGCGCACGCGGGCGCGCAGCTGGTAGGCGAAGTGCGGCGTCGCCGGTGCGAGCAGGGCGTCGACGTCGTCCCGGGTCGGCTTGCGCTCCATTGCCGCGAGTAGCCTACCCACCCTCTGTGCGAGCACGGACCGTCGACCTGATGCTGCTCGGAACGGTCCTCCTCTGGGCGCTCAACACCACGGTCACCCGGTACGTCCTCACGCACGGCTTCAACCCGCTCGCATACGCGACCACGAGGTACGGGTGCGCGACCGTGCTCTTCTGGGGATTCACCTACCGGCGCGAGCGGTCGTTCCGGATCGCGCGGCGCGATCTCCGCTACGTAGCGATCGCAGCGCTGATGATCTTCGCGAACCAGCTGTGCTTCGTGTACTCCATCGACAAGACGACGGCGGCGACCGTGACGCTCTTCCTCGGGACGACGCCCATCTTCATCGGCGTCATCGCGAGCGTGATCGGCCTCGAGCGGATGGGTCGCGGCTTCTGGGTCGCAACGCTCGTCTCGATCGTCGGCGTCGGACTCGTCGCGTCCGGCTCGGGTGGATTCTCGGGCCATGTATCCGGAGACGGCCTCGCCGTCGCGACCGCGTTGACGTGGGCCATGTACTCCGTCGCGATCACGCCGCTCATGCGCCGCTACTCGCCGTTCCGGATCAGTTCGCTCGTGCTCGCGATCGGCTGGGTGCCGATCGCGCTCGTCGGCAGCGGCCAGACCGCCGGCCAGTCGTTCGACTTCGATGCGCTCATGTGGGTGTGCTTCGCGTTCGCGGTCGTCGGGCCCCTCTTCCTCACGAACATCCTCTGGTTCACCTCGATCTCGAAGGTCGGGCCGTCGCGGGCGTCGCTCTTCTCGAACATGCAGCCCGCGTTCGGGGTCGCGTTCGCGATTCTGCTGCTCGGCGAGGGGCTATCGGCCTGGGAGGTGGCCGGCGGCGTGCTCATCCTCGGCGCCGTCCTGCTCGAGCGGAGCCGGCGGCCCGCCGTCGAGCCTCCGGGGGATTAGCGGATGACGCTGAGGGAGCGCCTCGGGCGGCAGCCGCCCGGTTACGACTTCACGATCGGCCGGATCCTCGCGATCTACGCGGGGCTGATGGTGACGCTCGCGCTCGCCGCGCTCGACCAGACGATCGTCGCCACCGCGCTGCCGCGGATCGTCGGCGACCTCGGCGGCATCACGCAGTACTCATGGGTCTTCACCGCGTACATGCTCACGTCGACGGTCACCGTGCCGCTGTACGGGAAGCTCGGCGACGTCCACGGCCGCAAGAACCTGTTCCTGATCGCGATCGTGATCTTCCTGGCCGGCTCGGCGCTGTGCGGCGTCGCCCGGTCGCTGACCGAGTTGATCGTCTTCCGCGCCGTCCAGGGCGTGGGCGCCGGCGGGCTCTTCCCGCTCTCGCTCGCGGTGATCGGGAACATCGTCCCTCCGCGCGACCGCGGCCGCTGGCAGGGGCTGATCGGCGCCGTGTTCGCGTCCTCGTCGATCGTCGGGCCGGCGGTCGGCGGGTTCATCGTCGACAACACCTCGTGGCGGTGGGTGTTCTTCGTCAACCTGCCGGTCGGCGGGCTCGCGCTGCTCGTCATCTCGCTGACGATGCCGCGGCGTGCGCGGCGCACCGAGCACGCGATCGACTGGCTCGGGGCCGGCGTGCTCGCTGCGGGCACGGGCGCGCTCCTGCTCGGTCTCGTCTGGGGCGGGCGGCAGTACCCGTGGGGGAGCCCCGAGGTGCTCGGCGCGCTCGTCGCCGCGCCCGTCCTGCTCGCGCTGTTCGCTCTCGTCGAGCGGCGTGCCGCCGAGCCGATTCTCCCGTTCGACGTGCTGCGCAACCCGATCGTCGCGGGCAGCGTCGCCTGCATGGCGCTCGTCGGCATGGCGATGTTCGGGACGATCTCGTACGTGCCGCTCTTCGTGCAGGGCGTCATCGGCACGTCGGCGACGTCGTCCGGCGTCGTGCTCACGCCGATGACGCTCGGGGCGGTGTGCACGTCGATCCTCACCGGGCAGCTCATCTCGCGCAGCGGCCGCTACCGGTGGAACGCCGTGCTCGGCCCCGTCGTGCTGACGGGCGCGATGCTGCTGCTCTGGCGCATGGACGTCCACACGTCGAACGGCGAGGCGGCGCGTAACATGGTGCTGGCCGGAATCGGGATCGGGTCGATGATGCAGGTGTTCGTGCTCTCGGTCCAGAACGCCGTGCCGCGTGCGCGCATCGGCGCGGCCACCGCCCTGACGCAGTTCGGGCGGCAGATGGGGGCGACGCTCGGTGTGACCGTCATGGGCGTG
>JAICYG010000149.1 GCA_025934335.1 Thermoleophilia bacterium | reverse complement strand
GCCACGGCCTTCACTTCTGGGGCTTCCTGATGGAACGGATCGACGCGCGCATCGCGGTTTCGCCGGCGGCGGCGGAGACGGCTGCGCGCTGGATCCCCGGCGACTACCGCGTGATCCCGAACGGGGTGCTGATCCCGGACGAGGCCGACCCGGCGAATCGCGACCACACCGTCACGTTCATGGGCCGGCACGACCCGCGCAAGGGACTGCCGACGCTGTTGCGCGCCTGGCCGGAGATCCATGCTGCGACGGGTGCCCGGCTGCGCCTGATGGGAACCGACCCGCTCCAGTACCGGCTGCTGCACGCGCGGATCGGGTTCGACGAGCGCGGCATCGACGTCCTTGGCATCGTCACGAACGAGGTGCGCACCCACGAGCTCTCGCGCGCGAAGGTGTCGGTGACTCCTGCGCTCGGCGGCGAGAGCTTCGGCCTCGTCCTCGCGGAGGCGTTCGCGTGCGCGACACCCGCCGTCGCGTCCGACATCGCGGGCTACGCCGCGGTCGCCACGCCCGAGGCAGCGCGGCTCGTGCCGCCCGCCGATCCCGACGCGCTCGCGGCTGCAGTGATCGACGTGCTCTCCGACGAGGAGCGGCGCGTCGAGATGGGCCGTGCGGCACGTGAGCACGCCCTCGCGAACTTCGCCTGGGACGACATCGTCCGCAGGCTGGAAGAGGTCTACGTCGAGGTCTGCTCGTGAAGCGGAAATGGCTCGTTGGCGTCGCCTTCCTCGCATTCGTCGGTATTGCGATCGCGCTCGTCGTCTGGCGCGGCCCGGACTGGCACGCGGTGCACGACGCATTCACGGCCGTCTCGTGGCCGTGGGTTGCCGTCGCGATCGGGCTCAACCTGCTCTCGGTGCTGGCCCGCTCGGTCTCGTGGGACACGTGCATCCAGCAGTCGATGGAGCCGCCTCACCCGCCGTACCCGCTCGTCTTCTCGGCGTTCTGCGTCGGCCTGTTCGCGAACGCCGTGTTGCCGGGGCGCGTCGGCGAGATCGCGCGCGCCGCCGTGCTGCGACGGCGGATGCCGGGACGAAAGGGTGCGACCGCGACGCTGATCGGCTCCGTGTTCGCGCACCGCATGTTCGACCTCTTCCCGACCGTGACGCTCGTCGTCTGGGTGCTGTTCGCCGCCGACATCCCCGACTGGGCGTACCTGACACTGGGGCTCGCGATCGGGCTCGGCGTCGTCCTCTTCGTCGTCGCCATGCTGCTCGCGCGCCGGCAGCATCGCGACCTCGACACCGTCGGCCCCGTGCGCCAGGTGCTCAGCCGCGCCCGGATGGGCCTCGCGATCATGCGCCACCCGCTGCCGGCGCTGAAGGCCGCCGCCTTCCAGTACCTGGGCTGGTTCTGCCAGCTGCTCGCGGTCTGGGCGGCGATGCGCGCGTTCCAGATCAACGAGCCGCTCGCCGCGGCAGGCCTCGTGCTCGTGCTGATGAACGTGGCGACGATCGTGCCGCTCTGGCCCGGGAACGTCGGGCTCGTCCAGGTGGCGGTCGCGACGCCGCTCGTCAACTACGGGATCAAGTACGCACACGGGATCGCGTTCGGGATCGGGCTGCAGGCGATCGAGGCGTCCGTCGGGATCGGCATCGGGCTCGTCTTCCTCGCACGCGAGGGGCTGTCGTTCGCGACGCTGCGTCAGATGGAAGAGCGCGCCGAGGACACGATGGAGTCGATGCCGGTGCAGGAGCGTGAGCGTGCTCGCTCTGGCGTCTCCGGCTAGCCTCAAGGGCGTCCTCGGGCCGCTCGATGCCGCGCGCCACCTCGCGAACGGCCTGCGGCGCCACGTCGAGGCCGAGGAGCTGCCGGTCGCCGACGGCGGCGAGGGAACGGCCGACGTCCTCCACGCGGCGCTCGGCGGTGAGTGGCGCAGCGCGCGCGCGGCAGACCCGCTCGGACGGCCGGTCGAGGCACGGTGGCTCGCGCTCCCCGACGGGCGCGCGGTCGTCGAGTCGGCGCAGGTCGTCGGGCTCCCGCTGCTCTCGGAGGACGAGCTCGATCCGCTCCGCGCGACCTCGTACGGCCTCGGCGAGCTCCTGCTCAGGGTGCTCGACACGCGGCCGCGGTCGCTCCTCGTCGGGGTCGGCGGCACGGCAACCGTCGACGGCGGCGTCGGCATGCGCGAGGTCGTGGGCGAGCGTCTGCGCGAGGTGCCGGTGCGTGTCGTGTGCGACGTGCGCAACCCCCTGCTCGGCGAGCGCGGCGCGGCTCGCGTGTTCGGGCCCCAGAAGGGCGCAGGTCCGGGGGTGGTCGACGAGCTGGAGGCGCGGCTCGCGTCGCTCGCAGAGCTGGAGCCCGTCCGCGACCAGCCGGGTGCCGGGGCCGGCGGCGGGCTCGGAGCAGCGTTCGCCGCGCTCGGCGGGGAGCTGTGCGAGGGCGCGGGGCTCGTGCTCGACACGATCGGCTTCGACGACCGCGCCCGCGCCGCGGCGCTCGTCGTCACGGGTGAGGGCGCGGTCGACGCGACGACGCTCGAGGGCAAGGCGCCCGGCGCCGTCGTGCGCCGCTGCGAGCGGCTCGGAGTCCGCTGCGAGCTCTTCGGCGGCCTCGTTCGAGACGGTGTCGAGGCACACGCGTTGTCCGGCGACCGGCGCCGCGCTGCCGCAGACGTCGAGGAGCTGGGGGAGCGGCTAGCCCTCTCGCTGGTCGAGCGCGCGTAGCTCTTCGATCTTCCCCTGCACCGTCTCGAGCTTCTCCGCGCAGATGCGGTAGAGCTCCTCGCCGCGCTGCCACAGCTTCGTCAGCTCGTCGACGCCGGCGTCGCCGCGCTCGAGCCGCTCGACGATCGCCTCCAGCTCGCGCTGCGCCTCCTCGAACGTCAGCGGCTCAGTCAACGGTCGCTCCGAACGTGCCCTCGGCGACCCGCACGTCGACCGCGTCGCCCGGCGACAGCTGCTCGGGCGAGCGCACGAGCTCGTCGCCGCGGTGCACGACGGCGTACCCGCGCTCGAGGGTAGCGAGCGGGCTGAGGGCGCCGAGTCGCGCGTGCAGCGTGTCGAGACGTGCCCGCCGGCGCTCGACGGTTAGCAGCGGCGCACGCGACAGCCGGTCGTGAGCGGCGGCGAGCCGCTGGACGTGGCGCTCGGCCGCCCGCCGCGCGCCGCGGTGGAGGGCCTCGCGCGTGTGGTCGAGCCGCCGCCGCAGCTCGGTGAGGTCGGGGACGACGAGCCTCGCTGCATGCGTCGGCGTCGACGCGCGCACGTCGGCGGCGAGATCGCACAGCGGCGTGTCCTGCTCGTGCCCGACGGCCGAGACCACCGGGACGTCGCACGTCGCGACGGCCCGCACGACACGTTCGTCGGAGAACGGCAGCAGGTCCTCGAAGCTGCCGCCGCCGCGCGCGAGCACGATCACATCGACGCCGTGCCGGCAGAGATCGGCGATCGCCGTGGCGATCGACACCGGCGCGCGCGGTCCTTGCACGTACGTCTCAGCGACGAGCACGTTCGCCGGCGGGAAGCGTTGGACGATGTGCGTGAGCACGTCCCGCTTCGCGGCGGCGTCGTTGCCCGTCACGAGCCCGATCAGGCGCGGGAAACGCGGCAGGGGGCGCTTGCGCTCCGCAGCGAAGAGCCCCTCGGCTGCGAGCGCCCGCTTCAGGCGCTCGAGGGCCGCGAGGTGCGCGCCGAGCCCGAAGCGCTCGATCGTCAGCGCCTTCAGGCGCAGCTCGCCCCGCTGCTCGTACAGCTCCGCGCGGCCGAAGACGTGCACCCGCTCACCCTCCTGCAGGTTCAGCTCGAGTGCGTCGAACTGGCCCCGGGACATCTGCACCGGCAGGCACGCCCCGTCGTCGGGATCCTTGAGCGTGAAGAAGACCGACGCCCATCGCTGCTGCCGCCGGAGCTCCGTCACCTCTCCCTCGATCCAGAGCGTCGGCAGGCGGTTGAGCCACGTGGCGACGCCCGTGTTGAACGCCCGGACGCTGTAGACCTTGCGCCCGTCGACCTCCGTGGCCTCCACCTTCACGTTTTCGATCGTACGCGGTACCTTCAGGTGGTGCGGGCGCTCGTTTCAGTCGTGTTCCTCGCGGCTGTGGCCGCGGGTACCGCGCTCGCGGCCGGCGGTGAGAAGGTGCAGACGCATTTCAACGCAGCCGACCAGGCGGCTGCGCGGCGCGCCGTCGTCACGCGCGCCGACTTCGGCTCATCGGCAGGCTGGACCGGTGGTGCCACGAAGCCCGACCTCACGGCGTCGCCGACGTGCGCGAACTTCCACCCGAAGCAGCGCGACCTCGTCCTGACCGGCGCGGCCGCATCGTCCTGGCGGAGCCCCGTGGCGCAGTTCGAGTCGCAGGCGCAGGTGATGCGGACGCCCGCGATGGTGAGAGCAGACTGGCAGCGGACGGTCGTCGCGCCCACCGCAATCCCGTGCTTGAGGTCGCATCTCGTCAAGCAACTCGGCTCAGGCGTCTCGTTCGTCAGCTTCCGTCGCGTGCTTTTCCCTCCGGTCGCGACGCTCTCGCGGGCGTACCTGCTGCTCTTGGACGTGAAGACGAGCAGAGGAAAGGTGCGCGTCGCGCGGGAGATCGTCGTGATCGGCCACGGCCGCACGGAGCTGATGATCGCCTCGACCGCACAGAACGCGGTGCAGAAGGTCGTCGCCGAGGCGAACGCTCGGCTCGCCAGAGCGCTCGTCGCGCGCGCGATCTAGACCCGGGTCAGATCAGGATCTCGGTCGCCGTCTCGAACGCGCAGCCGGCCTGGATCAGCTCGACGGCCCGGTGCAGGTCGGCCTCCGAGTGCGCCAGCTTCTCTGCCAGCGGCAGCGGGTACCCCGCCTCGATCAGCACGTGCAGCCGCCACGACTCGACTTTCTCGCGTTCGGACTGGGGATGTTCGATCGTCTGGGGCATGGTGAGCGGTGATTCGCTCTGGTCTAGACGAACCCTGCCGCCTGAAGTTTGTCTCGAAACAGGAACCTTTACGTTCTCGCCGCGAGCTCGTCGAGCCGCCGTGCGAGGTCGTGCAGCCGCCCGTCGAGCACCGCGCGCTCCGACTCCGCGTCGACCGCGATCTCCCGGAGCCGGTCACGCAGCCCCGCCTCGACCTGGTGTGCGCGGTCCTCGAGCGAGACGAGCGCCTCGTCGCGTTGGCGCTCGAGCGCCGAGCGCAGCCGTGAGAGGCGTTCTTCCACGCGCTGCGCGGCGGCGTCGGTCAGAGCATTCAGCCGCTCGCTGAGCACGCCCTCCGCCTCGCGGGCGAACCGCTCGACCGACAGGTCGAGCTCGCGCGAAAGCCGCCGCGCCGCCTCCTCGCGCGCGCTCTTCGCCGTGTTGTCGAACGAGAGCGACGCAGCCTCGGCGTAGCGCGTCGTCTCGCGGGAGACGACGCGCTGCAGCTGCTCCACCTGCCGTCGCTCGATGTCGCCGAGCGCTGCGTGGATCCGCTGTGCCGCGTCGCCCGCCTCGCGCTCGACGAGCTGCTGCAGATCGTGCTCGCGCTTCCGCAGGCGGTCGGCGATCTCGTGCAGCGCACGCCGTCGTTCCGCCGCGTGCTGCTCGAGCTCCGCGTTCCCCTGCTGCGCCACGTCGTCCGCCGCTCGCTTGAGGTCGGCGCGGAGCCGCGCGAGCACCGCACGCTGCTCGTCGATCCCGCCCGAAAGCCCCTCGGCGTCCTGGCCGATCTTCGCCTCGACCTCCGCCATCAGCTGCCGCTGCTTGCCCTCGATCCGCTTCAGCTCCTCGGAGAGCCCCTGCTGGAGCTTCTCGACGTCGCTCTGCCAGTCGCCGAGCCGCTGCTCGACCGAGGCTTGCGCTGCGATGAGCTGCTGCCCGAGCCGCGCGGTCGCGTCGCGCTCCCGCTCGGCGACGTCGCGCCGTCTGTCCTCCGCGATCCGGCGCTCCTCGTCGGCAAGCCGCGAGATCGAGTCGGCGCGCTCACGGGCGAGCGTGCTCTGGAGCTCGGCGGCGCGTTGCGCGACCTCGCGGGCGACGACCTCGTCGAACTCCGCCTTCCCCCGCTCGAGCTCGCGCTCGAGCATCCGCTCACGCGACTGGACGCGGCGCAGCACGAGCACGCAGGCGACAAATGCCGCCGCGGCGAGTGCGGCTGCGGCGACGGCGACGATCGTTGCGGCGGTCATCGCGTCATCGTAGGCGTGCCGCGACCAGGGCGACGGCCAGCGCGACGGCGCCCCAGGTCAGCGCGCGAAGCGCCCGCTCGGGCGGCTCGATCCCGGCCGTCGTCGCGTCCTCGCGCCGGGCCCGGCGCACCGGCGTCGAGAGCGTGCGCTGCGCGAGGCTCAGCAGGAATGCGTAGGCCGCCACCGCCACGCCCTCGACCCGGATCGTTTGCGCCTCGACGAAGTAGCCGGTCAGCGCGGGAAACGCGCCCCACGCGACGGCGAAACCGACGTCGTTGTGGAAGGCGAGCTCCAGGTTGTACGCGGGCACGAGCACGGCGCCGACCGCGACGAACGCGAGCAGGCCGAGGCCCCACGCGGCAGCGGCGCCGATGCCGATCGCGACGGCGCCGGCGAGCGCACCGAGTGCGATCGAGACGAGGACGGGGGAGGGGATCTGCGTGCGCAGCGGCCGGCCCTTCAGCTCGTCGAGCGCGTGGGCGGCAACTCCCATCGCGAGGAAGAACGCGGCGAGCCCCCACAGCATGCGGTCGAGGTGGAAGCGCGGCGCGAGGGCGGCGCCGACGGCGACGTACGAGAGATGCCACAGCGTGTACGGCGGGTG
>JAICYG010000190.1 GCA_025934335.1 Thermoleophilia bacterium | reverse complement strand
TCGGCACTGGTCGAACGCGGCCGGGTGCGAGCGGACGACGGTCGCGCGCTCGAGTGACGCGCCCGGCAGCCCGAGCACGTGGTGGACGATCGGCAGCGTCGCCTCCCGCACGAGCGAGAGCGGCGCGCCGTAGAGCAGGTCGTGCGTCTCGGCGATCGGGCCGATCAGCGAGTTCTCGATCGGCAGCACGCCGAGGGCGACGTCGGCGGCGCTCGCCGCCTCGACGACGGCATGGAAGCTCGGCAGGTCGACCGCCGTCGCTGCGGGCGCGAGCACCGCCGCGGCCGCGTCGCTGTGGCTGCCGCGCGGGCCCGGAAAGCCGACCGTGCTCACGAGACCGCCACTTCCAGCGAGCGCAGCACCTCGTCGGTGAACTCGACGGTGGTCGCTTCCCCGCCGACGTCGCGCGTCGGAGCACTGACGAGTGCCGCGTCGACCGCCGATTCGACGGCGCGCGCCAGATCGACACGCTCGGCTGCGTGGTCGAGCAGCAGCGCGAGCGAGCGCAGCATCGCCGTCGGGTTCGCGACACCGGTGCCGACGATGTCGGGAGCCGAGCCGTGGATCGGCTCGAAGATGCCGGGGCCGGCGTCGCCGAGGCTCGCGGACGCGGCCACACCGAGGCCGCCAAGCATGCCGGAGGCGAGGTCGCTGAGGATGTCCCCGAACATGTTCTCGGTCAGCACGACGTCGAGCGCCTCCGGCTGCAGGGCGATCTCGATCGAGAAGCTGTCGACGAGCGCGTGGCGCACCTCCACGTCCGGATACTGCCTGCCGACCTCGGTGACGACGCGGCGCCACAGGCGGGACGTGTCGAGCACATTCGCCTTGTCGACCGACACGAGCGCGCCGCGGCGGGCGCGGGCGAGCTCGAACGCGCGTAGCGCGACGCGCTCGACCTGCGCCGGGTGGTACTCGCACGTGTCGAAGACGGTGCCGTCCTCCCGCACGCCGCGCGCGCCGAAGTAGAGACCGCCGACGAGCTCGCGTACGACGAGCAGGTCGCCGGCGGGACGCAAGTTGGCGTACACGTCGAGCTCCCGCCGCAGCGCGAGCAACCCCGACTCGGCGAGCCCCGGCTGCCACTGCGGCCCGCCGACGGCGCCGAGCAGCACTGCGTCGGCGCCGCAACACGCTGCGAGCGTCGCGGCCGGAAGCGGCTCGCCGCTCGCGTCGATCGCGGCGCCGCCGAACGGCAGCTCCGCGACCTCGGCGTCGAGCGGCAGCTCGCGGAGGACGCGCAGCGCCTGCGCGGTGACCTCCGGGCCGATCCCGTCGCCGGGCAGGCACACGATTTTCACGCCGCCACCCCGAGCTCGTCGAGCAGCACGTCGACGTCGGGCGCGATCTCGGCCGGCTCGCGCGCCGGCGCGACGTCGGGTGTCTTCAGGCCGGTACCGGTGACGAGCAGGACGACGCGGTCGCGCTCGCCGAGCGTGCCGGAGGCGACCGCGGCGCGGAGCGCACCGACCGTGACGCCCGCGGCCGTCTCGCCGAAGACGCCTCCGGCACGCGCGAGCAGCGCCATGTTCTCGCCGACGTCGTCCTCGGGCACGGCGTGGATCGCGCCGCCCGAGGCACGCGCGGTGGCGACGGCGAGGTCGCCGTCGGCGGGCGCGCCGATCGCGAGCGACTGCGCGACCGTCGCCGGTCGCACCGGCGAGACCGCGCGCTCCTCCGCGTACGCGGCCGCGACGGGCGAGCAACCCACCGCCTGACCGCCGTGCAGGCGCGGCAGCGCACCCTCGACGAGCCCGACGCGCTGCAGCTGCTCGAACCCTTGCCAGAGCTTCGTGAACAGGGAACCGGAGGCGATCGGCGCCACGACGGCGTCGGGCAGCTCCCAGCCGAGCTGCTCGGCCGTCTCGAACGCGAGCGTCTTCGACCCCTCCGCGTAGTACGCGCGCAGGTTGACATTCACGAACGCCCAGTCGAGCTCGCCCGACAGCTCGACGACGAGGCGGCTGCAGTCGTCGTACGACCCGCGCACCGCGACCATCTCGCCGCCGTACACGGCGGTCGCCCGCAGCTTCTCCGGCTCCGTCGTCGCCGGGTAGAGCACGACCGATCGGAGCCCCAACGACGAGGCGCGCGCGGCAACCGCGTTACCGAGGTTGCCGGTCGAGGCACAGGCGAGCGTCTCGAGCCCCGCCTCGCGCGCCTTCGCCGCCGCGACCGCGACCACGCGGTCCTTGAACGAGTGCGTCGGGTTGCAGTGATCGAGCTTCAGGAAGACCTCCCCCACGCCGAGCTCGCGCGCGAGGCGCGGCGCAGGCACGAGCGGGGTCCAGCCCGGGCCGGCGTCCGCGTCGGCCGGCGGCTCGACGGGCAACAGCGGCGCGTAGCGCCAGAGCGAGCGCGGGCCCGACTCGACCTGCTCGCGGCTGACGCTGATCGTCGCCCAGTCGTAGACCGGCTCGAGCGGGCCGAAGCAGCGCACGCACGAACCGGTCGCGAGCGTCGGGTACTGCGACTCGCAGACGCGGCAGCGCAGACCGATAGCGCTCACGTGCGCGCCCCTTCGGAGGCGGAGCCGACCGTGGCCGCGTACTTCGCGAACACACCGCTCGTGTGGCGCGGCTCGGGCTGCCGCCACTTCGCACGCCGCCGCTCGAGCTCCGCCTCGTCCATCTCGACGTCGAGCCGCCGCGCCTCGACGTCGAGGACGACGGTGTCTCCGTCGCGGAGCAGCGCGATCGGGCCGCCGCGAAATGCCTCCGGAGCGATGTGCCCGACCATCAGGCCGTGCGTCGCACCCGAGAAGCGGCCGTCGGTGACGAGCGCGACCTCGTCGCCGAGCCCCTCGCCGACGAGCGCCGCCGTCACGTGCAACATCTCGCGCATCCCCGGGCCGCCGGCGGGCCCTTCGTAGCGGATCACGACGACGTCTCCCGGGACAATCGCCCGAGCCTTGACGGCCGCGAAGCACGCCTCCTCCGAGTCGAAGACGCGCGCCGGCCCGCGATGGTGCAGCCGCTCGTGCCCCGCGAGCTTCACGACGCAGCCCTCCGGCGCAAGGTTCCCGCGCAGGATCGCGAGCCCGCCCGTCGGCTTGAGCGGGTCGTCCCAGGACAGGACGACGTCCTGCCCGGGCCGCTCGCGCACCGCGGCCGCCACCTCTGCGAGCGTGCGGCCGTCGACACCGCGGACGTCGGCGTGCGCGATCCCCGCCTCGACGAGCTCGCGCGCGACGAGGCCGACCCCGCCGGCGCGGAACAGGTCGGTGGCGACGTAGCGGCCGCCCGGCTTGATGTCGGCGACGATCGGCGTCCGCGCGGAGATCGTGTCGAAGTCGTCGAGCGTCAGCTCGACGCCCGCTTCGGCGGCGATCGCAAGCAGGTGGAGGACCCCGTTCGTCGAGCCGCCCGTCGCGGCGATCGCGGCAATCGCGTTCTCGAACGCCTCCCGGGTGAGGATGCTCGACGGCCGCGTGTCCTCGAGCACCAGCTTCGTCGCGAGCTCCCCGGCCTTCACCGCCGCCTGTGGCTTGCCCGGATGCGCCGCCGGGATCTCGTTCAACCCGGGGGCGCTGACACCGAGAAAGTCGAGCAGCGTCGCCATCGTGTTCGCGGTGTACATGCCGCCGCACGCCCCGGCACCGGGGCAGGCCGCGCTCTCGAGCGCGTGCACCTCGCCGTCGGTCGCCGTGCCCGCGGCGTGCGCGCCGACGACCTCGAACACGTCCTGGATCGTGACGTCCTTGCCGCGGTAGCGGCCGGGCGCGATCGAGCCGCCGTAGAGCACGAGCCCCGGCAGGTCGAGCCGCGCCAGCGCCATCACCGCGGCCGGGATCGTCTTGTCGCAGCCGACGATGCAGACCAGGCCGTCGAACAGGTGCCCGCGCGCGACGAGCTCGATCGAGTCGGCGATCACCTCGCGGGAGACGAGCGACGCGCGCATCCCGGCCGTGCCCATCGAGACGCCGTCCGAGACCGAGATCGTGTTGAACTCGAGCGGCGTGCCGCCCGCGAGCCTGATCCCCTGCTTGACGTAACGGGCGAGCAGCCGGTGATTCAGGTTGCACGGCATCGTCTCGATCCACGTCGTCGCGACGCCGATCAGCGGCTTCGCGAGATCGTCGTCGGTGAAGCCGGCGCCTTTCAGCATCGCGCGCGCCGGCGCGCGATCGACACCGTCGGTGAGCGCGGCGCTCTGCCGCTTGGCGGGATGCGTGCGGTCGTAGACGCTCACGAAACGGCGGACGTCTCGACCTTGACGTTCAGCTCGCGAAGGCGCGCGCCGACCTGCTCGATCTGCGTCGCCGCGAGCTCGCGCCGCTTGTCCTCGAGCACCGGCTGGCCGCGATCCATCTCCGCCACCCACTCGCGCGCGAACGACCCGTCGCGGATCGAGGCGAGCACCGCGCGCATGTTCTCGCGCACGTGCTCGTCGACCACCTTCGGGCCGACGGCATGCGAGCCGTACTCGGCGGTGTCGGAGATCGAGTAGTGCATGCGCTCGATCCCGCCTTCCCAGAT
>JAICYG010000059.1 GCA_025934335.1 Thermoleophilia bacterium | reverse complement strand
TACGAGATGGACGCGATCCTCTACGAGCTGCGCGAGCACTCGTGCGCGCTGAACGCCGGCCGCTGGGACTACATCTTCAGCTGCATCAAGAAGCTCGGCGCGGTGCTGCCCGACCGCGTGCAGGTGACGATGACGGTGCCGTTCATGCGCTCCTACACCGAGCTGCTCGTGCAGACCTGCCATGCACGCGAGGCGCACGCGATCGGCGGCATGGCCGCGTTCATCCCGTCGCGCCGCGATCCCGAGGTGAACGCCGTCGCGCTCGCGAAGGTGAGCGAGGACAAGCGCCGCGAGGCGGGCGACGGCTTCGACGGCACCTGGGTCGCGCACCCCGACCTGGTGCCGACGGCGATGGCGGAGTTCGACGCGGTGCTGGGTGATCGCCCGAACCAGGTCGACCGCAAGCGCCCGGAGGTCGCGGTGACGGAGGAGGAGCTGCGCGACTTCACGGTGCCGGGCGGAGAGGTCACCGACGACGGCCTGCGCGTGAACGTGAGCGTCGGCGTGCGCTATGTCGACGCATGGCTGCACGGGAACGGCGCCGCCGCGATCGACAACCTGATGGAGGACGCGGCGACGGCGGAGATCTCGCGCTCTCAGGTGTGGTCGTGGGTGCAGTCCGGGCGCTTCGACGAGGCGCGGGTGCGCGAGGAGATCGCGAAGGTCGAGGCCTCGGAAGCGGCGAGGGAGGTCTTCACCGACGTCGCGCTTTCGGTGCCGCTGAAGGACTTCCTGACGCTCGAGGCGTACGACCGGCTGCCATGACGCTCGAAAGCACGAAGGCCGACGACATCGCAGGCCTGATCGAGGAGGCGATCGTCTCCGGTGAGCTCGCGCCGGGGTCGGTGCTGCGGCAGGAGCAGCTGTCGGACCGGTTCGGCGTCTCGCGGACCCCGGTGCGCGAGGCGCTCCGCCGGCTCGCAGCGCTCGGGCTCGTCTCGTTCGAGCCGAACCGGGGCGTGCGGGTGCGCACGCTCTCGCGCGACGACCTGCGCGAGGCGTTCCTGGTGCGGGCGGAGCTGGAGGCGCTCGTGACCGAGGAAGCGGCGCGGCGGATGACACCGGAAGCGCTCGAGGAGCTCGAGGAGTGCGAGAAGCGGTTCGCGCGGCTGACGCGCGAGGTGCGCTCGCAGGAGCCGGGCGGCAACCGCCGCTCGCTGATGGGCGACTGGATGCGCGCGAACCATGCGTTCCACGACGTGCTGTACCGCGTTGCCGCCATGCCGTACGTCGAGTCGGTCGCGAAGGCGGCTCGGCGAACGTTCTCCGGGCCGACCGTGTGGGCACCCGTCGACGACGAGCTCGAGCTGCTCTACGAGCGCAACCAGGCGGAGCATCGTGCGATCCGCCAGGCGCTCGCCGCCGGCTCGATCGCAGGAGCGCGTGAGCTCGCGCACGAGCACGTCATGCACAGCTTCGAGCTCCTGACGACGATCCTCGCGCACGTCGGCGCCGACTGGGCGACGCGCCGGGCGTAGTCAGCGCGGCCCGATCGTCAAGCTGTCGACGAGTCGTCCCGTCGCGGCTCTCGTCGCAGCTCCAACGCGCCCGACCGGATAGACGACGAAGCCGATGTAGCGGCCGTGCTGCCTGACGTATCGCAGGTAGGACGGCGCGGTCGGCGCCTCGCAGCACGGCTCGAGCCGTCGCAGGTGGGTCCAGTCGACGGCGAAGTGACGGGGCCGCCGTAGATCGCCGACCGGCCGGTCCCCGCGAACCTGGACCTCGAGCACGAACACGAGGACGCTGCCCCGGCGCCGAGGCAGCGCGAAGCCGCGGTGTTGCTCGTACGGGCGAAGCGGTGCAGAGGAGACCGCAATCAGCCGTTCCGGATCGCAGCCCGGGGTCGGCGCGGCGACCGCATACCAGCCGGTGGGGGCCTGGACGGAGACGCCGGCAAACGAGACGATTCGCTCGTGCGGGCCGGTGGAGCCCGCGGGCACGGCTGCCGCGAGCGCACACACGGCAGTTGCGACGAGAGCGCGGCGCACGCACGAAGTACGAACGCCGCTCGCGGAAAGGTCCTCCGCGTGTGGGCCGTCAGCGCGAGCGCTCGAGCAGCACCGCGACGAGCTCGCCGGCCGAGCGGACGTGCGCGGCCATCTCCGTGCGCGCCGCCGGCGGATCGCGCCGCTCGAGCGCGTCGAGGATCCGGTTGTGCTGCTCGACGTTCTCGCCGAGGAGGTGCGAGCTGCGGCTGAGCGCCGTCCACGTCAGGTGGCGAGGGAAGCTCCGATGCAGGTGGGCGATCGCCGCGAGCAGCTGCCGATTGCCCGACGCGTGCTGGATCACCTCGTGGAAGAGGTTGTTCGCCCGCTCCCAGTCGTTCTCGGCCGACCACGGCTCGGGCGGCTCGCCCGAGCGACGTCGCTCGATCTCCGTCTCGATCGAGCCGCGGAAGAGCTCCTGCGCCTCGTGGAGGCGGCCGAGCTCCTCGTCGGTGATGTGCGCAGTCGCGAGCTCGGCGGCGAGGCCCTCCAGCTCGGCGCGGACGAGGTAGGCCTCGCGCACCTCGTGCGGCGTCGTGCCGCGGACGACGGCGCCCCGATGCGGCTCGAGCACGACCACGCCCGTCGACTGCAGCTTCCGGAGCGCCTCGCGCACCGGCGTGCGGCTGACGCCGAACTCGGCCGCGAGGCTCGCCTGCCGGAGGCGCGAGTGGGACGGGATCTCACCGCTCAGGATCCGCGCCTGGATCGCCGCCGCCAGCCGGTCGACGAGATCGTCTGTGCCGACCGTGCTCACCGCGGGACGAGACTGTCGCGGACGAGCCGGACGGAGACGAGCAGCAGGAAGCAGGCGAACATGATCCGGAGGACGTGCCCCGGCAGCGCGAGGGCGAGCAGCGCTCCGACGATGCCGCCGGCCGCGCCGAGCGCGCCGAATCTGAGCGCGAGCCCGAGGTCGCCGATGCCGCGCCGCCGGAGGACGAGGCTGCCGACGATCGCCGTGGGGAGCACGACGAGGAGCGATGTCGCCTCTGCCGCGTGCTGCGACATGCCGGCGGCGAGGGTCAGGAACGGCACCATCAACGTGCCGCCGCCGACACCGAGCAGCCCGGACGTCGCGCCCGTGACGACGCCGAAGGCGACGAGCGCGACGACGAGCACGATGCCCGTCATCCGCGCACCAGCATCAGGATCGCCACGGCTGCGAGGAAGAGCCCGAACACGATCTTGAGCGGCCGCTCCTCGATCCGCGAGAGGGCGCCGGCACCGATTCGCGCGCCGGCGATCGAGCCCGCGGCAAGCGCGAGCGCCGGCCCGGGGTGCACCTCGCCGGCGGCGCCGTAGGTGATCACGCTCGCGCAGCTGATCGGGATGATCGCGCCGAGCGACGTGGCGTGCGCGTCCCGCTGCGCGTAGGCCGCCCAGATCACGAGCAGCGGGACCATGACGATCCCGCCGCCCACCCCGAGCAGGCCGGAGAGGATCCCGCCCGCGACGCCGATCGCGACGAAGCGGGGCTCGAGTCCGAGCACGGTGCGGGTGCGCGCGGGGGGCGGGTCGGACGTAGGCGCGGTCGCCCTCACGGTCGAGGAGCGTACTTGTTTCGTATCCAGTTGACAACCGATGGGATACAAACTAGTCTCGCGAGTCTCACGTATCCCGGTGGACAACCCACTCCTGCAGGGGGACGCGCATGAAGGTCTCACTCGGCCGGTTCGCTACGTTCTCGCTCGTCGTGCTGTGCGCGGCGGCCGCGGGCGCAGCGGTCGCGGCCGCGCACACGTCACGGTCGGCGGCCGACATCCGGAACGGCGGCACGCTGACGATCGGGCTGGCCGAGGAGCCCGACGCCCTCGATCCGACGCTCGCCCGCACCTTCGTCGGGCGCATCGTCTTCCTCTCCATGTGCGAGAAGCTCTACGACCTCGACTCGCACCTGAACATCGTCCCGCAGCTCGCGACGGCGCTGCCGCAGGTCTCGAAGGACAAGCTCACGTACACGATCAAGCTGAGGAAGGGTGTCAAGTTCAACGACGGCACCGCGTTCAACGCCGCCGCCGTGAAGCAGACGCTCGAGCGCGACCTGACGCTGAAGGGCTCAGTCCGTGCAAGCGAGATCTCGCCGATCAAGACGGTCGACGCGCCGAACACGTCGACGGTCGTGCTGCACCTGTCGTCGCCGTACTCGCCGCTGACGGCGCAGCTCGCCGACCGCGCCGGGATGATCCTCTCTCCGAAGGCGCTCAACGCCGGCGGCACGTTTGCACAGAGCCCCGTCTGTGTCGGCCCGTTCATGTTCAAGGACCGCGTCGCCGGCGATCACATCACGGTCGTGAAGTCGCCGTACTACTACGACAAGGCGAAGGTGCATCTGGCCTCGATCGTCTACAGGATCATGACCGACCCGAGCTCGCGCACCCAGGCGCTCCGCGCGGGCGACATCCAGGTGGAGGACCGTATCCAGTCGACGGACGTGCCGACGCTCCAGAAGAACAACGGCGTCACGGTCCCGAAGGCTGTCACGATCGGCTACCAGGGCCTGACGATCAACATCGGGAACAAGAACGGCCTGCTGAAGCCGTACTCGAACGTCGGCAGCGACATTGCGAAGTCGCAGTTCATACGCTCCGCGTTCGATGCCGCGCTCGACCGCACGACGATCAACAAGGTCGTGTTCGGCGGCCTGAACCAGCCCGACTGCTACCCGATCGCTCCGGTCAGCCCGTGGTACAAGCCGACGACGAAGGGGCTTGCGTGCGACCTGCACGCGAACGTCGACCTCGCGAAGAAGCTCGTGAAGGCGTCGGGCATCTCGTCGCCGTCGGTGAACCTCATGCTCGGCGGCACCGACCCCGTGAACGCACGGCTCGGCCAGGTGATCCAGTCGATGGAGGCCGCCGTCGGCATCAAGGTGTCGGTCACGCCGACCGAGTTCACGACCGCGCTGAACCGCGCGGACGCCGGCAACTTCGACGCGTTCGCGGTCGGCTGGTCGGGCCGCGTCGACCCGGACGGCAACATCTACGGGTTCGTCGCGACGAAGGGCACGCTGAACGACTCGGGCTATGCCGACAGCAAGCTCGACTACATCCTGAACGGAGCACGCAAGTCGATCTCGACGAAGTCGCGTGACACGCTCTACCGGGCGGCAATGCAGATCATCCACCGGCAGCGGCCGCTGATCTACCTGTACCACCCGGTCAACTACTACGGCGTCTCGAAGAAGGTCGCCGGCGTGCAGATCTACGGCGACGGCCTGATCCGCGCCGCATTCGCCGGCTACACCAAGTAGGCAAGGGGGACACGCGAGATCATGGGCGGCTTCCTGCTCCGCAAGGCGGGAGCCGCCCTGATCGTCGTCTTCATCTCGAGCGTGGTCGTCTTCGCGGGCGTGCGGGCGCTGCCCGGCGACCCGGCGATCGCGCTCGGCGGCGAGAACCGCGACCCGGCCGTCGTGCAGGCGATCCGTCACACGTACGGGCTCGACCAGCCGCTGCCGGTGCAGTACGTGAAGTGGGTCGGTCGTGCGCTGCGCGGCGACCTGGGCCTCGACGCCCGGCAACTCCCGGTCGCGCATACGATCGTCACGCGCATCCCGATCACGCTCGAGCTCGCGTTCCTCTCGGTGCTCATCGGCTCGCTGATCGGCCTGCTCGCGGGGGTGATCGCGGCGGTGCGCCGCGGCAAGATCTCGGATCACGCCGCAACGACGTCGGCGCTCGTCGGCCTCTCGCTGCCGCACTTCTGGCTCGGCCTGATGATGATCATCCTGTTCGCGGTCGACCTGCACTGGCTCCCCGCGAGCGGCTACGTCTCTTTCCGCGAGCACCCGCTCGCGAACCTGGAGCACATGCTGATGCCGGCGGTCGTCCTCGGCACCGGGCTGTCGGCCGTGCTCATGCGTCAGACGCGCTCGGCGATGCTGACGTCGCTCTCCGCCGACTACGTGCGGACTGCGCGCGCGAAGGGGCTTGCGGAACGGTCGGTGGTCGGCAAGCACGCGCTCCGCAACTCGCTGATCACGGTGACGACGGTGATCGGGCTGCAGCTCGGCGCGCTCATCTCCGGCGCGGTCATCACGGAGCAGATCTTCGTCATCCCCGGCTTCGGCCGGCTGACGCTCGAGGCGATCAACCAGCGTGATTACACGCTGCTGCAGGGAGTCGTGCTCGTCGCCGCGACGGGCTACGTCGTCGTCAACCTGCTCGTCGACGTCGTCTACTCGCTGCTCAATCCACGCATCCGCGTCAGCGGGGCCACCCAATGAGCTTTGTCGACACGTCCGCTGCGCTGACGGTCAACCCGCGCGCGCGGAGGCGGCGGCTGCTGCGGCGCCGGTTCGCGCGGCGGCCCCTCGCGATCATCGGCCTCGTCGTCGCGCTCGCGTTCATCCTTGCCGCGATCCTGGCGCCGTGGATCGCGCCGTACTCGGCCGGCGCCACCGACTTCAACGCGCTCCTGGCGCATTCGTCGAGCAAGCACCTGCTCGGCACCGACGAGCTCGGCCGTGACGTCCTCTCACGCATCATCTGGGGCGCGCGTGCGTCGATCGAGGCGGGCGTGCTCGCGACGCTGCTCGCGATGGCCGTCGCGGTGCCGGTGGGCATCGTCGCCGGCTACTACCGGGGCTGGGCCGACGCGGTGATCGCCCGGCTGACAGACGTGCTGCTCGCTTTCCCGTTCCTGATCGTCGCCGTCGGGCTCGCGGCGATCCTCGGGCCGTCGCTTACGAACGCGACCATCGCGCTCGGCATCGGCGCCGCCCCGGCGCTGATCCGCGTCGCCCGCGGCGAGGCGCTCGCTCTCCGCGAGGAGGACTACGTGCGCGCGGCCGTCGCGAACGGCGCCAGCGACGCGCGTATCCTCGCGAGGCACGTGCTCCCCAACATGCTCTCGACGTTGATCGTGCAGGCGACCGTTGCGATCCCGACGGCGATCATCGGCGAGGCGGTGCTGTCGTTCCTCGGCCTCGGCGTGCAGCCGCCGACGCCGTCGTGGGGCGTCATGCTCGCGGACGCGCAGTCGTACCTCTCGCAGGCACCGCGGCTCGCCGTGTACCCGGGCGTCGCGATCTTCCTCTGCTCGCTCTCGTTCAACCTGCTCGGCGACGGGCTGCGCGACATCCTCGACCCGCGGACCACTCGATGAGCCTGCTGGAAGTCGAAGACCTGTCGGTGCGGTTCGACACCGACGACGGGCCGGTGCACGCCGTCGACCATCTTTCGCTGACGCTCGGCGAGAGCGAGGTGCTCGGCGTCGTCGGCGAGTCGGGCTGCGGCAAGAGCGTCAGCTTCATGTCGCTGCTGCGTCTTCTGCCCGAGACGGCGACGGTGAACGGAACGGCGCGCTTCGACGGCGTCGACCTGCTCCGCGCCTCCGGATCGCGTCTGCGCCAGATCCGCGGCCGGCAGATCGCGTTCGTGTTCCAGGAGCCGATGACGTCGCTCAATCCCGCGTTCAAGGTCGGGAACCAGATCGGAGAGGTGCTGCGACGCCACCTCGGGCTCTCCCGCGCCGACGCGCGTGCGCGGGCGATCGAGCTCCTGCACCTCGTTCGCATCCCCTCGCCGGAACGACGCGTCGACGAGTACCCGCACCAGCTCTCCGGCGGCATGCGCCAGCGGGTGATGATCGCGATGGCCCTCGCCTGCGACCCGAAGATCCTGATCGCGGACGAGCCGACGACCGCGCTCGACGTGACGATCCAGGCCGGGATCCTCGACCTGATGCGCGACATCCGCGAGCGTCTCGGCACCGCGATCGTCCTGATCACGCACAACCTCGGAGTGGTCGCCGACGTCGCCGACCGCGTCGTCGTCATGTACGCAGGGCGGAAGGTGGAGGAGGCGCCGGTGCACGAGCTGTTCGCACGGCCGCAGCATCCGTACACGAACGGGCTCCTCGGCGCGGTGCCGCGGCCGGGCGCGGGCCGCCTGCGCGAGATCCCGGGGCGGGTGCCGTCGCTCGCCGAGCTGCCGCGCGGCTGCGCGTTCGCGCCGCGTTGCCCGCGCGCCGACGAGATCACACGCTCGAACGTTCCCGACCTGCGCTCGATCGGCCCACAGCATCTCGTCGCCTGCTTCCATCCGGGGCCTGACGTGGAGGCGGTGGCGTGACCGAGCCGGTGCTCGAGGTGGAGGGGCTCGTGAAGCACTTCCCCGTGCGCGGGCTCGGCGCGAAGGGCGTCGTCCACGCGGTCGACGGCGTCTCCTTCAGGATCGGCCGTGGCGAGCTGCTCGGGCTGGTCGGCGAGTCGGGCAGCGGCAAGAGCACGGTCGCCAACTGCGTCATGCGCCTCGTCGCGCCGACCGCGGGGGCGATCCGGCTGAACGGCACCGACATCACACGCCTCTCACGAAGAGCGCTGCGGCCGTTGCGGCGCTCGATGCACATGGTGTTCCAGGACCCGTACTCGTCACTCGACCCGCGCATGACCTGTGGGCAGATCGTCGGCGAGCCGCTCGACGTGCAGGGGCTCGCGCGCGGCCGTGACCTCGACGTGCGCGTCTCGCAGCTGTTCGACCGCGTCGGGCTGCGCGACGAGCTGCGCTTCCGTTACCCGCACGAGCTCTCGGGTGGCCAGCGGCAGCGGGTCGGCCTCGCGCGAGCCCTGGCGGTGTCGCCGGAGCTGCTCGTCGCCGACGAGCCTGTCTCGGCGCTCGATGTCTCGGTGCAGGCGTCGATCCTCAACCTGCTGCGCGACCTGCAGGAGGAGCTCGGTTTCTCGTGCCTCTTCATCACGCACGACCTCGCGACCGTCGAGTACCTCTGCGACCGCGTGGCCGTGATGTACCTCGGCCAGATCGTGGAGGTCGCGCCCACGCGCGAGCTGTTCGGGAATCCGAAGCACCCGTACACGCAGTCGCTCCTCTCGGCAGGCGTCGTGCCCGACCCGGAGGTGCAGCGCTCGCGAACGCGGGTCGTCCTCGAGGGCGACCTGCCGAGCCCGCTCGAGCCGCCGAGCGGCTGCCGCTTCCGCACGCGCTGCCCGCTCGAGCCCAGGTCGGCACCGCAGTCGCATGACGAGGAGCCGCCGCTCGTCGACGTCGGCGACGGCCACCTCGTCGCATGCCACCTCGTCCGGCGCGGCGAGACGCCCGACCTGTACCGGCCGCTCGAGGTCGCCCGGTGAGCTTCACGACGCGGCCCGAGCTGCGCGGCACGTTCGGTGCCGTCGCGTCCACGCACTGGCTCGCGTCGCAGGCGGGCATGGCCGTGCTCGAGCGCGGCGGCAACGCGTTCGACGCCGCGTGTGCGGCCGGGTTCGTGCTGCAGGTCGTCGAGCCGCACCTGAACGGCCCCGGCGGAGACCTGCCGGCGATCTTCTGGTCGGTGGACGCGGGGAAGCCGCTCGTTCTCTGCGCGCAGGGGGTCTCGCCTCGTACGGCGACGATCGGGGAGTACCGGTCGCGTGGGCTCTCGCTCGTGCCGGGGACGGGGCTGCTCGCCGCGTGCGTGCCCGGCGCGTTCGACGGCTGGCTGACACTGCTCGAGCAGTTCGGGACGTGGGGGCTTGCCGACGTGCTCGAGTTCGCGATCGGCTATGCCGAGGACGGCTATCCGGTCATCCCGGGCATCGCGATGACGATCGAGAAGGTCGAGCCGCTCCTCCGCACGTGGCCCGGCTCCGCGGAGCTGTATTTGCCGGCGCCACGACCCGGCTCGATCTTCCGGAACCCGCGGCTCGCGGCGACCTGGCGGCGGCTCCTCGACGAGTCGGGCGGGACCGTCGACGGCGCCAGGCGCGTTTTCTACGAGGGTTTCATCGCGGAGGAGATCGACCGCTTCTCGCGCGAGCACGACGGGTTGCTGACGGGCGATGACCTGGCGGCCTGGCGGGCGAGCCTCGAGCCGCCGGCGACCGTCTCCTATCGAGGGCTGACCGTCTGCAAGACCGGCGCGTGGGGGCAGGGCCCGTCGGGCCTGCAGCAGCTCGCGATCCTCGAGGGGTTCGACACGGCCTCGCTCTCCGAGGCCGAGCTCGTTCACGTCATGACCGAGGCGGCCAAGCTCGCCTTTGCGGACAGGGACGCGATGTACGGCGATGTAGATGTACCTCTACATCGCCTTCTGTCCGAGGAGTACGCGGCCGAACGGCGCTCGTTGATCGGGGACGAGGCGAGCGGAGAATTGCGCCCGGGGAGCGGAAAACTGCCGTCGCTCGTCGACGCGGCGGTCGCGCTCGGCGGCGGAGAGCCGACGCGCGGGGACACGGTGCATCTGGACGTGGCTGACCGGTGGGGGAACCTCGTGTCGGCGACGCCGAGCGGAGGGTGGCTGCAGAGCTCGCCGACGATCCCCGCGCTCGGCTGGCCGCTCGGATCGCGGGCGCAGATGTTCTGGCTCGAGGAGGGGCTGCCGTCGTCGCTCGCTCCGGGCAAACGGCCGCGGACGACCCTGTCGCCAGGGCTCGTCCTCCGCGACGGTGAGCCGTGGCTGGCCTACGGCACGCCGGGCGGCGACCAGCAGGAGCAGTGGGCGCTGCACGCGCTCGTCCGCCACGTCGACCGCGGCCTCGACCTGCAGGCGGCGATCGACGCGCCGGAATGGCACACCGACCATCTGATCGCGTCGTTCGACCCGCGCGGCTATGCACCGCGCTCGCTCACGGTCGAGTCGCGCTTCGGTGACGAGGTGATCGCGGAGCTCCGTGGCCGCGGCCACGACGTGACCGTCGCGCCGCCCTGGTCGCTCGGCCGCGTCAGCGCGGTCAAGCGTCAGGCCGGGCAGATCGTCGCCGCTTCGAACCCGCGCGGCATGCAGGGCTACGCCGTCTGTCGCTAGGGGCGGCGCCCGATGAGCGGACCGATCGCCGTATTCAGCGTAGAACCACGCCGCTCCCTCGTACGGGCGCCCCCCGGCGCCGGCCCCCGGCATGAATCCGAAGCGTTCACGCGTGGCATACTGACGACATAGTTCCTGCGTAGCCCTCCTCCGGCCATACGATGGCGCTCGGCATGAGCGAGGGGCGGAGTATGGAGCCGAGGTACGACCCGCACGACGTCGAGGAGCGCTGGCAGCGGACGTGGGAGGAGGAAGGGCTGTACGACGCCGAGCCCGATCCGTCGCGCGCGCCGTACGTCGACTGCCACCCACCGCCCAACGTGACCGGGCGGTTGCACACGGGACACGCGCTCAACCTCGCCGTCGGCGACACGCTCATCCGCTGGAAGCGGATGGAGGGGTGCAACGTCCTCTTCCAGCCGGGTTTCGATCACGCCGGGATCTCGACACAGAACGTCGTCGAGAAGGCACTGCTCGCGGAAGGAACGTCGAGACAGGAGCTCGGGCGCGATGCGTTCGTCGAGCGCGTGTGGGCGTGGCTGCACGACTACGGCGGGAAGATCCTCGACGACTTTCGCCGGATCGGTGCGTCGCTCGACTATCGCCGCTCGAGGATGACGATGGACGAGGGCTACAGCCGTGCGGTCATGCAGTTCTTCGTGCATCTGCACGGCCGCGGCTGGATCTACCGTGCGAATCGGATCATCAACTGGTGCCCGTACCACGAGACGTCGCTCTCGGACCTCGAGCTCGAGCACGAGGACACCGACGACACCCTCTCGATGATCCGTTACCCGCTCGCCGACGGCGAGGGCCACATCGCGATCGCGACGGTGCGCCCCGCGACGATCCCCGCCGACGTGGCCGTCGCCGTGCATCCCGACGACGAGCGCTACAAGCACCTCGTCGGCCGCGAGGTGATCGTGCCGTGGGTCGAGCGCCGTGTCCCGGTGATCGCCGACGAGCGCGTCGAGCGCGAGTTCGGCACCGGGGCTCTCAAGATTACGCCGGCGCACGACCCGACGGACTTCGAGATCGGCCGGGACCACGGGCTTCCCGAGCCGAGCTGCATCGGGCCGGACGGGCTCGTCACGGCGGAGGGCCTCGAAGGCCTGACACAGGACGAGGCCGGCCGGCGGATCCTCGACTGGTGCCGCGAGCGCGACCTGCTCGAGCAGCGGGAGCACTATCGGCACAGCGTCGCCTTCTGCGAGCGCTGTCACTCGCGGATCGAGCCGCTGATCTCGCTCCAGTGGTGGTGCTCGATGGACGAGATCAAGCAGCGGCCGCTCGAGGCGCTACGAAGCGGCGAGATCCGCTACCACCCTGAGAGCCAGCATCGCTTTGCGATCGACTCGCTCGAGAACGCGCCGGACTGGTGCATCTCGCGGCAGATCTGGTGGGGCCATCAGATCCCGGCGTGGTACTGCCCGGACGGTCACGTCACCGTCCAGCTCGAGGAGCCGGCTGCGTGCGCCGAGTGCGGTGCGAAGGAGCTGACGCGCGAGACCGACGTTCTCGACACGTGGTTCAGCTCGGCGCTCTGGCCGTTCGCCACCCTCGGCTGGCCCGAGCAGACGCCGGAGCTCGAGCAGTTCTACCCGGGCCACGTCAGCACGACCGCTCGGGACATCATCCGACTCTGGGAGAACCGGATGATCTTCTCGGGGCTGGAGCTGCTCGGCGAGAAGCCGTTCTCGGACGTGGTCATCCATCCGACCGTGCTCGCGCCCGACGGGCGGCGGATGTCGAAGTCGCTCGGCACGGGCATCGACGCGTTCGAGGTGCTGAACCGGTTCGGCGCGGACGCAACGCGTTACGGGCTGCTGAAGAACTCGCTCACCCAGGACGTGCGGTTCTCGTACGCCGCGATCGAGGAGGGCGGGAAGCTCTCGAACAAGCTCTGGAACGCGGCGCGGCTGATCGTCAAGGCGTGCGAGGGCGCGGCGCCGGCGGAGAGGCCCTCGACGCTCGAGGAGCGGTGGATCCTCGCGCGGCTCTCGCAGGCGCAGCGGGCGATCGAGGGCTACCTCGGCGAGTTCGACTTCGCGCACACGATGGACGAGCTGTACCACGTGACCTTCGACGACTTCTGCGACTGGTACCTCGAGGCCGTGAAGGCGCGGTTGTACGACGCCGACGCCGACGCGCGCGCAACCGCGACGGCGGCGCTCGAGCGGCTCCTCAAGCTGCTGCACCCGGCGATGCCGCACGTGACGGAGGAGATCTGGTCGTTCCTGCCGGGTCGCGAGTCGCGGCTGATCGTCGCGCCGTGGCCCGAGCCGGGCGACGCGGCGGAGGCGGGCGCGCTCGAGCGGGTGCAGGGGTACGCGCAGGTCTTCCGGCGCTCGGGCGTGGTGCCGCAGCTCGATAGCGACGAGCAGCGGATCTTCGACGCGGTCGTGAAGCCCGACCGTGCGCCGCAGCGCGAGAACGGGAACGTCGAGGCGGAGCGCGAGCGTCTGCGCGGCGAGGTGGCGCGATCCGAAAAGATGCTCGGGAACGAGCGCTTCGTCCAGAACGCCCCTGCCGAGGTCGTAGCCGCGGAGCGCGAGAAGCTCGAGCGCTACCGCCGCGAGCTCGATGCCATCGGCGGCTGAGCTGACCGACGGCGACCTCGTGCTTCGGCCGTGGTCGGATGAGGACGCGCGTGCGGTCGCGCTCACGCCGGCGAGCCCCGAGATCGGGCGGTACTTCGGGCCCGCGTTCGGCGCGCCGCCGGCGCCCGACGCCGAGGCGCCTGCGTTCGCGATCGTCGCAGGCGGCGCGCCCGTCGGCCGGATCTGGTGCGCCGCGCAGAAGCGCCCGTTCGAGGTCGGCTACTTCCTCCGCCCCGAGGTGTGGGGCAGAGGTCTCGCCAGGCGCAGCCTCGTGCTTGTCCGCGACTTCCTGCTCGCCTCGGGCGAGACTTCCGTGGTCCTGTGCACGCATCCGGAGAACGAGCGCTCACAGCGAGTCGCCGCGCGAGCCGGCTTCCGCCCCGCCGGCGAGATCGCCGAGTATGCCCGCTTCGGGGACGGCACGACCCGCGCGCTGCGCTTCGTCTACCCGTGAGCGCGTCACACCTCTGTGACGGTGGCTGCCACCGGACGTGTCCCGCCGGAACCCCACGGTTTGCAGGGGAGTTTGCAGTTCGGTGACGGAGGCGTGGCGGGTTTGTGCGTATGGGTGATCCCGCGACCAGGTGGCTCGAGTCGCTCTCGCCCTGGCCGACCGACGGGTTCGGGACCGAGCGCATGACCGTGCTGCTCGAGCGGCTCGGGAATCCGCAGCGGGCGTTCCGGGCCGTGCATGTCGTCGGCACGAAAGGGAAGTCGACCGCCGCCCGCCGCATCGCGCGCACGGTCGGCGGGCCCGCCTACACCTCACCCCACGTCGCGGGCTGGCACGAGCGGCTCGACACCGACCCGGGCGGCTTCGAGCGCGCCGTCGCGCGCATCCGGCGCGCTGCCGAGGCGGTCGGAGCGACGCAGTTCGAGGCCCTCACCGCCGCTGCGTTCGCCGACTTCGCCGAGCGCGGCGCCACGGTGGCCGCGATCGAGGCCGGGCTCGGCGGCCGCTACGACGCGACGAACACGATCCGCGCCCCTGTCGTGCTGCTGACGAACGTGGGGCTCGAGCACACGGACGTGCTCGGCGAGACGAGGGAGCAGATCGCCGCCGAGAAGCTCGCCGTCGCAACACCCGAGGCGACCGTGATCCTTCCCGACGAGGAGTTCGCCCACCTCGTCCCCGGCGCGACGCGGATCGGCGGCGCAGCCGAGGCGGTCGAGGCGCTGCTCGGCGAGCGCCGGCCGCTCGCAGAGGCCGCCCTTCCCGGTAGGCTCGAGCTGAGAGACACCGAGGTCCGCGACGGCGCCCACACGCCCGAGGCGGTCGACTGGCTGCTCGAGCGCCTTCCGGAGCCGCACGACTACGTCGTCGTCGCCTCGATCCTGCG
>JAICYG010000096.1 GCA_025934335.1 Thermoleophilia bacterium | reverse complement strand
CTCGAGCGCCTCCGACTCGCCGGCCTGCTCCACGACGTCGGCAAGATCGGCGTTGCGGACGCGATCCTGCAGAAGCCCGACGTGCTCGCGCCCGCCGAGCACTCGGCAATGACCGAGCACGTCGAGATCGGGCACGCGATCCTGCTCGCTGCAGAGCTCCCGATCGAGGCGCACTGGGTGCTCCACCACCACGAGCGGTTCGACGGCGGCGGCTACCCGGCCGGCCTCCGGGGCGCCTCGATCCCGGTGCAGTCGCGGGTCATCGCAGTCGCCGACGCGTTCGAGGCGATGACCGGCACACGTCCGTATCGCGACGCGATCCCGGTCGAGGACGCGATCTGCGAGCTCCGGGCGCATGCCGGCACGCAGTTCGACGCTCGCTGTGTGGACGCGCTCGTCGAGGTCGTGAACGACGCCGCCACCGAAGACGAGCTCGTCGGCATCGCCCACGGCGGCAACGTGGCGGCGCCGCTGATGCCGCGCGGGCAGCAGTTCGCCGCGACGGCGCCCGTTCGTCCCTGATCGCCCGCTGCGGCGGGTACTCTCGGGGAGGAGCGGTGAGGGGGTTCAGGGCGCTTCTCGTGGCGGCACTGGCGGCGCTGTGCGTTGTGGGCTCCGCATCGTCCGAGGCCGAGCAACCCCGGATCATGATCATCGGCGACTCCGTCGCCACCGGGATGCTCTGGCATCCCCCCGCGATCGCCGTCATGCAACGCGGGCTCGACGTCGACTGGGAGATCGCCGTCTGCCGCACGCTCATCGACCCCGGCTGCCCATGGGAGGGGGGCCGCCCCCCGTCGCTCCTCGACCTCGTGCACTCGCTCGGCACGGTGCCCCCGCTCGTCGTCGTGGAGGTCGGGTACAACGACGAGCTCTCGACGTTCGACCAGGCGGTCGACCAGTCGATGACCGCCCTCCTCGACGCCGGAGCAAAGAACGTCCTCTGGGTGACGCTGCACGAGGCGCGACAGCCGTTCCCCCTGCTGAACCAGAAGCTGGCGGAGGCGACGGCACGGTGGCCCCAGCTCGAGCTCGTCGACTGGAACGCCGCAGGGCAGGGACACGACGACTGGTTCCAGAACGACTTCGTGCACCTGAAGGAGGCCGGCGGCATCGCGATGGCGCACCTCGTCCACGGCGCCGTGCTCGAGCACATCGACCCCCTCCGGGTCACCACAGCGCCGCTGCGCCTGCAGGTGGGGCGTGGCTACTCGCTGCGGCTGCGCGCCGTCGGCGGCACGCCGCCCTACCGGTGGCACGTCAACAGCGGCCGCCCACCGCACGGTTTCCACCTGCTCGTGAACGGCCGGGTCACGGCGAGGCTTGACGTCGGTCGTCACTCCTCGTTCACGCTCGCCGTTACCGACGCCGACGGCGTCGTCGCGACGGTGCCCGCGAGCGCGCGCTGAGCATAGGATCGCGCCATGAGCTTCTCGGGGTCGCTCGTGCAGAACGCGATCTACATCGCGCAGCAGCCGCCCGAGTGGCCGGTCGCCGCCGAGGACTGGGAGGGCGCCGCGGAGGAGAGGCTTGACGCCGGCGCGTTCGGCTATATCGCAGGCGGCGCCGGCTCCGAGTCGACGATGCGTGCGAACCTCGACGCGTTCCGGCGGTGGCGGTTGCGCCCGCGGATGCTCGCCGGCAACGCGACGCGCGACATCTCCGTTGAGGTGCTCGGCACCCGGTCGCCGGCGCCGTTCCTCCTCGCGCCGATCGGCGTGCTCTCGATCGCGCACGAGGAGGGAGAGGTCGGTGTCGCGCAGGCGGCAGCGGCGTCGGGAGTCCCGATGCTCCTCTCGAGTGCCGCGACGCATTCGATCGAGCAGGTCGCCGAGACGGCGGCGCCGCGGTGGTTCCAGCTGTACTGGGTGAACGATCGCGAGATCTGCGAGAGCTTCGTTCATCGCGCCGAGGCGGCCGGCTACGGCGCGATCGTCGTCACGCTCGACACGCTCACGCTCGGCTGGCGGCCGCGCGACCTGCGGCTCGCGTACCTGCCGTTCATCAAGGGCGAAGGATGCGGCCAGTACTTCACCGACCCGGTGTTCCTGTCGAAGCTCGCACAGACGCCCGAGGAGGATCCGCTGACCGCGGCCGCGACGATGCTCGCGACGTTCCCGAACCTCGGGCTCACGTGGGGTGATCTCGACTGGTTGCGCGGGCAGACATCGCTTCCGATCCTCGTCAAGGGCGTGCTGACGGCCGAAGACGCGCGGGAGGCGCTTCGGCACGGCGTCGACGGTGTCGTCGTTTCGAACCACGGCGGCCGGCAGGTGGACGGCGCCGTCGCGGCGCTCGACGCGCTCGTCGAGGTGCGTGAAGCGCTGCCCGAAGCGGTCGTCTTGATGGACGGCGGCATCCGCTGCGCCGCCGACGTGCTCAAGGCGGTCGCGCTCGGCGCGGACGCCGTCCTGCTCGGGCGGCCGTACGCGTACGCGCTCGCCGTCGGCGGGCGGCGCGGCGTGGAGGAGCTGATCCAGAACCTGATGGCGGAGATCGACCTGACCCTCGCGCTCGCCGGCGCGCATTCGGTGCGGGAGCTCGACCGCTCATGGCTATCTGCGGTGTAGTCCTTGCGAGACCGGGCGAGGTCGCGCTCGAGGGGATCGACGTCGCCGCCCCGGGGCCGGGCGAGGTGCTCGTCCGCATCGAGGCCACCGGCGTCTGCCACAGCGACCTGCACGTGATCGAGGAGGACGGCTGGGGGCACCCGCTGCCGGTGTTGCTCGGCCACGAGGGGGCCGGAACGGTCGAGGCCGTAGGGGAGGCCGATGTAGAGGTACATCTACATCGGGGTGACCGGGTGGTACTGGGCTGGAAAGCTGCATGTGGAAAGTGTCCAACCTGCCTCCGCGGCGACCCGCGCCGCTGCGCGAGGCCGCCCGCTGCGCCGGGGCGCCTCTTCCGCAAGAACGGGGACGAGCTCACGCCGGTGCTCCGGACGGGCACGTTCGCGACGCACACGGTCGTTCCGACCGCGGCCGTCGTGAAGGTGCCCCCGCAGCTCCCGCCCGAGCAGGCGTGTCTGATCGGTTGCGCCGTGGCGACCGGGGTCATGTCCGTCCTCGAGACGGCGCGGGTGTGGGAGGGCGCACGCGTCGCCGTGATCGGCTGCGGCGCCGTCGGTCTCTCGGTCGTGCAGGGGGCGCGGCTCGCGGGTGCATCCGAGATCAGGGCGATCGACCTCGATCCGCGCAAGCTCGAGCAGGCGAAGCGCTTCGGCGCGACACACACCGAGCCCGGGCCTGTCGACTTCGTCTTCGACGTCGTCGGGCGCCGTGAGACATTCGCGCAGGCGCTCGGGCTGATCCGCACGGGCGGCACCGTCGTCCTGATCGGGCTCTCGCCCGCCGGTGAGAAAGTGGAGGTCGAGCTGCCGAAGCTGTTCGCGCGGCGGGCGCGGTTGCTCGTCTCGCACGGCGGCGACCACCTCCCCGAGGAGGACTTCCCGCGGCTCGCGCAGTGGGCGCTCGAAGGGAAGCTCGACCTCGCCTCGATGGTCACGCGCACGGCGCCGCTCGAGGCGTGGTCGGAGGCGCTCGAGGCGATGAAGGACGGCTCCGTCATCCGCACCGTCCTGACGCCGTAGGATCCGGCGCGTGGACCTGCGCGACACGCCCGAGGAGGCTGCGTTCCGGGAGGAGGTGCGCGAGTTCATCGCCGAGAACCGCCCCGACACCGCGAAGGCGCGGGGGGCCCGACGGTTCGAGGACGCCGACCGGGACTGGAGCCGCAAGCTCGGCGAGGCGGGTTACGCCGGGCTCACGTGGCCGAAGGAGTACGGCGGCGCCGGCGCGCCGTACAGCCACCAGGCGATCTTCCTCGAGGAACTCGCCCGTGCCGAGGCGCCGTCACACCTCGGCGTGATCGGCCTCGGCATGGCCGGTCCGACGATCATCGCGTGGGGGACGCCCGAGCAGAAGGAGCGCTACCTCGCGAAGATTCTCAGCGCCGACGAGATCTGGTGCCAGGGCTTCTCCGAGCCCGACGCGGGCAGCGACCTAGCCGCCGCCCGCACTCGCATCGAGGACCAGGGCGACCACTTCCTCGTCAACGGCCAGAAGGTCTGGTCGTCCTTCGCGCATATCGCCGACTTCTGCATCCTCGTCGGGCTCGGGCTTCCCGATGAGCCCCGCTACAGGAACCTGACCTACGTGATCGTCGACATGCACGCGCCGGGGGTCGAGGTGCGGCCGCTCGTCCAGATCACCGGCCACCCGGAGTTCAACGAGATCTTCTTCAGCGACGTCGTCGTCCCGAAGGAGAATTTGCTCGGCGAGATCGGCGGGGGCTGGCAGGTAGCGATGACGACGCTGCTGCACGAGCGCGGCACGCTCGGCTTCGCCCTCTCCGCGACGCTCGACGTCGCCGTCCGCAAGCTGCTCGCGCTCGCGCGTGAGCGGAAGGTCGACGACGCGGTGCTGCTCGACGCGGTCGCGCGCGAATGGACCGTGATGCAGGGGCTCCGCTACACGAACTACCGCGCGCTGACGACGCTCCAGAAGACCGGCATCCCCGGGCCCGAGGGCTCCGCCTCGAAGCTCGTCTGGTCGGAGGCGAACCAGCGGCTGACGAAGCTCGCGCTCGAGATCCTCGGCGAGCGCGCAGACGACCCGGACGCGGACACCGTCGACGGCTACTGGCAGTACCAGCAGCTCCGCTCGCGCGGCAACACGATCGAGGCGGGCACGAGCGAGATCCTCCGCAACATCGTGGCCGAGCGCGTGCTCGGCCTGCCGAGGTCGCGCTGATGGACTTCGCCTTCACGGAGGAGCAGGAGGACCTGCGGCGCGAGGCGCGGCGGTTCCTCGAGCAGAACCCGTCGCCGTCGCAGGATGAGCTCGGCGAGCTCGGCTGGGTCGGCGTCCTCGAGTCGGCGTCGTTCCTCGAGGCGGCGGTCCTCTTCGAGGAGCTGGGGCGCGTTCTCTACGACGGGCTCTACGTCGAGAACGAGGTGGGCGACGACCGCGAGAAGCTGCTCGCCGCCTACGCGCTCGAGGCCGTCGGCATCGGCTCGCATGCGGTCGAGCTTGCAGTGGCGTACGGCTCGGAGCGCGAGCAGTTCGGCAAGAAGATCGGCACCTACCAGGCGGTCGCCCACCCGGTCGTCGACGCGTACGTCGCGGTCGAGCTCGGCCGCTCGCTCGCCTACTGGGCGGCCTGGTGCGTCGCGCAGGGTGACGGGCAGGCCGCGCTCGCCTGCGCGGCGGCGAAAGCACAGGCAACGGAGGCGGCCGTACGCGCGTGCGAAACGTCGATCCAGGTGCACGGCGGGATCGGATTCACGTGGGAGCACCCGCTGCACCGGTACTACAAGCGCGCGCTCCGGCTCGAGGCCGCGCTCGGGCATGGCCGCGAGCACCGCGCGGAGATCGCCCGATCCCTTCTGTACTCGTAACCGGCGCCTCCTCGGGGATCGGCGAGGCGTGTGCCCGCCGGCTCGCGGCGAGTGGCTGGGACGTCGACGCGTCCGTTCGTCGCGAGGGCGATGCGCCCGAGGGGACGCACGAGCTCGTCTTCGACGTGACGGACGGCGAGGCGGTCGCGCGTGCTGCGAGCCGGGTAGACGCCCTGGACGCCCTGGTCGCGAACGCGGGCATCGCGATCGCGGCGCCGCTCGAGTTTCTGCCCGCGGACGAGCTGGCACGCCAGCTCGACGTGAACGTGGTCGGTCAACTCCGGGTCGTGCAGGCGTTCCTGCCGGCGCTGCGGCGCTCGCGCGGCCGGATCGTGCTGATGGGATCGATCGGCGGCCGCTCGGCGCTCCCGTTCCTCGGCGCGTACGCCATGTCGAAGTTCGCGCTCGAGGCGTTCGCCGACACGCTGCGCGTCGAGCTCGCGCCGTGGGGCATGCACGTCGCGATCGTCGAGCCGGGCACGATCGCAACTGCGATCTGGACGAAGCCGCAGCGCCGGCTCGACGAGTTCCCGCCCGCGGCGGCCGACCTCTACGGCGAGCGGACGGAGAGGTTCCGCGCCCTCGCGGCTGCCCGGTCGGCCAGGCGCGGAGTTCCGCCCGACGAGGTCGCGAACGCCGTCGAGCACGCGCTCACCGCGAAGACCCCGAAGACGCGCTACGTCGTCGGCCCCGACGCCAGGAAGCGGGCACGCGTCGAGCGGCTCCCCGACCGGCTGCGCGACCGCCTCCTGACGCGCTTCCTGTTCGGGTCATAGGATCCAGGCCATGGGATACCACGTCAGCTCACTGGACGAGCTGGGGGACGGCCACGGCTTCCGCAAGGTGCGCGCGGCGCTCGGGGTCACCGCCTTCGGCGTCAACGGGATCGTCTTCCCGCCCCGCTACGAGGGGCCGAACCACTTCCACGACACGCAGGACGAGCTCTACTTCGTCCACCGCGGCACCGCCACGTTCACCATCGACGGGCAGGAGCGTGAGGTGGGCGCGGGCGGGCTCGTGCACGTCGAGTCGACGACGCACCGCCAGATCTCGAACCGCACCGACGACGAGCTGGTGCTGCTCGTCGTCGGCGGCCAGGGCGGCTATGTCGAGCGCGACGGCCACCTCGTCGACCCGGACATCGACCTTCCGCGGAGGCAAGGGCTCGCATGAACGGGCTGATGATGGACTTCCAGCTCACGTTGCCGACGCTCGTTCGGCGTGCCGAGGCGTACTACGGCGAGAAGGAGATCGTCACGCGCCTCCCCGACAAGAGCTTCCACCGCTACACGCACGGCGAGGCCTGCCGGCGCGCACGCGCGCTTGCGGTCGCGCTGCAGGGGCTCGGCCTCGAGCGCGGCGACCGCGTCGCCACCCTCTGCTGGAATCATCACCAGCATCACGAGGCCTACCTCGGCATCCCGTGCGGCGGCTTCGTCCTGCACACGCTGAACATCCGCCTGCACCCGAGCGACCTCGCGTACATCGCGACCCATGCCGGCGACCGCGCGGTGATCGTCGACCGTAGCCTGAAGCCGCTGCTCGACCAGTTCGTGGCGAAAACGAAGATCGAGCACGTGATCGTCGTCGAGGACGACTACGAGGAGCTGCTCGCCGGCGCTGATCCGGACGCGTGGCGGGAGCCCGACCTCGACGAGGACGAGGCGGCGGCGATGTGCTACACGAGCGGCACGACCGGGATGCCGAAGGGCGTCCTCTACTCGCACCGCTCGACGATGCTGCACACGCTCGGCGTCGCCGCCGGCAACCCGATGGGCCTCGGCATCTCGGAGAGCGACTCGATCCTGCCGGTCGTGCCGATGTTCCACGCGAACGCCTGGGGCTACCCGTACCTCGCGACGATGCTCGGCGCGAAGCTCGTCTACCCGGGCCAGCATCTCGACCCGGAGAGCCTGCTCGAGGACTTCGTGCAGGAGCAGGTGACGTGGACGGCGGGCGTCCCGACGATCTGGCTCGGCATCCTCGCGATGCTCGATGCAGAGCCCGCGCGCTGGGACCTCTCGCACATGAAGGGCATGCTCGTCGGTGGCTCGGCCGCGCCGCGCGCGATGATCGCCGGGTTCAAGCAGCGGCACGGGCTCGACGTCGTCCACGGCTGGGGCATGACCGAGACGTCGCCCGTCGCGTCGACCGCGCAGCTCGTCGGCGACCTGAAGGACGCGGACGAGGAGACACAGTTCGACTTCGTCGCCATGCAGGGGCTGCCGCTCCCGCTCGTCGAGCTGCGAAACCGCGACGCCGACGGGAACCTGCTGCCGTGGGACGGCGAGTCGATGGGCGAGCTCGAAGTGCGCGGGCCCTGGGTCGCCGCGGGCTACTACGACACGCCCGAGCAGGCCGACCGCTGGACCGAGGACGGCTGGTTCAAGACGGGCGACGTCGTCTCGATCCACCCGAAGGGGTTCGTGCAGATCAAGGACCGCTCGAAGGACGTGATCAAGTCGGGCGGGGAGTGGATCTCGTCGGTCGAGCTCGAGAACGCGCTGATGGCGCATCCCGCGGTCGCCGAGGCGGCCGTGATCGCCGTCGCCGACGCGAAGTGGGACGAGCGGCCGCTCGCCGCGGTCGTGCTGCGGGAGGGGCAGACGGCGACAGCGGACGAGCTGCGCGCGTTCCTCGCGCCGAGCTTCGCGAAGTGGTGGCTCCCCGACCGCTTCGAGTTCGTGACCGAAATCCCGAAGACCAGCGTCGGCAAGTTCAAGAAGACGGAGCTGCGCGAGCTCTTCTCGGGGGTGCCGGCGTGATCGAGACGGTCTGGCTCGACAACCCGCCGGTCAACGCCGTCAACAGCACGATCACGAACGCGCTCTGGGACGCGCTCGAGAGCCTCGGCGACGGCGTCAACGTGGTCGTGCTGCGCGGCCGCGGCGAGCGCGCGTTCTCCGCCGGCGCCGACATCGGCGGCTTCGTCGGCGGCCTGGGGGAGGGCGACCGGCCCGGCGGCATCCAGCCCGTCGCCGACCTGATCGAGCAGGCGCCGGTGCCCGTGGTCGCGGCGATCCACGGCTACTGCCTCGGCGGCGGCCTCGAGATCGCGCTCGCGTGCGATTTCCGGATCGCCACGCGCGACGCGCAGCTCGGCTTCCCCGAGGTGAATCTCGGCCTGCTCCCGGGCGGCGGGGGCACGCAGCGAGCGCCGCGCCTCGTCTCGCCGGGACGCGCCCGCTGGCTGACGATGTCGGGCGAGCGGATCCCCGCGGAGACCGCGGAGGCGTGGGGGCTCGTCGAGTTCGTCGTCGACGATCTCGAGGAGGGGATCGCGCGCTACGTCGAGCCGCTCGACCGGCAGAGCCCGCACGCGCTCCGGCAGATCAAGCGTCTCTTCCACGACACGCGCGACCGGCGCGACGACGGGCGGGAGGTGGAGGCGTTCGCGGCGTGCCTGCAGTCGGAGGACGGCCAGGAGGGGGTCGCCGCGTTCCTCGAGAAGCGGCAGGCGAACTGGGTCGGTAGGTGAACGCGGTCGTCCTGCGCGAGGTCGGCGGCGACCTCGCGCTCGAGGAGTGGGGCGACCCGTCGGGGACCGTCCTCGCGGTACGGGCGGCCGGCGTCAACTTCGCCGACGTGCTGATCCGGCGAGGCCTCTACCCGCAGATGCCGGGGCTCCCGTACGTGCTCGGCAGCGAGGTGGCCGGGGAGCTGGACGGGCGGCGGGTGTGCGCGTACACCTCCTCGGGCGGCGGTTACGCGGAGCGGGCCGGCGTCGACCCGCAGTGGGTGTTCGAGTTGCCGGAGGCGGCGTCGTTCGCGGCCGGCGCGGCGTTCCTGACGACGTACCTGACGGCGTACATCCCGCTCGTCTCGGTGCCGCACGCGGCGACGGTGCTCGTGCACGCGGGCTCAGGCGGCGTGGGCGTCGCCGCCATCCAGCTCGCGAAGCAGCGGGGCGCGCACGTGGTCGCGACGGCGAGCACAGCCGAGAAGCGCGAGTACGCGCTCGGCCTCGGAGCCGACGACGCCCGCGGCTACGACGAGCTCGACGACCTGTGCTTCGACCTGATCCTCGATCCGGTCGGCGGTGAGACGTTCACCCGCTCGCTGCCGCTCCTGAACCCGCTCGGAACGATCGTCGCGATCGGCTTCGCGGGCGGCCTCTGGCAGGACCCGAGCGTGCAGTGGCTCGTCGGGCGCAACGCCTCCGTGTTCGGCTTCTACCTCGGACGGCTGCTGAGGCTGCGCCCGGAGCTCGCGCGCGCGCGGGCGGAGGAGCTGCTCGCGCTGTGGCGCGACGGGGGCATCGACCCGCCGGTGGGGCACACGTTCGCGCTCGCCGACGCGCGGGACGCGCACGCGCTGATCGAGGCGCGCCGCCATGTCGGGAAGGTCGTGCTCGAGCCGTGAAGGCTCTGGTGACGGGCGGCGAGGGCGGGATCGGCCGGGCGCTGCGCGCGCGGCTCGAGCGCGAGGGATACGAGGTCGAGTCGCTCGACCTCACGACCGGCTT
>JAICYG010000105.1 GCA_025934335.1 Thermoleophilia bacterium | reverse complement strand
GCTCGTCTCGACGCGCGACAAGACGCGGACGAAGAAGTGGATCGACTTCCCGCTCGTGAACGACGAGCTCGCGCTCCTCTGGATGGTCAACATGGGCTGCATCGACATGAACGCGTGGTACTCGCGCGTCGACAGGCCCGACCGCCCGGACTTCGTCCTCTTCGACCTCGATCCGACGCCCGAGGTGCCGTGGCTACAGACCGTCGAGGTCGCCCTGATCCTCAGGGAGCTCCTCGACGCGCTCGAGCTCTAGTCGTTCCCGAAGACTAGCTGCGGCAAGGGCTTTCACGTGCTCGTGCCGCTCGACCGCCGCTCGACCTACGACGATTCACGGCAGTTCGCCGAGATCGTCGCAGGCGCGATCGCCCGCGCACACCCGAAGCTCGCGACGACCGAGTGGTCGAAGGCGCGCCGCCGCGGCGTGCTGATCGACTCGAACCAGAACGGCGAGGGAAAGACGATCGCCTCCGCCTACTCCGTGCGACCGAAGCCGAACGCGCCCGTCTCGACTCCGCTTCGCTGGGACGAGGTGGGCGACCAGCTGAACCCCGCGATCTACACCATGCCGGTCGTGCTCGACCGCGTGCGGATGCACGGCGACCTGCACGCACCGATGCTGAAGACGCGCCAGTCGCTCGCGAAGGCGCTCAGGTCCCTGGCCTGATGTGCGTACGCGCGGCCTGCTTCGCGACCGTCAGCTCCTTGCCGTCGATCACCGCGTAGCGCATCGCGATCGCGCTCAGCTCGTCGGAGGCCTCCTTGGCGGCATGTCCGAGCTTCGCGTCGAGCGTCGCCTCGTCGTCGAGGTAGAGGAGCCGCGTCCAGAACGTGGTCAGCACGATCGACACCCAGGGCATGAAGATCGCATTGCGCTCGAGCGCCGCCGACGGGCGCTGCACGAAGAACGCGACGAAGATCCCGACCGTCAACCCTGCGAGCCCGACCGCCGCGGCCGCCTCGCCCACGCTCGACGCCGTCATGCCCTTCACGAAGGCGGCCGCGATCGCGACGATGCCGAACACCATCATCGCGACGTAGCCGAGGAACACGACCCGGTACGAGCGTCGCAGGTACGCGGTCGTGCGGGCGAGCGTCTGCACGTCGTCCTGCAGGATCGCTGCCGCGAGCGCACGCAGGTCCTGCGTCGTCTGCAATGGGTCCCCGTGCCGCGGGCGGGGCAGCCGCATGATGCTCATCGCTGCCTCCTCGTCGGTTGTGCGCGCGAATCTACGTGAGCGTCAGCCGGGCGGCAAGCGGGTGTAGAAGTCGCGCCGCCCGACGACGGTGAAGCCGAGCTTCGCGTACAGCTCGCGAGGCCAGTCGTCGGCGAGCGCTTCCAGGAAGACGATGTCCGCCGTCCGCAGGCCGTGCTCGAGCGCGTGCTGAACGACGGCCCGGCCGAGGCCGCGCCCGCGGAACTCCTGCAGCACCTCGACGTCCTCGATCTGGGCGACCCCGTCGCCCACGCGAAGCTCGCACCAGCCTGCGAGCTCGTCGTCCGCGAACGCGCCGTAGAAACGTGTCGGCATCGCGTCTGCGGTGCGGCGCTTCGCCTCGTTCAGCTGCGCCGCGAGCGACACGCTGCCCCACGGCTCGCGCAGCGCCGATTCGGTGCGGCCGGGGAGGAGGTCGTCGAGCGGCACCTCGCGCACGGCGGAGGTGTCGACGAGCCGGTCGGGGGGCCTCGTGTGCGCGAGCACGAGGTGCGTGGAGAGCGTGTAGCCCTCGGTGACGAAGTCCGCGGCGAGGCCGGGCGCCCCGTCCTCGACGATCACGCGCCGGTGCCGGCGGTCGGCGAGTGCCTCGTCGGCGTCCGCCGCGAGCTCCGAGGCACCGACCCGCGGCTCCTCGACCGTGACGTAGTTGTGGTCGTACACGTCCGGGATCGAGTCGCCGAGGATCGCCGTTCCGTGCCTCGTCGGCAGCACGCGGTCGGCGCTGTCGCGCTGCAGGCGGCGGCGGAAGTCGCGGACACGGTCGACCATCGCGCTCCTATGGTGCCGACAGCCGCCGCTCGAGGAAGCGCCGCTCCGGCCCGTCCGGCGTCAGGCGGAGCGCCCGCTCGTACGCCGCGCGCGCCTCGTCGTCGCGCGCCAGCCGGCGCAGGAGCTCGCCGCGCGTCGCGTGGAAGTACCGGTAGCCGTCGAGCTCGAGCGTGTCGACGAGCCGCAGCGCCGCCTCGGGCCCTTCGATCTCTGCGACCGCTACGGCCCGGTTCAGCTCGGCGACGGGCGAGGCCGTGACGCGCACGAGCTCCGCGTAGAGCGCTTCGATCTCGTGCCAATCGCACGGGTCGTCCGTGTGCAGTGACGCGATCGCCGCCTGCAGGACGTAAGCGCCGCGGCCGCGGAGCGCGAGCGCCCGCTCGAGTGCGGCACGCCCGGCAGCGATCTTCGCCGCGTCGTAGAACCCGCGGTCCTGCTCCGCGAGCAGGACGAGCTCACCGTTCGCGAAACGGGCGTCGCGCCTCGCGTCGTGGAGCAGCATCAGCGCGAGCAGGGCATGCGCCTCGGGCTCGTCCGGCATCAGCTCGCTGAGCGCCGTCCCCAGCCGGATCGCTTCCGCCGTCAGGTCGTGCCGGCCGCCGAAGCCCTCGTTGAAGACCAGGTAGACGACCGCGAGCACCGCGGTCAGGCGCTCCGGGAGCAGGTGCTCGGGCGGGACGCGGAACGGGATCCCCGCGGTGCGGATCTTCCTCTTCGCGCGCACGAGACGCTGCGCCATCGTCGGCTCCGGCACGAGGAAGGCCCGTGCGATCTCGTCGGTCTCGAGGCCGCCGAGCGTCCGCAGCGTCAGCGCGACCTGCGCGTCGAGCGCCAGTGCCGGGTGGCAGCACGTGAAGAGCAGCTCGAGGCGCTCGTCGGGGAACGTCTGCTCGTCCATCTCGTCCTCCACCGCTTCGGGAGCTGCGATCAGGTGGGCCTTCGCCGCGAACGTTCGCTCGCGGCGGAGGCGGTCGATCGCGCGGTTCCGGGCGGTCGTCGTCAGCCACGCGCCCGGATTGGCGGGTGCACCCTCGCGCGGCCATCGCTCCGCCGCGATCGCGAACGCCTCCTGGGCGGCTTCCTCGGCGAGGTCGAAGTCACCGAGAAAGCCGACCAGGTTCGCGACGACACGTCCCCACTCGTCGCGGAAGATCCCCGCGATGACGCCGTCGTTCAGCGCTCCACCACCGGGCGCACCTCGACGGCGCCGCCGGCCCGCGCCGCGGGAATCGTCGCCGCGAAATCGAGCGCGTCGTCGAGGTTCTCGACGTCGATCAGGTAGAAGCCGCCGAACGCCTCCTTCGTCTCGACGAAGGGCCCGTCCGTCGTCAGCGCCTCGCCGTCCCGCACGCGCACGGTCGTCGCCGTCGCCGCCGGATGGAGCTGCGCGCCGCCGTAGGTCGAGTCGCGCCCGGAGAGCTCCATGTACACCTCGTGCTCGGCCGGGGACGCGGGCCCTTCCTCGCTGCTGTAGATCAGAACCGCGTACTTCACGTTCGCCTCCTTGTCGCTGTCGTCCTACGACGAACGAGCGCTCGCGAAATCGACAGCCCGCCGGAGAAAGGTCAGAGCTCCCTGCTTATCGAGCATGTCGTTCAGGTTGCCGCACTTGGGGCTCTGCACGCAGGAGGGGCAGCCGTCCGAGCAGGGGCAGCCGGCGATCATCGCCGCCGTATCGCGCACCCAGCCCTCGAACTGCTCGAAGCCGCGCTCCGTGATGCCGACGCCGCCGGCGTGGCCGTCGTACACGAACACCGTCGGCCTCCCCGTCTGCGGGTGGACATTCGTCGAGAGGCCGCCGATGTCCCAGCGGTCGCACATCGCCCACAGCGGCAGCAGCGCGATCAGCGCGTGCTCGGCCGCATGCAGCGTCCCGAGCAGGCGCGGCATCTCCTCGAGCCCTTCCAGCTGCATTGCCTCGGGCAGGAACCAGACCGCCTCCGTCGCGAACGTCGTCGCCGGCAGGTCGAGCGGGACGAGCTCGATCCGCTCCTGCCCCGAGATCGTCTTGCGCTCGTACCCGACCACCTGCTCGGTCACTTCGATCTCGCCGAACGAGAGCTCCATGCCGAGCCGCCACTCGACGCGTCGCGGCTCGACGATCGAGGTCATCGTCTCCGTCTTCGGCTGGGTGTACCAGTTGCCCCTGAACGGCTCCACGACCGCGTGCAACGTCGTCAGGTCGAGCTCGCGCACGAGGTACGACTCGCCGCGGTGGAGGTACACGGCACCCTCGTGGACGGTCGGGTACGCACGCGAGCGCTCGACGAGCCCCAGCACGTCGCCGGTCGTGCCGTCGACGACGGTGAATGCGTCGGGGTCGATCGAGCGCAGCGGGATCGCCGCCGCCGGATGCTCGCGCCCCGCCCAGACGAAGCCCGCGGGCGTCTCCTTCAGCAGCGGGTCGTCGTGGGCCGCCGCCAGGTACTCCGGCTCGTCGGCGGCCGTGAGCGGCGCCTCGTACGCCGCGGCTCGCACGTGACCGGCGAGGACGCGCGGGCTCGCGTGGTCGAGGATCGCCGCCTCCACGCGCCGGCCGAGCAGCGTCCCGGGCTCGCGCATGAAGAACTGATCGAGGCCGTCCTCGCTCGCGACGAGCACGGCCAGGCCGCTGCCCCGCCGGCCCGCGCGGCCCCACTGCTGCCGCAGCGACGCGACGGTGCCGGGGAAGCCGACGCTGATCACGGCGTCGAGCAGCCCGATATCGATTCCCAGCTCGAGCGCGTTCGTCGCCGACACGCCGAGCAGGTCGCCCTCCGAGAGCCGCCGTTCGATCTCGCGTCGCTGCGTCGCCGTGTAGCCGGCACGGTAGGGCGACAGGTGCCTGTCGTCGCCCAGCCGCTCCACGGTGAAGCGGTGGATCAGCTCGGCCGCCTTGCGGCTCTTCGCGAACGTGAGCGTGCGCAGGCCGCGCTCCACGAGTGCCGCCTGCAGCTTCGCCGCTTCCGCGAGCGGCGAGCCGCGCACGCCGAGATCCGCCTCGAGCAGAGGCGGGTTCCAGAGCACGACCGTCCGCTCCGCGCGCGGCGCCCCGTCGTCGCCGACCACCGTGATGCGCTCGCCGACCAGTGCGGCGCCCAGCTCACCGGGGTTCGAGATCGTCGCCGACGCGAGCAGGAACTGCGGCGCGGAGCCGTAGATCCGAGCGAGCCGCGCGAGGCGCCGCAGCACGTTCGCGACGTGAGAGCCGAACACCCCGCGGTAGACGTGCGCCTCGTCGACGACGACGTAGCGGAGGTTCGCGAGCAGGTCGCCCCAGCCGTCGTGGTTGGGGAGGACGCCGACGTGGACCATGTCGGGGTTCGTCAGCACGACGTTCGACTGCCGGCGGATCGCGCGGCGCTGCTCGACGGGCGTGTCCCCGTCGTAGATCGCGGGTCGCAGCCCCGGCAGCCGATAGCCGGCGAGCGTCCTGAACTGGTCCTGCGCGAGCGCCTTGGTGGGGTAGAGATAGAGAGCGCGTGTCGCCGGCTCGCGTGCGACCGCGTCCAGCACCGGCAGGTTGAAGGCGAGCGTCTTCCCGCTCGCGGTGCCGGTGGCGACGAGCACGTGCTCGCCGCGCGCCGCTGCGTCCCAGGTCGCGCGCTGGTGCGTGTAGAGGTGCGGCACGCCGGCCGCCCCGCGCGCCGCCGGATGGAGCTCGTCCGGAAGCGGTGCGAACCGCGCCTCCCGCGGCGGCTCCGTCGCGAGCTGCGCGAGCTCTTCGCCCTGCAGGAAGCCCTCCCACCGCAGGACGTCCACAGACATAGAGGCCGATGCTAGCCTCGGGTGACCGGGGTGCCCGTCCGGGCTGAGATCACACCCGTCGAACCTGATCCGGTTAGGACCGGCGAAGGGAGAGGATGGCTCCACGAGCATTGACGATCGCCGGCTCCGACAGCGGCGGCGGCGCGGGCATCCAGGCCGACCTGAAGGCGTTCGCCGCGGCGGGGGCGCACGGCATGTCGGCGATCGTGGCGCTGACCGCGCAGAACACGGTCGGCGTGGTCGCGGTGCACGAGCTGCCGCCGGGCTTCGTCGTCGCGCAGCTCGAGGCGGTGTTCGCGGACATCGGCGTCGACGCCGCGAAGACGGGGATGCTCTTCTCGCGGCGGATCATCGAGACCGTCGCCGGGTACCTGGCAGACCACCCGGTGCGGCTCGTCGTCGACCCGGTCATGCTCGCGTCCTCCGGTGCGAAGCTGCTGCAGGACGACGCGGTGGAGTCTCTCGTCACGCGCCTCTTCCCCCTGGCCACCGTGGTCACGCCCAACCTGGCCGAGGCCCGGGCACTTTGTGTTGACTCAACACTAAGTCGGTCGAAGGCGGAGCTCGCGGAGGGGGTGGTGGCGCTCGGCGCGCCCGCAGCGATCGTGACCGGCGGGCACGGCGACCCCGTCGACCACCTCTTCGACGGAGCGAGGCACGTCGAGATCCCGGTCGAGCGCCTCGACGTGGCGGCAACCCACGGCGCGGGCTGCACCCACTCGGCGACGCTCGCCGCGCTGCTCGCCCGCGGGGTCCGCCTGGAGGAGGCGGCGCGAGGGGCCGCGCGCGCCGCCTCCGACGCCGTCCGCCACGGCCTCGTCGAGATCGGCGCGGGCGACGGTCCCGTCGACGTCCTCCACGTGAAAGGAAGAACGTGAACGCCGGAGAGTCCCTGCGCGCCCTGCGCAAGCGCAAGCCGCTCGTCCATCAGATCACGAACTACGTCGTCATGAACGAGACCGCGAATGCGACCCTGGCGCTCGGCGCGCTCCCCGTGATGGCGCACGCGCGCGAGGAGGTCGAGGAGATGGTCCGTCTCGCCGGCGCGCTCGTGCTCAACATCGGCACGCTCTCGCCGCCGTGGGTCGAGGCGATGCTGCTCGCGGGACGTGCCGCGAACGCGGCCGGCGTGCCGGTCGTGCTCGACCCGGTCGGTGCCGGCGCGACGAGCTATCGCACGGAGACGGCGAAGCGGATCCTCGACGAGATCGAGGTCCGGGTGCTGCGCGGGAACGGCGGCGAGGTGGCGACGCTCGTCGGGGTCGACGCGGAGGTGCGCGGCGTCGAGTCGATCGAGACCGGAGCCGATCCCGCAGAGCTCGCGCGCGAGGCGGCGCGGCGCCTCGGCGTTGTCGCATCGGTGACCGGAGCGGTGGACCACGTCTCCGACGGCGAGCGGGCGGCCCGGATCGAGAACGGCCATCCGCTCCTCGCGCAGGTCACGGGCACGGGCTGCATGTCGAGCGCCGTCACCGGCTGCTTCCTCGCCGTCGCCGCGCCGTTCGACGCCGCGGTCTCGGCGCTCGTCGCGTTCGGCGTGGCGGGCGAGGATGCGGCGCGCGAGGCGAAGGGCCCCGGGTCGTTCCACGTGGCGCTGTACGACGCCCTTTCCGCGCTCGACCCGGACGAGCTGGACGGAAGGGCTCGGGTCTCGTGAGGGTGCATGCCGTCGTCCCGGATCTCGATACAGCGCGACGCGCCGTGGCGGCGGGAGCGACTGTCGTGCAGCTGCGGGTGAAGGCGCCGACGAACGTGGTCGTCGACCGCGGGCGCGGCTTTCGCGAGCTCGACACGACCTTCGTCGTCAACGACGACGTCGAGGCGGCGCTCGCGCTCGGCGCCGACGGCGTCCACCTCGGGCAGGGCGACGAGGGCGCGGAGCGGGCGCGGGAGCACGGGCTGCTGCTCGGTCGGTCGGTCGTAACTTCCGTGCAGGCCGAAGGCATCGACGCCGACTACGTCGGCGCCGGGCCCGTCTGGGCGACGCCGTCGAAGGAGGACGCGGACCCGCCGATCGGGCTCGAGGGGCTGCGGTGCATCTGCGCCGTCGCCGCCGTCCCGGTCGTCGCGATCGGGGGGGTGGACGCGTCGAACGCGGCGGCGTGCATCGAAGCGGGCGCCGCCGGCGTCGCGGTCGTTCGCGCCGCGACCGACCCGGCGCTCCGGAGGGCGGTTGACGAGGCTCTCGGACGTCGGTGAGCTCGGCCTCCTTGCCGAGCTCGAGCGGCGAGGGCTGATCGTCGGGGTCGAGCACGACGCGGCCGTCGTCGGCGACCTCGTCGTGACGCAGGACACGCTCGTCGACGGCGTCCACTTTCGCTTCGACTGGTTGAGCTGGCGCGAGCTCGGCTTCCGCGCCGTCGCCGTCAACGTCAGCGATCTCGCGGCGTCGGGTGCGGATCCCGTCGCGCTCCTCGTTGCTCTCGGCCTGCCCGGCGCGACCGGGCTCGCCGACGCGGTCGAGCTGTACGAGGGGATCGCGGAGGCCGGCGTCCCGGTCGTCGGCGGCGACACGACCGCGTCGCCCGTCGCGACCGTCACGGTGACTGCGCTCGGCCGCAGCGCGCGCGTCCCGGGCCGCGCCGGGGCGCGGCCGGGCGACGTGCTCGTCGTGACCGGGCCCCTCGGCGCGGCCGGTGCGGCGTTCCGCCAACAGGGATACGTTCGGCCGCCGGTCCGGGTCGGCGAGGGGAAGGAGCTCGCCCGCACGGCGCACGCGCTGACGGACGTCTCCGACGGGCTCGCCGTCGACCTCGGTCGGATCGCCCGCCGCTCCGGCGTCCGCTGCGTCGTCGACCTGGAGCGCGTCCCGCTCGCGACCGGTGCGACGCTCGACGACGTCGGGTTCGGCGAGGACTACGAGCTGCTCGCGGCCGTGCCCGACGCGGGCCGCTTCGACGCGATCGGCCGCGTCGAGGAGGGCGAAGGCCTCGAGCTCCGGCTCCACTGCGAGCCGTACGAGCTCGGCGGCTGGGAGCACTTCGCCTGACCCGACCGTCCCTTCCGGCCCAGTCCTTCGTGTAGCGCGCACTGTACGGTGGCTGCCACCAGACGGGGCGCCTGCAGCCGTGTCTCAGAGGTACGGGGCGAAGACCTTCTCGAAGTGCTTCTTCGGGCGTGCGCCGTGGACCGTCTCGCGCGGCTCCCCGTTCGCGAACAGGATCACCGTCGGGATCGAGAGCACGCCGTAGCGCGCGGCGGTCCGCGGGTTCGCGTCGATGTCGAGCTTCACCACCTCGACGGGCAGCTCCTCGAGGGCGGGCTCGATCGCCTTGCACGGCCCGCACCACGGCGCCCAGAAATCCACCACCACAGGCAGGGTCTTGGAGCCTTCGATGACCTCGAGCTCGAACGTGGCGGTGGTGACGTCCATCCTCTACAGCATGGGTGC
>JAICYG010000013.1 GCA_025934335.1 Thermoleophilia bacterium | reverse complement strand
TGGCTCGTCGACGCGGCCGCGATCATCAGCCAGAAGGCGCTCCTCAAGTGCTCGTACGCGCCGTACGCGCGGATCATGAAGAAGATCTGCTGGGAGGAGTCGTTCCACATCCTCCACGGCCGCGACGTCATCCTCGCGATGGTCACCGGCAGCGACGCGCAGCGCGAGCTCGTGCAGGAGGCGCTCGATCGTTGGTGGGGGCCGCTGATGCAGTTCCACGGCAACCCGATCCCGCGCGACGAGGACCCGATGTGGTTCTGGCGCATCAAGTCGCAGGGCAACGAGGAGGCCCGCCAGCAGTTCCTCGAGGGCTACGTGCCGCAGATCCGCGAGCTCGGCCTCGATGTGCCCGACCCGAAGCTGCGGCGCATGGACGACGGCGTCTGGGAGTACACCGAGCCCGACTGGGCCGAGCTCCGCTCGGTCGTCACGGGTCACGGGCCGCGCTCGCAGGAGCGGCTCGCGTTCCGCGCGCGCTTCCTCGAGCAGGAGAAGTGGGTGCGCGACTCGGTGCTCGCGGCCTGACGATGGCCATCTTCGAGGTCTTCCGCCAGGAGAGGAAGGGCCAGCCTTTCGCGCACGCGGGGTCGGTGGAGGCGCCCGACGCCGCCTTCGCGGACGCGTGGGCGCGCGAGCAGTACGGCCGCCGCGGCGAGAGCGAGGCGCTCTGGCTCGTGCCACGCGAGGCGATTCACCAGGTGACGGAGTGGGCGGACGAGTTCGACCTCAAGTACCGCCGCGTCGACGGCTACTCGATCAAGGAAAGGCTGCGGATTGCGCGCGAACGCGCGGGCACGGCGGCTGCTTGAGCTCGCAGACGACGAGCTGATCGTCGGCTGGCGCGACTCCGAGTGGACAGGCATCGCACCGACGCTCGAGGAGGACGTCGCGTTCTCGTCGATCGCCCAGAACGAGATCGGCCACGCGCGTGCGCTCTACGAGGTGGCCGCGCGCGAGCTCGACACGGACGCCGACGCGTTGGCGTTCGACCGTCGGCCCGACGAGTACCGCTGCGCGCCGCTCGTCGAGCTGCACCTGCTCGACTGGGGCCGCACGATCGCACGCCGGTACCTCTACGAGGAGGCCGACCGCGTGCGTATCGACGCGCTGAAGGCGGACGGCGACACCGAGCTCGCCGGGCTCGCGGCGAAGATCGACCGCGAGGAGACCTACCACCGCCTGCACGCGGAGATGTGGGCGGGCCGGCTGCGCGACGAGCCGCGCTTCCGCGAGGCGATCGACGAGCTGTGGCCGTACGCGCTCGGCGTGCTCGAGCCCGGGCTGCGTCCGGAGCTCGCGCGCCGGGTGGGGCTCGAGCCGATCGAGGCGAAGGAGCGCGGCGAGCACACGCCGCAGCTCGCCGAGCTGTGGGAGGAGATGACCGAGGTGCGGCGCTCGGCGCCGGGCGCGACGTGGTGACGGCCGCGCAGGTCTGGGCGGCGCTCGAGGACATCCCCGACCCCGAGATCCCGGTGATCTCGCTCGTCGACCTCGGGGTCGTCCGCGACGTGCAGGTCGACGGCGACCGCGTGCACGTGCAGTTCACGCCGACGTTTCTCGGCTGCCCCGCGCTCGAGGTCATGCGTCGCGCGCTGACGGAGAAGGTCGAGGCGCTCGGCGCCGAGGCGGACGTCGAGGTCGTCGTCGACGACTCGTGGTCGACCGACCGCATCTCGGCGGCGGGCCGCGAGAAGCTGCGCGCGGCCGGCCTCGCTCCTCCCGCGCCGCGCGCGGCCGGGCCGACGACGCTCGTGCAGCTCCGCTCGAAGGCGTTCCGCTGCCCTTACTGCGGCTCGACGGACACGCGGCTCGAGAACATCTTCGGCCCGACGCCGTGCCGCTCGCTCCGCTGGTGCGAGAGCTGCCGACAGCCGTTCGAGCAGTTCAAGACGATCTGATGAACGAGGACGAGCGCGTGAGGCGCGGCGGCTCCTGCGAGCCGCCGCGCACTCGGTTCTTTCTCCAGGACGTCTAGTACGAGTGGCCGGGGGCGATCCGGTCGGCCAGGTCGCGCAGCATCTGCTGCGTCGACGAGAGCGCATCGTCGCGCTCCCCGAGCTCGGCCTCGCGCGAGGCAAGCTCGGCCCGCAGCCGCTCGATCTCGAGACGGCCGTTCTCGCGCTCGCGCTCGAGGTCGGCGAACAGCGAGCGGAGCGACTCGACGTGAGACGCGACGCTCTCGCCCAACCCCCGCGCGACCTCGTCGAACGAGGTGGTCGACTCGAAGACGGGCGCCTCCTGCCAGTGGGCGACTGCCTCGGCCACGGGCTCCTCGCTCTCGTGCTCGTCGTACGGCGCCTGCTCGGTGAACGCGGTCGGCTCCTGGTCGTCCTGCTCCTCCTCGCCGGCCCCCTCGACGAAGGCGCCGAACTGGCCGCCGCCGGTCCGCGCGAGCAGGTCGCTGCGCAGGCCGGCCTCGATCGCGCCCTTCGCGACGACGACGAAGTCGATGTTGTCGCCGAGGAGCGTCCGGAGCGCCATCAACCGTGACTCCGTCGGCTCCGCGAGCGCGACGACGAGCACACCCGAATGGTCGACCTGAATCGGCAGCGCCTCGAGCCGCGCCGCGTCCTCCCGTGACATCCGCCGCAACGCCTCGCCGTCGAACGAGATCGACGACCGTTCGCAGTAACGGAGCTGCCACTGCTCGGCGAGCACCTTCGCGAGGTCGTCCTCGGACACCCAGGCGAGCCGGACGAGCACCTCGCCGAGCCGCTCGCCGTTCTCCTCCGAGATCTCGAGCGCCTCCTGAAGGCGATCCTCGTCGAGAAGGCCACGCTCGATCAGGAGCGTCCCGAGCGCCGTGCGCCGCGTCTCGCTGGAACCCTCTACTGCCGCATTGCTCATGACCCCTCCGCTGCTCGAAATAGGTGTGTGCCGGAATCCATCAAGGCCTCTATCGGCGCGAACGGCCTCCCTCACGAGGGGGATCTTTCAACCGGCGGTGCCGGCGAGCCGGCGGGCGGTCTCCGCGTAGGCCTCGGCGCAGCGGACGAGGCTCGCCACCTCGACCCACTCCTCGGCGGCGTGCGCGCCTTCGCCGCGGGGCCCGTACACGACGACCGGGATGCCCGCCGCCGCGAACAGGGCGCCGTCCGTCCAGAAGGCGACCCCCTCGTGCGCAGCGGTGCCGGCGGCGGCCGCCAGCGTCCGCGGGAGCTCGTGCGCCGGGTCGAGCTCGAGGGTCGGCCGGCTGAAGACGAGGCGCACCTCCGCGTCGACGCCCGCGGTGAGGGCCGCCAGCTCGGCCTGGACGTCGGCGTCGGTCTCGCCCGGCAGCGTCCGGCGCTCGCCCTCGAGCACGCAGCGCTCCGGGTAGCTCGAGAACTCCTGTCCGCCCGAGATGAGGGAGGCGTGCAGCGAAGGCGTCCCGAGCAGCGGATGCGGCTCGCGCCGCAGGAGCTCGGCGGCACGCGCCTCGAGCCGCGTCAGCACGGTTCCCATCGCGGCGATCGCGTCGATGCCGAGATCCGGCCGGGAGCCGTGAGCGGCGCGGCCGCGGGTGACGATCCGGAAGCCGGCGAAGCCACGATGTGCCACGCAGAGCCGCTCGTCCGTCGGCTCGGCGACCACGACGAAGTCCGGCCGGTCGCCGAGGGCGAGCAGCCGCTCGGCTCCGGTCGAGGCGTGCTCCTCGTCGGCGACGCACGCGACCGTGAAACAGCCGGCAAAGCCCTCCCGCTCGAGCTGGGCCGCGGCCGCGAGCGCGGCGGCAAGCGCGCCCTTCATATCGTAGGCGCCACGCCCGTGCAGCCGCCCGTCGCGGACGACGCCGCCGAACGGCTCGCGCATCGCAGCCGTCCCGACCGTGTCCAGGTGGCCGAGCACGAGCGTCGAGCGCCCGCCGGGCCGCCCGGCCCGGACGACGACGTTCGCCCGGCCGGGCTCGTACTCGTCCAGCGTGACCGCCAGGCCCCGCTCCTCCGCCCAGGCACGCACGATTTCGGCACACGCACGCTCGCCCGAGCCGCCGGCAGCGAGCGCCGGGTTGACGGACTCCGTCCGGACGAGCTCGCCCGCAAGCGCCGCGATCGTGCTCGCGTCCACGTGGCGACGCTACCGCCTGCGCAGGAAGCCACACATCACCTCCCCCAAAAGGGGGAGAGAATACGCCGAAACCTGCGCTATTCCTGTCGAAAGCACGATGGGGTCTCGCAAGGTGGTTCACGTGGCGATCGCGGCCGTGCTGCTGCTGACCGCCGCCGTCTGTGCCTCCGCCGCCTGGGCGGGGAGCCTGCGCGTCCTCGTCCGGCACACGCCGAACAAGACCGAGACGAACCGCACGGCGAAGACGATCGACCGGATCGTCATCCACGACACGGAGGGACGGTTCATCGGCTCCGTCCGCGCGCTGCAGAACGCGAGGCGCGAGGCGTCCGCGCATTTCGTCGTCTCGCGCCGGGGACAGATCGTGCAGCTCGTGCCGATCAGGGACGTGGCCTGGCACTCGGGGAACAGCCGCTGGAATCTCCACTCGATCGGGATCGAGCACGAGGGCTGGGCCGACCGGCGCGGCTCGTACACGAAGGCGGAGTACCAGGCCTCGGCGAAGCTCGTCGCGTACCTCGCGCACCGCTGGGGGGTGCCGCTCGACCGGCGGCACATCGTCGGCCACGCCGAGGTCCCCGACCCCCGCCACCGCGGCCTCTACGGCGGTGTCTCGCACCACACCGATCCGGGCCCGTACTGGAACTGGCGGTACTACATGAAGCTCGTCCGCTTCTACTCGAAGAACCGGGTGCTGCCGACGTTCGTGCACTCGATGACGCTCCGCGACTCGCCCGCGCCGCGCGCGACGCCACGTCCGACGCGGCCGGTCGTCGACCGCGGAGCGAGGCTGCGCGGGAAGGTGCTCTGGTGGTCGGGCATCGATGCGTGGCGGCGCGCGAGCCGGCACATCTGGAAGGTCGAGTTCATGGTCGACGGGAAGGTGCTGTACACGGACCACACGTGGCCGTTCTCGTTCCACCGCACCGTCGGCTGGGACTCGCGCACCGTGCCGAACGGGCGGCACATGCTGACCGTCCGCGCCTACGGCACGCACCGCTACCGCGTCCGCAAGCGGATCCCGGTCCGCGTGGCGAACCCGCCGCTCCGGCTGCGCGTCGTCGGCGCCGTCGCGGGCGGCGCCGTGCAGGGGATGCTCCGGCTCGGCGCGCGGCTGAACGAGCCCGTCGACCGCGTCATGCTCTATGCCGACGGGAAGCCGGTCAGCCGCGACTCGACGGCGCCGTATTCGCTCGTCTGGGACACGACCGCGCAGGATGAGGGCGGTCACCGGCTCGTCGTCTACGCGCGCGACCGGCACGGCCATCGCGCGTCGCTCGATCTGCCGGTCGTCGTCGCGAACGCGCCGACGTTCCCCGACGCCCTCAGCCGCAACTGGGTGACGCACCACGTCGTGGTGCCCGGCACCGACTACGTCGGGCCGGGGCTGATCGAGTAGCGCATACGCTCCGCCGATGGCCGGTGCCTGGCACGCGGCGGGCCAGGTCTGGCCGGCGTTCGCGCTCGTCGCCGGACTGCTCCTCGTCGGCGTCGTCGCGGAGGAGGACGGGCTCTTCGCCGCCGCCGGCGGGCTGCTCGCGCGCGTGCCCGGCGGGACGCGCACCTCGTACCTGCTGTCGCTCGCGCTCGTCGCCTGCGTGACCGCGGTCCTCAACCTCGACACCTCGGTGTTCTTCCTCACGCCGGTGCTGGTGCACCTGGCGCGGTCGCGCGGCATCGCCGAGGCGCCGTTCCTCTACGGGGCGGTGTTCATGTCGAACGCGGCGTCGCTCTTCCTGCCGGGGTCGAACCTGACGAACCTGATCGTCCTGCACGGGCACGACGGGTCCGGCGCGCTGTTCCTATCGCGGATGTGGCCCGCGGCGATCGCCTCCGTCGTCGCGACGACGCTCGTCCTCGTGGCCGTCTTCCGCCGCGAGCTCGCGGCGCCCGCCTCGAGAGGTACCACGCCGATGCAGGCGCGGCTCGGCATCGGCGGCGTGGCGGTCGGCGTCGTGACGGCGCTCGTGCTGGTGCTGCCGTCGCCGGCGCTGCCGGTTCTCGCGGCCGGGGCGGCGGCGGTGCTCACGGCGCGCGTCGAGCGGGAGCGCATCGCCGCCGCGATCGACCTGCGCGTGCTGCTCGGCCTCTTCGTGGCCGCGGTCGCGCTCGGCGCGGTCGGTCGCTGGTGGCGCGGCCCGGCGCGCCTGCTCGATCGTTTCGGCCGCATCGGCACGGCCGCGGCCGGCGCCGTGGCGGCCCTGTGCGTCAACAACCTCCCCGCGGCGGTGCTGCTGACGCCCAGCCCGCCCGCGCATCCACGCGCCCTCCTGCTCGGCCTGAACCTGGGCCCGAACCTCGCGGTGACGGGGTCGCTCTCGGCGTTCCTGTGGCTGCGCGTCGCGCGCGGCCTCGGCGCCGACCCGTCGGTGCGCGCGTACTCGCGGATCGGCGCCGTCCTCGTCCCGGTCTCGCTGGCGGCCGCCGTCGCGGCGCTCTGGCTCGTCGCGCCGGGGCGCCTCTAATTCTGGGCGAGCGTGGGGTAGCGGTCGGTGAGGAGCAGCAGGTAGCCCCACGTCTGCGCGGTGTAGCGCAGCGCGTACGCGCTCAGGTCGCGAATGCCGCGCGGGTAGCGGCCGAGCGCGAGCGCGTAGACGGCGCCGAGGAACGAGACGATCGCGAGCACGTACTGCAGCACCGTCATCAGGACGTACGCCGGCAGCACCAGCACGATCCGGAGGAGTGTCTTCCAGCGGGGTTGCGGGCCGGGCGGGTCGACGGCGAGGTCGATCGGGTACGTGCCGGCCCAGCCGCGGAAGCGCGGGTACGGGTCGGCGACGAGGTAGAGGTAGGCGTAGACGTGCGTCTGGTAGCGGACGAAGCGCGTCAGCCAGGCGGCGACTCCCGCAGCCGGGCGGCCCGTGACGAGCGCGATCACCCAGTCGACGAGCGCGACCGGCAGGAGCAGGTACGTCCACGCGGCGAGCACGAGCAGGTGCGGCAACGCGAGCAGCCAGCGCAGCGCCACCGTCAGCCGGAAGCGCCGGAGGTCGTCGGCGACGGTCAGGCGGATCGGGTGCGGCCACGCCGGCGCGGCGCCGGTGAACGTCGTGTCACGCTTGTCGTGAAACGCCCGAACGCCCTCGGCGAAGTCGGACGTGTGCGTGAGCTCCGCCTGCGTCGATGCCTCGAGCTCGAGCTGCTCGGCGAACGTCGACGTCTCGGCCTCGTCGAGGAGGCGCTTCGTCTGCCAGACCGCACGCGTCGGCATCGCGGCGAAGAGCGCGGCGACCTCGTGCATGCGCTCGGGAAGCTCATCGTCGTCGACCACCTCCGAGACGAGCCCCCAGTCGCGCGCCTCGTCGGCGCCGAGCCGGCGGCCGGTCGTGAGCCACTCGAACGCGCGCGCCGTGCCGAGCAAGCGGCGCACGAGCCACGTGCCGCCGGAGTCGGGGACGAGCCCGATCTTGATGAATGCCGGCACGAAGCTCGCCGAGCGCGCCGCGATCCGGACGTCGCACGCGAGGGCGAGCGACATCCCCGCGCCGGCGGCAGCACCGTTGACCGCCGCGATCACCGGCTTCTCGAGCGCGCGGATCGCGAGCACGTTGCGGTGGTAGTTCTCGCGCAGGTTCGCGGCGACGTCGCCGGCGCCCGACGTGAACTCCTGCAGGTCCTGCCCGACGCAGAAGCCCCGGCCCGCCCCGGTGATCACGACCGCGCGCACGGAGTCGTCGGCCTTCGCCTGCATCAGGCCGTCGTGGATGCCCTGGTGCACTGCGCGGTTGAGCGCGTTCAGCACGTCGGGGCGGTTGAGCGTGATCGTGAGGACGCCCGCCTCCTGCGTGACCTCGACCTCCATCCCGCCCACCATAATCCGCCGGGTGGATCGCTACGCCGCGTTTCCGTCGCTCGAGCTCGACCGGCCCGCGCCGCACGTCCTCCGGTTGACGCTGCGCGCCGAGGGCCGGCTGAACGCGGTCAGCGGCACGGTGCACCGCGAGCTGGCGGAGGTCTGGAAGGCGATCGGCGACGACGAGGACACGCGCGCGGTGCTCGTTCGCGGCGCGGACGGGGCGTTCAGCTCGGGCGGCGACCTCGACCTCGTGCTCGAGATCGCAAGCGACGAGGCGACGCGGCTGCGCGTCTTCCACGAGGCGCGCGACCTCGTCTACAACGTCATCGACTGCCCGAAGCCGATCGTCTCGGCGATCACCGGCCCCGCGGTCGGCGCGGGCCTCGCCGTCGGATTGCTCGCCGACGTCTCGATCGCGACCCCGGACGCGCGCATCGTCGACGGCCACACGAAGCTCGGCGTCGCCGCCGGCGATCACGCCGTGATCGTCTGGCCGCTCCTCTGCGGGCTCGCGAAGGCGAAGTACCACCTGCTCCTCTGCGAGCCGCTCGACGGCGCGGAGGCGGAGCGGATCGGACTCGTCTCGCTGTGCGTCCCTGCCGACGAGCTCGAGGAGCGCGCGCTCGCCGTGGCGGTGCAGCTCGCCGAGGGCTCGCAGCGGGCGATTCGCCACACGAAGCTCGCGCTCAACAACTGGCTGCGCCTGGCCGGGCCGGCGTTCGACGCGTCGCTCGCGCTCGAGTTCCTCGACATGACCGGCCCCGACGTCCACGAGGGCGTCGCGGCCGTGCGCGAGAAGCGCCGGCCCGCCTTCTAACCCTCGAGCTCGACGAACTCGACGCTGAACCGCACGCCCATCGCCATCGCGTCCTGGCCGGACTCGAGCCATTCGGGCGATGACATGGCAGCGTCGAAGGCGGCGCGGTCGGGCCACTCGAACTCGGCGTAGTAGCGATGCGCCGGCTCGCCGAACGGCGCGCCGAAAACGGTCCCGTGGCGGAAAGCGTCTGCCGGTACGCGGCGCGCGATCGGCAGGTGCTCGGCGTAGCGCTGCGGGTCGACGTCCCCCTCGTAGAGTACGACTGCTCTGATCATGGTCGAGGACACTACTTCGTGAGCGGGCTCGCGGTTCTGCTCGCGGTCCTGGGCGGCCTCGCCGGCTCCGTCCAGGTCGCGGTGATGGGCCGCTTCGGCGGGCGCATCGGCGTGCTCGAGGCGCTGGCGTTCTCCACCGCGATCCAGCTCGTCATCTCCATCGCGGTGATGCTCGCGGCACGCGGCGGGATCGGCGGGCTTCGCCAGCTCGGCAGCACGCCCGTGTGGATGTGGATCGGCGGCCTGATGGGCTTCACCGTCGTCACCTCGATCACCTTCGCGCAGCCGCGGATCGGCGCGACGGCCGTGATCGGGATCCTGATCGCGGGCCAGCTCGTGATGGGCGCCGTGATCGACCGCTTCGGGTTGTTCGGCGTGGAGCAGATCGGCATCTCGCCCGCCCGCGCGGTCGGCATCGGCCTCCTGGGAATCGGCGCGGCACTCTCGCTCGTTCGGTAACGCGTGACGCGAGGAAGCAAGGTCTGGGCCGCGCTGCTCACGGTCTACGTGATCTGGGGCTCGACCTACCTCGGCATCTACTACGCCGGCCGCACGATCCCGCCGCTCTTCGCCGCCTCGACGCGCTTCATCGCGTCGGGCTCGATCATGGCGCTGATCGTCGTCGCGCGCGGCGGGTCGCTGCGCGTCTCCCGGCGCGCGGCGCTCTCCTGCCTGGTGATCGGGTGCCTGCTCCCCGGCGCGAACTCGATTCTCTTCTTCGCTGAACGCAACGTGCCGACGGGGCTCGCGTCGCTGATCATCGCCTCGGTACCTCTCTGGGTCGCGGTGTTGCGACTGACGCGAGAGCGGCTGCCCTGGCAGGTGCTGGCCGGCATCGGCATCGGCTTCGCGGGCGTCGCCGTGCTGGCGCAGCCGTCGGGCGGCGCGAAGTGGTGGGGCATCGCGCTCTGCTTCTGCTCCGCCGTGATGTGGGCGACGGGCTCGTACCTGTCGGCGCGCGTCGAGATGCCGGCCGACCCGTTCGCGGCGACCTCGCTCGAGATGCTCGCGGGCGGATTCGTGATGCTGCCGATGGCCGCATTCACGGTTCACGGCTTCTCGCCGTCGGCGGGGTCGATCGCCGGCTGGGTCTACCTCGTCGTGTTCGGCTCGCTCGTCGGCTACACGGCGTACGTGTGGCTGCTCGCGAACGCGCCGCTCGGGCTCGTCTCGACGTACGCGTACGTGAACCCGGTGATCGCGATCGGGCTCGGTGTGCTCTTCCGCGGTGAGCACCTGACCTGGCGCCTCCTCGTCGGGGCGGTCATCGTCGTCTTCGCCGTGGCGGCCGTGGTGCGCAAGGAGCCGGGTACGGCACCGCCTCCCGACGAGGGCGTTCGCTACGTTCCCGAGGTGGAGCTCTATGCCGGCCGCGTCGTTTCGGTCTCGGATCACCCGGGCGCGCGTGGGCCGTCGTACCTCGTTGACGTCGACCTCGGCGGGCGCGGCATCCGGCAGGCGCAGATGGAGCCCGGCGCCTATGCGAAGGACGAGCTGGAGGGCACGCTCGTCGTCGTCTCGCTTGATGACGACGAGGCGATCGTGCTCGCCGCCCGCTCGCACGGCGGTCCGCGCCTGCTCCGGCCCGACGGCGACGTCGAGCCGGGAACGCTCGTCGCGTAGGACTCAGAGGCAGATGTCGTCCGGCCGGACCGGGATGCGCGTGAGCTCACGTCCCGTGGCATCGCGCAACGCCGAGGCGATCGCGGCGCTCGAGACGACGGTCGGCGGCTCGCCGACGCCCTTGACGCCGTAGGGCGCGTCGGGCTCCGGGTCCTCGATCAGCACCGACTCGACCGGCGGCATGTCGAGCGCCGTCGGGATCAGGTAGTCGGTGAAACTGGCATTCGTGATCAGGCCGTCGCGGGTCTGGATCTCCTCCATCAGCGCGAGCCCGAGCCCCTGCGCGGTGCCGCCCTCGATCTGCCCCTCGACCTGCTGCGGGTTCACCGCCCTGCCGACGTCCTGCGCCGCGCCGATCCAGACGACGCGCGTCAGGCCGAGGTCGACGTCGACCTCCGTCACCACCTTCATGGCGCACGTCGCGAACGCCACGTGCGCGCGCTCGCCGGTGATCTGCCCCGTCTCGGGATCGAGCGGCGTCGTGCGCGGGTGGCGGTAGATCCGCTCGACGTCGACCTCCTCGCCGGGGCGGCGCGCCTGCTCCTCCAGGGCTGCACGGCACGCGTCGCGCACCGCACCGGCGGCCATCCACGTCATGCGCGACGCCGACGCGGAGCCGGCCGACTCGACCGTCGCCGTCTGGCCCGGCGCGAGTCGCACGTCGTCGATGCCGAGCTCGGTGCGCGCGACCTGCAGGATCACTCCCGTCACACCCTGCCCCACCTCCGCCGCCGCGCAGTGCACCTCCGCCCAGGCGTCCGGTGAGAGCCGCACGCGGGCCGCGCAGTAGTCGTCGAAGCCCTCCGAGTACGCGATGTTCTTGAAGCCGACGGCGAAGCCGACGCCGCGCCGGACGCCGTCGCCGTTCGTCGTGTTGCCGGCGCCGCCGGGGAGCCGGATCACGTCGCGCGGCAGCGGCTCCGGCGCCGGCGGCGCGAGCGCGGCCGCGGCCCGGATGCACTCGGCGACCGGCATGGAGCCGGTGATCGCCTGGCCCGTCGGCAGCACGTCGCCCGGCTTCAGCGCATTCAGGAGGCGCAGCTCCACCGGATCGATGCCGAGCGCGGCGGCGAGCCGGTCCATCTGCGCCTCCGCGGCGAAGCAGGTCTGGACGGCGCCGAAGCCGCGCATGGCGCCGCACGGCGGGTTGTTCGTGTAGACGGCCGTCGACTCGATCAGCGCGTTCGGCGACTCGTACGGGCCGAGCGCGAACGACGCGGCGTTCGACGCGACGGCCGTCGACGACGAGGCATACGCGCCGCCGTCGAGCAGGATCCGGAAGCGAACGTTGACGAGCTTGCCGTCGCGTCTCGCGCGGTGCTCGCACCACATGCGCGCGGGATGGCGGTGCACGTGGCCGGTGAACGACTCCTCGCGGTCGTAGACGATCTTCACGGGCCGGCTCGTGTGCAGCGCGAGCAGGGCGCCGTGGATCTGCATCGACAGGTCTTCGCGGCCGCCGAACGCGCCTCCGACACCGGCCAGGTGGATTCGCACCTGCTCGAGCGGCAGGTCGAGGCACGGCGCCACCTGCGCGCGGTCGACGTGCAGCCACTGCGTCGCCACGTAGATGTCGACGCCGCCCTCGCCGTCGGGCACCGCGAGCCCCGACTCGGGCCCGAGGAAGGCCTGGTCCTGGCTGCCGACCTCGTAGTAGCCGCTGACAGAGACGTCGCCCTCCGCGTCGGGGTCGCCGTGGCGGATCACCAGGTGGCGCACGACGTTCGCCCGGTCGTCCTCGCGGTAGCCGTGACCGCGCGTCGGCTTCTCGGGATGCAGGTCGGGCGAGTCGAGCGCGCGCTCCATGTCCGCGACCGGCTCGAGCGGCTCGTACTCGACGCGGATCCGGTCCGCCGCCCGCCGCGCCTGCTCGGGATGCTCCGCGGCGACGAGCGCGACCGGCTCGCCGTAGTAGAGGACACGGTCGATCGCCAGCACCGGCTGGTCGGGGAACTCGAGCCCGTACGTCTTCTGGCCCGGCACGTCGTCGTGCGTAAGCACCGCATGCACGCCGGGCATCGACACTGCCTCGGAGATGTCGATCGACACGATCCGTGCATGCGACCACGGGCTGCGCAGCGTGTGCCCCCAGAGCATCCCCGGCACGACGAGGTCGCTCGCGTACGCGAACTCGCCCTTCACCTTCGGCGGTGCGTCGACGCGCGGCACGAGCTCGCCCACGCGGCCGACCTGCAGCTGCCTGACGGCCTGCGTCATGAGCGCGCCGCCGCTCGCACCGCATCGAAGATCTTCGCGTAGCCGGTGCAGCGGCAGAGGTTGCCGGAGAGCGCCTCGCGGATCTCGTCGTCCGAGGGATCCGGGCTCCGCCGCAGCAGGTCCGCGGTTGCGACGACGAGCCCCGGCGTGCAGAACCCGCACTGCACGGCGCCCGCGTCGACGAAGGCCTGCTGCACCGGGTGCAACTCTTCACCTTCGGCGAGTCCCTCGACAGTCGTCACCTCGTGCCCGTCCGCCTGCGCGGCGAGCACGAGGCAGGCGCAGACGAGCGTGCCGTCATAGAGGACCGAGCACGAGCCGCACTCACCCTGCTCGCACGCGTTCTTCGAGCCGGGGAAGCCGAGCTTCTCGCGCAGCGCGAAGAGGAGCGACTCGCCCTCCCAGCAGTCGGCCTCGTGGCGCTCGCCGTTGATCGTGAGCGAGACTCTCAAGCAAGCACCCGCTTCAGGGCGCGCTCGGTGAGGACGCGCAGCGCGTGCCGGCGGTAGCGCTCGCTGCCGCGCACGTCGTCGATCGGCGCCGCCGCCTCGGCCACCCGCTCGGGGAACGAGGAGGCCTCGTCCCGCGGCGCGGTCACCAGCACGGGCCGCGGCGCCGCGGACCCGAAGCACGCGCGCAGCTCGTCGTCGGCGGCGACGGCGAGCGAGACGACGGCGATCACCATCGCGTTCCGCGGGCCGATCTTCATGAACGTCTGCGGCGCGCGCGACGGGGACAGCCAGACGGCGGTGATCAGCTCGTCCTGCTCGAGCGCGTTCCGCTTCACGCCCGTGATGAAGTCCGTGACGGGAACACGTCGTGTGCCGCGGACGGACGCGCACTCGACCTCCGCTCGCTCGACCGCGAGCGGCGGAATCGCATCGCCGGCGGGCGACGCGGTGCCGAGGTTGCCGCCGATCGTGCCGCGGTTGCGGATCTGCGGCGAGCCGACCGTGCGCGACGCCTCGGCGAGCGCGGGCAGCTCGTCGCGGAGCTCCCCGTGCTCGATCTCCGCATACGTGAGCCCGGAGGCAAGACGCAATGAGCCGTTCTGGCGCGTGAAGCCGCGCAGCTCGCGCACCTCGTTCAGGTTCAGCACCCGCTCGGGGCGCGCGCGGTCGAAGTTGAGCGCCACCATCAGGTCGGTCCCGCCCTGGATCGCCCAGGCGTCGGGGTGCTCCGCCTTCAGGCGCAGAGCCTCCACGAGCGTCGTCGGCGTTAGGACGTCCACGAGTCGAAGGGTACGGTTCTCGGACAATGGGCGCACCCCTTTCGAGGAGGCTTGCGGTCGCGCGCGGCGAGCAGCCGGCCGACCTCGTTATCCGAGGCGGCAGCGTGCTCTCGGTGTTCACGCGCGAGTGGCTCGAGACCGATGTCGCGATCGTCGACGGGCACGTCGCCGGGCTCGGCCACTACGAGGGCGACGAGACGCTCGACGCGTCGGGACGGTACGTCGTGCCCGGCTTCATCGACGCGCACATGCACCTCGAGTCGTCGAAGCTGCTCGTCGACGAGTTCGCGCGGCTCGTGCTCCCGTTCGGGACGACCGCGGTCGTCGCCGACCCGCACGAGATCGCGAACGTGCTCGGAACGGACGGCGTCCACTGGCTGATCGACCTGTGCAGCGAGGTGCCGCTCGACGTCTACTTCATGGCCTCGTCGTGCGTCCCGGCCTCGAGCTTCGAGTCGCCCCGCCGCGACCTGACGCCGGGAGACCTCGACGCGCTGCTCCGCCGCCGCCGCGTGATCGGGCTCGCCGAGATGATGAACTTCCCCGGCGTGATCGGCGGCGCCGACTCCGAGCTCGAGAAGCTCGCCCTCGCGCGCCACGTCGACGGCCACGCGCCAGGGGTGCTCGGCCGCGAGCTGAACGCGTACGCGGCGGCCGGGATCGGCTCCGACCACGAGGCGTACACCGCCGAGGAAGGGCGCGAGCGCCTGCGGGCCGGGATGTGGCTGCTGATTCGCGAGGCGAGCGCCGCGCGCAACCTGGAGGCCCTGCTGCCGCTGCTCGCCGAGTACGGCCCGGGCAGGATCGCGTTCTGCACCGACGATCGCGAACCGGAGCACATAGCTGCGGACGGTCACATCAACTCGATGGTGCGCGACGCGGTCGAGCTCGGCATCCCGGCCGAGGACGCGCTCGTCTGCGCCACGCTCAACCCGGCGCTCTGGCACGGGCTGCAGGGGCTCGGCGCGGTCGCGCCCGGGTACCGCGCCGACCTCGTCCTCCTGCCCGACCTCGAGCGGTTCGTGCCGGATGCGGTGCTCAAGAACGGCCGACCGGTGGCGGAGTTCCCGCGCGCGGCGGTGCCCGACTGGGTGCGCCACACCGTTCGCATCGGCGCCTTCGGGCCCGAGATGTTCCGCCTCGAGTTCGGGGGCGGCGAGGCACGCGTGATCGGGATCGTCCCGGGCCAGATCGTCACGGACTCGCTCGTCGCGTCCCCGCCCGTGCGCGCAGGCGAGGCGCTCCCCGACTCCGCGCAGGACCTGGCGAAGATCGCGGTGGTCGAGCGCCACCTCGGCACGGGCCGCGTCGGCCTCGGTCTCGTGCGCGGCTTCGGGCTCCAGCGCGGCGCGATCGCGTCGAGTGTCGCGCACGACGCGCACAACGTCGTCGTCGTCGGCATGAACGACGCATCGATGGCGGCGGCCGTGCGGCGCCTCGCGAACCGCGGCGGCGGCATCGTGGTCGTCGACGGCGCGGAGGTGCTCGCGGAGCTACCGCTGCCGGTCGCGGGCCTGCTCTCGGACGCGCCGCTCGAGGAGGTCGTCGCGCAGTCGCACGCGCTCGCAGACGCGGCCCGGACGCTCGGCTGCACGCTCGAGGCGCCGTTCCAGCACCTGTCGTTCCTCGCGCTCTCGGTGATCCCGTCGCTGAAGCTCACCGACCGGGGGCTCGTCGACGTCGACCGGTTCGAGCTGGTGGAGCTGTCCGCGTGATCCTCGCGAACGCGTGGGTCGTCACGATGGACGACGCCGGGACGGAGCACGAGCGCGGCTGGGTGCGCATCGAGGACGGCTTCGTCGCGGAGGTCGGCTCGGGCGACGCGCCGGCCGGCGCGGAGGACCTGCACGGCGCGGTCGTCACGCCGGGCTTCGTCAACACGCACCATCACCTGTACCAGACGCTGACGCGCGCGCGGGCGCAGCAGGCCGACCTGTTCACGTGGCTGAAGACGCTCTACCCGCGCTGGGCTCGCATCGACGACGAGATGGAGTACGCGGCCGCCCGCTGCGGTCTCGCGGAGCTGGCGCTGTCGGGCTGCACCACCGTCTTCGACCACCACTACGTGTTCCCGCGCGGCGTCTCCGGGCTCGTCGAGGCCGAGATTCGCGCCGCCCGGGAGCTGGGCGTACGGCTCGTCGCCTCGCGCGGCTCGATGGACCTCGGTGAGTCGGACGGCGGCCTGCCGCCGGACTCGCTCGTCGAGGACATCGACGCGATCCTCGCGGACACGGAGCGTCTGCACGGGCTGGCAGACGGGTCGATGGTGCAGGTCGCCGTCGCGCCGTGCTCGCCGTTCTCCGTGACGGCGCGGCTGATGGAGGAGTCGGCCGCGCTCGCCCGCCGGCTCGGTCTGCAGCTCCACACGCATCTCGCGGAGACGGTGGAGGAGGATGCGTACTGCCGCGAGCTGTACGGGTGCACGCCCGTCGAGTACCTGGAGCGCGTCGGCTGGCTCGGCGACGACGTCTGGTGCGCGCACTGCGTGCACCTCTCCGACGGCGACGTGCAGAGCTTCGCGCGCGCCGGTGTCGGCGTCGCCCACTGCCCGACCTCGAACCTGAGACTCGGGGCCGGCGTCGCACCGGTGCGGCCCATGCTCGACGCAGGTGTGCGCGTAGGGCTCGGGGTCGACGGCAGCGCCTCGAACGAGCGGAGCGATCTCTTCGTCGACGTGAAGAACGCGCTGCTCGTCGCACGCGGCCGCGGCGGCCCGGAGGAGCTGACTGCACGCGACGCGCTGCGGCTCGCGACCCGCGGCGGCGCCGAGGTGCTGCGTCGCGACGACATCGGCGCCCTCGCCCCGGGGAAGCGAGCCGACCTCGCGATCTGGCGCACGGACGGTCTCTCGTTCGGCGGCGCCGAGGACCTCGTCGCGAACCTCGTCCTGAGCGGGCCGCACCGCGTCGAGACCTTGCTCGTCGGCGGCGAGGAGGTCGTGCACGCGGGTGCGCTCGTGCGGGCGAGCGAGGAGGAGATCGCGCGCGAGCATCGCAAGCAGGCGGCGAGGCTCTGGGCCGCATGACGACCGTCTCCACCCACGTCCTCGACACCGAGCGCGGCGCGCCTGCCGCGGGCATCCGCGTCGAGCTCTACGGCACCGATGGGTCGCTCGCGGGCGAGGGGGTCACGGACGGAGACGGCAGGATCCGCGAGCTGGCCGAGGCCGGCCCGGGCACGTACCGCATCGTGTTCTATCCGGCGTCGCCGTTCTTCAAGCGGGTCGAGCTGGAGATCGAGCTCGGCCACGGGCACTACCACGTCCCCCTCCTCGTCTCGTCGTACGCGTGCGCGACCTACCGCGGCAGCTGAGCGTCGATCAGCTCGCGGAGCTCTTCGAGGGGCGGACGCGCTTCGTCGAGAAGCTCGCCCCGCTCGACGACCCTCTCGGTCGTGCCCGCGAGGTGGCCGAGAGGCTCCCGGACGAGGAGAAAAAGGAGATCCTGGACGCGCATCCGGCCATCGGTGCGAAGGCGACGTCGGAGCGGTCGCGTCGCGAGCAGGGGGCCGACGACGAGCCCGAGGTGCTCGCCGAGCTGGCTCGGCTGAACGCAGCGTACGAGGAGCGGTTCGGGTTCCGCTTCGTGGTGTTCGTCAACCGGCGCCCGCGGCGCGAGATCGTCCCCATCCTGCGGGAGAGGATGCAGCGGACGCGCGAGGAAGAGCTGTCGACGGCAGTGGACGAGCTCGTCTCGATAGCGATCGACCGATGGCGTACGTCGTAGCGCTCAGCGACTACTGGTGGGGCTGGGGCAACCTGCTCTTCCGCTGGCTGCACGTGACCGCGGCGATCGCCTGGATCGGCGCGTCGTTCTACTTCATCGCGCTCGACAACCATCTCGAGCCACCGAAGGACCCCCGCGACGCAGAGCGCGGAATCGGCGGCGAGGCGTGGGAGATCCACGGCGGCGGCTTCTACCGCGTCGAGAAGTTCCGCCTCGCACCCGAGCAGCTGCCGGAGCCGCTGCACTGGTTCAAGTGGGAGGCGTACACGACGTGGCTCTCGGGCTTCGCGCTCTTCATCGTCGTCTACTACTCCCACGCGACCTCGTACCTGATCGACCGTTCCGTCGCCGACCTGTCGGCGTGGGAGGCGATAGCGATCTCGGTGGCCGGGATCGTGATCGCGTGGCTCGTGTACGACGGGCTCTGCCGCGCGTTCGCCGACGACGAGGGCGTGCTCGCGGTGCTCGTCTTCGGGTTCGTGTGCCTGTCCGCGTGGGGCGCGTGGGAGCTGTTCGCGGCGCGGGCGGCGTATCTACAGGTCGGCGCGATGATCGGAACGATGATGGTCGGCAACGTCTTCTTCGTGATCATCCCGAACCACTGGAAGCTCGTCCGGGCGAAGGAGGGCGGGCAGGCGCCCGACCCGCGCTGGAACAGGGACGGGAAGACGCGGTCGGTGCACAACAACTACCTGACGCTACCGGTGCTCTTCGCGATGCTCTCGAACCACTTCCCGTTCACGTACGGGCACGCGAACGGCTGGATCGTGCTCGTCGCTCTGATGGCGGTCGGGGCGCTCGTCCGCCACTACTTCAACCTGCGCCACCGCGGGCTGAACGTCTGGCCGCTGCTCGGCGTCGCTGCGGCGGCGATCGTCGCGATCGCGCTCGTCATCCGGTGAGCGTCTACGTCGCGCTGGTGAAAGGCGTGAACGTCGGCGGCCGGTCGAAGGTCGACATGCGCGAGCTCAAGGCGCGCTTCGAGGAGCTCGGCTGCACGGACGTCTCGACCTACATCAACTCCGGCAACGTCATCTTCCGCGACCGACGAGGGGCGAAGATGCTGACGCGCGAGCTCGAAGAGGCTCTCGGGCGGCGCGTGGCCGTCCGTTCGCTGGCCCAGATGGAGGCGCTGTGCAGACGCATCCCCGACGAGTGGGGGAACGACAAGGAGCAGAAGTCGGACGTCGGGTTCCTGCTCGACGAGCCGGGCGAGAAGCTCTGGCACGCGCTCCGCAAGGATCTCGCGCCGCGCTACACGGTCGATTGGGACGGCGCCGACGTGACGGCACGGAACGTCAACACGGTTCGCAAGCTGACCGCTCTCGCGCGCAGCAGGTAGGGTCACGCGCGTGCTGGAGATCGTCGCCGCGGGCATGCGCTTCGTCGCGCGCTGGGAGGAGGAGCTCGCGCCGAAGACGGTGGCGGCGTTCAGGGCGTCGCTGCCGATGGAGGAGCGGATCATCCACTGCCGCTGGAGCGGCGAGTCGAACTGGATCCCGTGGGGCGAGCGCGACTTCGGCATCGGCCCGGAGAACGCGACGTCGTACCCGCACCCCGGCGAGCTCGCGCTGTACCCGGGTGGGCAGTCGGAGACGGAGCTGCTCTTCCCGTACGGCTACTGCTCGTTCGCGTCGAAGGCGGGGCACCTGTGGGCGAACCACTTCGCCACGGTCGTCGAAGGCACGGAGCAGTTGAAGGAGCTCGGCCGGCTGACGCTCTGGGAGGGCGCGCAGCCGATCTCCTTCCGCGAGCTGTAGCCGGCGGTTCGCTACCTTGTGAGAGTTCGGCTGCGGGTGTCGTGCTCGCGGCCCCTTCTCCGGATCGACCTTGACGCTGCTGCTCGTCGCCTGCGGCGTGCCGTGCGGGTTCGCCGTGCGGCGCCGCCTCGCCCACGTCCTCCCGCGGCTCGTGCGGGCGCAGATGCTGCTGCTCGCGACGCCGCTCGCGCTCGCGGCCGGGCTCGTGTTCGTCCCGCGCTTCGACGCGGTCGCCGCGATGGCGACCCTCATCGCCGCCGAGGCCGCAGGCGTCTTCGCCGGGGGGCTCGTGAACGAGCGCGGCGGCACACGACACGTCTCGCTCACCGCGAGCTCCTCGAACACGGGCATCTGGGCGATCCCGATCGCCGGGCTCTTCCTCGGACCCGCGGCCGTCAGCTTCGTCGCGGTGTTCGACCAGATGTCGTTCCCGCGCGGGCTCGTGCTCACGTCGCGGCTCCGGCGCTTCGCCCCGACACCGCAGGCGGCCCGCACCGCGCTCGTCGACTACGCGCCCGCCGCGGCGCTCGTCTGCGGGCTCGTGCTGCACGGGCTACTCGGACGACCCGACGCGCTCGCGTCGTGGCTGCCGCGCATCGGCATCGCCTCGGCGGTCGCGAACATGCTGCTGATCGGCGCAGCGCTTCCGAGCACGCGTCCGCAGGCGGTGCACGCGCGGCAGGCGCTCCTCGGCGCGCTCTTCCGCTTCGTGCCGGCGACGCTCGGGCTGACGCTTCTCTACCTGCTCGGCGTGCACCCGCCTGCCGCCGCCTGGCTGCTCGCCTTCGCGCCGTCGTACTACTCGATGCTGACGCTGAGTCGCCTGTACGGCTACGACGGCCGCGAGGCAGTGGCCACGGCGATTACGACCACGGCCGCAGCGGCCGGCATCCTGCCGCTCCTCCTGCTCGCCCTGCGCTGACGGCCGCCGGGGACGGCCGGCTCAATGCTGGACCGTTACAGCTTCGTCACGAACATGTCACTTTCCCTGCAAACCCGCACCGCGCTTCGGACAAGTCTCTTCGGCCGTGGGGGGCGGTGGCGTCAGACCTTGCTCTGAGCTTCCTCGGGCGCACGTCAGAGCCGGCTCAGACGCAGGGTCACCGCTCTTCGCGCACGTAGGGCGTGCCCAGAGAGGCCGGGGCGCCGAGGCGGCGCCGGGCGCCCGCGCTCGAGACGAGCACGAGCACGACGACCGTCATCACGTACGGGAGCGACTGGAAGAGCTCCGGCGGGACGCCGCTCAGGATGCCGCGCGCCTGGAACGTGAACGGGATGCCCGAGAACGCTCCGAAGAAGTACGCGCCGACGAGGCACAGCGTGGGCCGCCAGAACGCGAAGATCACGAGCGCGATCGCGATCCAGCCCGCGCCCGACGTGAGGCCGTCGACCCACTGCGGCGTGATCGCGAGCGAGAAGCACGCCCCGCCGACGCCCGCGAACGCACCCCCCACAACCGTATGCACGTAGCGGTACGCGACGACGTTGATCCCCATCGCGTCGGCCGCAGCGGGCGACTCGCCGACGGCACGGAGGTTCAACCCCGGCCGCGTCCTGCTCAGGTACACCGCCACGAGCGCGACACACACCCACGACGCATAGACGAGCGCCGACTGGTTGAGGAGCACCGGGCCGACGACATCCGCCGTGCGCCACGACCGCGGCAGGAACGGCGAGAACGCGTGCTTCGCCGGCTGGTCGGCGAGGTTGAGGTCGTTGCCGAGGTACGACGACAGCCCGGCAGCGCCCGCGAAGATCGTCAGCGCGAGCCCCGAGACGATCTGGTTCGCGCGCAGCGTCACGACGAGGAAGGCGTGGATCAGCGCCATCGCGCCTCCTGCGACCGCCGCCACTCCGATCGCGAGCAGCAGCGACCCGGTGCGCTGCACCGCCCAGAATCCCATCACGGCGCCGACGAGCATCATCCCCTCGACGCCGAGGTTCAGCACGCCGGCACGCTCCGCGAGCAGCTCGCCGAGCGCCGCGTAGAGAAGCGGCGTCCCGTAGACGACCGCGGATGCGAGCACCACGACGAGAACGGCGTTGTTGATGCCGCCGGCCGCGACCAGCATCAGGCGGTCGCCTCCGCACGCTGCGCGCCACGCGAGCCGAGCCGCACGCGATAGCGGACGAGCAGCTCGCCGCCGAGCGCGCAGAAGAGGATCAGCCCCTGCATGACGCCGACGAGCCCGGACGGGAAGTCGACGCCCTGCAGCGCGAAGCCCGCGTTCTGGAGGCCGCCGAGCAGAAAGGCGATCAGGCAGACGGCGAACGGGTTGTAGCGGCCGAGGGCCGCGATCACGATCCCCGCATAGCCGTAGCCGGCGGCCGTGAGCCCGCGCGGATCGAGCGTGTGCCGGAAGTCGCCGTCCTGGCTCGCGCCACCGATCCCCGCGACGGCGCCCGACAGCGCCATCACGGCGAGGATCTTCCGCCGTGTCCGCATGCCCGCATACGTCGCCGCACGGGGCGAGTCGCCGATCACCTGTACCTCGAAGCCGAAGCGCGTGCGCGTGTACAGCACCCAGATCACCGCCGCGAGGACGACCCCCAGGAGCAGGCCGAACGGCAGGTACAGCCCGCCGACGTGCGCGAGCGGCCAGTTCGCCGCCTCGGGGAGGTTCTTCCCCTGCGGGAACACCTTCGCCGTCGGGCTCGACGTGTCGCGCCAGTACGACTGCGAGTCGAAGATCAGGTAGTTGATGACGAGCGCCGCGACGTAGTTGAGCATCAGCGAGGTGATGATCTCGTTCGTCGAGAGGAACGCCCGCAGGATCGCCGGCACGAGCGCAAGCGCCGCGCCGCCGACCGCGCCCGCGACGATCATCGCCGGCACGGAGAGCCAGCCCGAGTGGTTGCCGAGCGCGATTCCTGCGGCAGCACCGAGGATCGCACCTGCATAGAGCTGCCCTTCGCCGCCGATGTTGAAGAGCTGCATGCGGAACGCGACGGCCGCGCAGAGCCCCGTGAAGAGCAGCGGCGTCGCGGAGACGAACGTCTCGTTGATCGCCACCTTGCTGCCGAAGCCGGTGTCGAGAAGGCGCGAGAAGGTATGGCCGGGCGAATGCCCGGTCGCGAGCAGCACGAGGGTCATGAGCCCGAAGGCAACGATCACGGAGCCGACCGGCACGGCGACGGAGAGCCACCCCGGCTGCCGCAGCCGGCGCTCGAACCGGATCACCCGGCGCCTCCTGCCATCAGGAGCCCGATCTCCTCCACCGTCGTCGCGCCCGCGTCGACCTCGCCGACGATCGCGCCCTCGTAGATCACCGCGACGCGATCGGCGAGCGCGAGGATCTCGTCGAGATCCTCCGAGATCAGGAGCACGCCGACGCCGGACGAGGCTGCGTCGCGCAGGTAGCGGTGGACGGTCTCGATCGCCGCGACGTCGAGCCCACGTGTCGGCGAGGCGACGACGAGCACGCGCGGATCGCCGTGAAACTCGCGCGCGAGCACGACCTTCTGCAGGTTCCCGCCGGAGAGCTGCCGCGCGGGGAGTTCCGGGCCGCCGCCGCGGACGTCGTAGCGGCGGATGAGGCTTGCCGCGTGGTCGCGAATCGCCCGCAGCCGGAGCAACGGGCCGCGGGTCACCTGCTTGCCGCGGTACGACTTGAGGACGACGTTCGAGGCGATCGAGAGCGACGGCGCGACGCCCGTGTGCAGCCTGTCCTCCGGCACGTGCGCGATGCCCGCGCGGATCGCCTCGCGCGCGTCGCCACCGCGCAGCGGCCGGCCGTCGACCACCACCTGCCCGTCTGCCGCCGCCCGCATCCCCGTGATCGTCTCCGCGAGCTCACGCTGGCCGTTGCCGGCGACCCCTGCGATCGCGACGATCTCGCCCGTCCGCACCTGCAGGTCGACGCCTCGCAGCGCATCTCCGCCACGGTCGCCGTGCGCCCACAGACCGCGTACCTCCAGTACGGGTGCGCCGATCTCACCGTCGCGCTCGACGCGTTCCGCGAGCGACACCTCGCGCCCGACCATCAGCGCGGCGAGCGAGCGGGGGGTCGCCGATCCGGTGTCGACGGTGTCGATCGTCCTCCCGTCGCGCAGAACCGTCACGCGGTCGGCGACCGCCTTCACCTCGTGCAGCTTGTGCGAGATGAAGATGACGGTCCGGCCCTCGTCGGCCATCACGCGCAGCGTCTCGAACAGCGACTCTGCCTCCTGCGGCGTCAGCACCGCCGTCGGCTCGTCGAGGATCAGGATCCGCGCCTGCCGGTACAGCGCCTTCAGGATCTCCACGCGCTGCTGCTCGCCGAGCGACAGCTGCCAGATCCGGGCGCGAGGGTCGACGGCGATCCGGTAGCGCTTGCCGAGCTCCGCGACGTTCCGCTCGATCCGCCGCGGGTGCACCATGAACTTCTTCCCCTCGCCGCGGTGGTCGCCGAGGATCACGTTCTCTGCGACGGTGAACGGCGGCACGAGCCGGAAGTGCTGGTGCACCATGCCGATCCCCGCGTCGAGCGCATCGCGAGGCGACGCGAACGAGACGGGCTCTCCCCAGAGGACGATCTCGCCCTCGTCCGGGCGGTAGAGGCCCGTCAGGATGTTCGAGAGCGTCGACTTGCCCGCGCCGTTCTCGCCGAGGAGCGCGTGCACCTCGCCCTCGGCCGCCTCGAAACGGACGCCGTCGTTCGCGACGACGCCGGGAAAACGCTTCGTGATGTCTCGCAGCTCGACGGCGCTGGGCATGGAAAAGGGGCGGACGGAGCCGAGGCCCCGCCCGCCCCACCTGCGTCTAGCCCTTCGGGCTCCCGATCACGCCCTTGACCAGGTAGCTCATCGAGTAGAGGTCGTTGAACGACGGCCGGTGGCCCTTCGCGATCCGGACCTTGCCCTTCTGGTCGTAGATCGGGCCGCTGAACTCGTTCCACTTGCCGCCCTTCAGGAGCTTCTCCTGCTGGGCGATCAGCGACTTCGTCTTCGCCGAGACGCCCTTGCCGAACGGCGCCAGCTTCGTGAAGCCGTCCTTGAGGCTGCCGTAGTAGTTGCCGGTCTTCCACGTGCCGTTCATCGCGGCCCTGACCCGCTTCAGGTAGTACGGGCCCCAGTTGTAGACGGCCGCGGTGAGCCAGGACTTCGGCGCGAACTTCTTCGCGTCGGAGTCGTAGCCGACCCACGGGATCCCCGCCGACTCGGAGTACTGGCCGGCTGAGGGACTGTCGACGTTCTGACCGATCACGTCGGCGCCGGCGGCGTGCAGGCTCTCGGCCGCCTTCTTCTCCTTCGCCGGGTCGAACCTCGTGTTCGTCCAGACGATCTTCACCTTCGCGCCCGGATGCGCCTTCTG
>JAICYG010000024.1 GCA_025934335.1 Thermoleophilia bacterium | reverse complement strand
TTCCTGACGCTCTCGATGGAGCAGATCGTCAACCAGGCGGCCAAGCACCGCTATATGTCGGGCGGGCAGCTGAAGGTGCCGCTGACGATCCGCACGCAGGGCGGCGCCGGCTGGAGCCCGGGCGCGCAGCACGCCCAGCAGCTCGAGGCATGGCTCGTGCACATCCCGGGGCTGAAGGTCGCGTTCCCCTCGACGCCCGAGGACGTGCGCGGGATCCTCTGGACGGCGATCCACGACCCGAACCCGACGATCGTCTTCGAGCATCGCCTGCTCTATCCGGTCAAGGGCGAGGTGCCGGAGGAGCTCGAGCCGATCCCGTTCGGCAAGGCGCGCGTCCTTCGCGAGGGCACGGACGTGACGGTGATCGCGCTCGGCCCGCTCGTGCACCGCTCGCTCGAGGCGGCGCAGAAGGCGGAGGAGCAAGGGATCTCGGTCGAGGTGGTCGACCCGCGCACGCTGCAGCCGCTCGACGAGGAGGCGCTCGTCGCCTCGGTGAAGAAGACGAATCGCGCCGTCGTCGCGCACGAGGCGGTGACGCGCATGGGCTTCGGCGCCGAGGTCGCAGCGGTGTTGCAGTACCGGGCGTTCGACTACCTGGACGCGCCGATCGAGCGTGTGGGGGCGAAGTTCGCGCCGCTCGCGTTCGCGCCCGTGATGGAGCAGTACGTCGTCCCGCACGCGGAGGACGTGCTCGCCGCGATCAGGCGGACGGTCGGTCGCTAGTGGCTTCGGAGGTGAAGCTCCCGCGGCTCGGCCAGGGCATGGAGTCGGGCACCGTCCGGAAGTGGCTGAAGAGCGAAGGCGACACGGTCGAGAAGGGGGAGCCGCTCTTCGAGGTCGACACCGACAAGGTGACGCAGGAGGTCGAGTCCGACTTCTCCGGCGTCCTCCTGAAGATCGCCCTGCAAGAGGGTGAGGCTCCCGTCGGGCAGACCATCGCCTACATCGGCGAGGCCGGGGAGGAGGTGGCCGCTCCGGCCGCCGCCCCCGCGGCCGACACGCCGCGGGCCGAAGCGGCGCCGCAGGCCGAACCGGTGTCTGACACCTCAAAGGTGTCTGACACCAGTTCGAACGGCAGGGTCAAGGCGTCGCCGCTGGCGCGACGGCTGGCACGCGAGCGCGGCATCGACCTCGCGAGCCTGCAGGGGACAGGTCCCGAGGGGCGCATCATCGCGAAGGACGTCGAGGGCGTGCAGGCGCGCCCCGCGGCGGCGGCGGCGGCCGTGCCGAGCGGCGAGGTCGAGCAGGTCCCGCTCACGAGCATCCGCAAGACGATTGCGCGCCGGCTGACGGCGGCGTGGGAGGCGCCCGTCTTCCAGCTGACCGTGACCGCCGACATGACCCGCACGAACGACCTGGTTACGCGCGCCCGCGAGCTCAACCCGGACGTGCGCATAACCGTTACCGACCTCCTCGCGAAGGTCTGCGCGCAGGCGCTGATGCGCCACCGCGACGTGAACGTGCAGTACGCAGACGACGTCCTGCTCAGGTTCCCGACGGCGAACGTCGGCATCGCCGTCGCCGCGCCGCAGGGTCTCGTCGTGCCGGTGCTGCGCTCCGTCGAGCGGCTCTCGCTCGCCGAGGTGGCGGCAGCCCGCACCGACTCCGTCGGCCGCGCGCGTGAGAGCAAGCTCACACAGCAGGACTTCGAGGACGGAACGTTCACCATCTCGAACCTCGGCATGTTCGGGATCGAGCAGTTCGTCGCCGTGATCAACCCGCCGCAGGCGGCGATCCTCGCGGTGGGCGCGACCGTCGACACGCCGGTCGCCCGCGACGGCGCCGTCGAAATCAGGCCGATCCTGACGATGACGCTGACGGTCGACCATCGCGCCGTGGACGGCGCCGAGGGTGCAGACTTCCTCCGAACCGTGAAACAGTTCGTGGAAGATCCCGCCCTCGCCCTGTGATCCAGGATCAGGCCCCGCGCGTCTGGTACCTCGTCCGCGACTTCGATCGAGGTCGCGATTTCTACAAGCGCCTGCTCGGCTTCAGCGAGACGTTCGTCGACTGGGACGACAAGTGGTCGAAGCTCGAGAACGGTCCCATGCGGATCGCGCTGGCAGAGGGCGAGCCGACGCTCTCGGGCGGCGTGGCCGCGGTCGACGTCGACGACGTGAAGGCGGCTGCGCAGCGGCTGCGCGACGCCGGTGTCGAGGTGGGGACGGTGCTCGACCTCGCGGGCCAGGTGCGGCTCGTCGACGTGTTCGACCCGGACGGGAACCGGGTGCAGCTGACGCAGGAGATGGGGTAGCCGGTGATCCGCCGGGGCTCGGCCGCCGACGTCCCGTTCATGCGGTCGATGCTCGCGCACGCGTACGCGTGGCGGGTGAACGCGTTCGAGGCGGATATCCCTCTCTCGCGCTACGTCGACAACTGGGGACGCCCCGGCGACGTTGCCGTGATCGCGCACGAGACGGGGAACCGCGTCGGCGCGGCGTGGCTGCGCATCTTCAGCCCCGACGAGCCGGGGTACGGCTACGTCGACGACACGACGCCCGAGCTCTCCATCGCGGTTGTCCCCTCGCGCCGCCGCCACGGGCTGGGGAAGGAGCTGATGGACGCGCTGCTTGCCGCGGCGGACGGTGCCGGGCATGAAGCGGTGTCGCTGTCGGTCGAGGCAGACTCGCCCGCCGTCTCCTTCTACGAGCGGAACGGATTCGAGAGCGTTCGCGAGCAGGAGGGCGGGCTCGTGATGCGCAGGCGGTTGTGAGGTGCCACGCGTAAGGTTCTGCTGATGGCGGTGCGCAACGGCTCCGACCCGTCCGCCCTCTACGCGCGGACGATCAATCCTCAGTTCGTGCGCATGCTGCGCGTGCTCGGCTTCGACCGCACGTGGGTACGTGGCGGGAACGAGTACCTCTACGACTCGGCCGGCGAGCGGTTCCTCGACCTGCTCGGCGGGTTCGGCATGTACGCGCTCGGACGCAACGACCCCGGCATTCGGGCAGCGCTCGTCGAGGCGCTCGAGCGCGAGACGCCCGGCTCGCTTCAGCTCGGTGTCTCCGAGCTGCCCGGCCTGCTCGCACAGGAGCTGCTCGCTCGTGCGCCGGCGAGCCTCGGCCGCGTCCTCTTCACGAGCTCGGGCACCGAGTCTGTCGAGGCGGCGCTGAAGATCTCACGGGCCGCGACGGGACGCAGCCGCGTTCTCTCCGCCGAGGACGCATTCCACGGCCTCACGCTCGGCTCGCTCTCCGCGAACGGCTGCGAGGACTTCACCGGTCCGTTCGGCCCGCTCCTGCCGGGGTTCGACCGCGTGCCGTTCAACGACCTCGACGCGCTCGAGCGCGCGCTGCAGGGCGAGGACGTGGCGCTGTTCCTCGTCGAGCCGGTGCAGGGGAAGGGCGTGCACCTGCCCGACCGCGGCTACCTGGAGGGGGCGCAGGAGCTGTGCCGCCGCTACGGCACGCTCTTCGGCGTCGACGAGGTGCAGACCGGCTTCGGGCGCACGGGCACGCTCTTCGCATCGGAGCACTGGGGCCTCGAGCCGGACGTGATGCCGGTCGCGAAGGCGCTCTCCGGCGGCTATGTCCCGTCGGGTGCGTGCCTCTTCCGCGCGAAGGTGTTCGACCGCGTCTTCGACTCGATGGAGCACGCGGTGCGCCACGGCTCCACCTTCGCGCCGAACGACCTGGCGATGGCCGCCGGCCTCGCGACGCTGCGGGAGCTGGACGAGCGCAGGCTGGTCGAGCGGTCGCGCGTGCTCGGCGAGCGCCTGCTCGAGCTGACGAGGCCGCTCGAGGAGCGTTACGAGGTGGTTGCCGACGTGCGCGGCCTGGGGATGATGTGGGCGATCGAGTTCTCGGAGCCGAAGCACGGGCGCACGTCGTGGCGCCTGCTCGAGAAGACGCAGCCCGGCCTGTTCGCGCAGCTCGTGATCGGGCCGCTCTTCCACGAGCACCGCATCCTCACCCAGGTCGCTGGGCACAAGCTGAACGTGCTGAAGATCCTGCCGCCGTTCACGATCGCGGAGGCCGAGATCGAGCGGTTTGCCGAGGCGCTCGACACCGTCATCGCGCACGCCGCGAGGATCCCGAGCGCGTTCGCGAAGACCGCGCTCCGGGCGTCGGCCCACCTCCTACGCTAGTGGTGCAACCGGTGACGTCCGGTCACATCACCAGTCGCGCTCGCCGCTCTGCGCGCAACCCCGCGAGCGCCGGCACGAGCGGCAGCCACAGGTTGACGATGCGGTACGCGCCGACCGCGACGACGGCGGCGGCGAGCGGATAGCTCATCCACGAGAGCGCGAACGGGAGTAGCGCCTCGACGACGCCCGCGCCGGCGAGCGGCAGCGTACGGCGTGTCAGCGCGTACCCGGTTGCGTAGCCGACGATCACGCTCGGCCAGTTGGGAGCGTGGCCGAGGAAGGCGTGCAGCATCGCCCAGAGCGCGAAGATCTCCGCCGCCCAGTAGAGCGTCATCCCGGCGTACGCCGAGATCGCGACGCGCGGCGAGGTGAAGGCGAGCCGGCGCAGGATGTCGACCCCGTGGAGCGCCCCGGCGATGGCGCCGGCGAGGCCGCCGCGGCGATGGAAGCGGCCGTGGTGGCGGAGTGCCGCAAAGCCGAAGAGGAATCCGAGCGGCACGGCGATCGCCCAGGGAAGCGTCATCCCCCAGGAGATACGCGTGCCTTCGGCAAGCACGAGCATCGCGGCGATCGACGCGGCCGGCGCCAGCACCGCGTACTCGAGCGCTCCCAGCCCCAGCACGCGGCTGCGCGCCTCGGCCGGCGAGTCGCAGCTCTGGTGCATCGCCTCGAGATCGACGCCGAAGCCGCCGCGGACGTGGAACACGCCGAAGCCCGTCGCGACGACGGCTGCCGTCGCACGCCAGTCGAGCGGCCGTTCGCCCTCGACCTCGGTGACCGCCCGGTAGGCGGCGATGTAGCCCATGTACGCCGGCAGCAGCACGGCGGCAGCGACCGGCAGCCAGAGGAGGTCGGGGTGCACGAGTCGGTCGCGGACGGCGTCGAGGCCGGCCGCCCACGCAACGCCTGCGACCGCGCCCGTCGCGAGCATCGCAGCGAAGACGACCAGCAGCATGATCTCGCCACGGCTGCGGTCCAGATACCGGCGTTCCCGTAGGTCGGGCACGAGCACACTGTGCCCTTTCGGGGCAGACATGGAAACGCCTGTCAGGGGGATTCGACGTGCGGTCGAACCGGGTTGACGGCGACCGCCCCACCGTCCACGGAGTAGACGCTGCCGGTGACGAACGACGAGGCGTCGTCGAGCAGGAACGCCACGACCTCGGCCACCTCGGTGGTCGTGCCCGCGCGGCGCAACGGGGCGAGACGGGCACGCGCCCCCGGCGCCGCGGTCCCGGTCGCTGTCCCCGCCGGCGGCAGCAGGTTCGTGGGCACCACGCCGGGCGCGACGGCGTTCACGCGGATTCCAAGCGGGCCTCCGTACACGGCCGCCGAGCGCATGAGGCCGAGTAGCGCGTGCTTGCTCGTGTGGTACGCGACGAGGTCGGCGCCGCCGCCGAACGAGCAGATCGACGCGGTGATCGCGATCGCGCCGGGCGATTCCTGCGCCGCATAACGGCGGAATGCCGCGCGCAGCCCCAGGAAGACGCCGCGTACGTTGACCGCCATGACGCGGTCGAACTCGTCGACGGTCGCCTCGGGCAGGAACGCCGGACGACCGGCGATGCCCGCGTTCAGATGGTAGAGGTCGATGCGCCCGAATCGCCGCACCGCCTCGTCCATGTACCGCTCGACGTCGTCCTCGCTCGAGACGTCGGCGGGGATCGCGACCGTGTCGCCGCCCAGTTCGGCGGCGAGCGCTTCCGCCGCGGCGGCGTCGGCATCGACGATCGCGACGCGCGCGTCACGCGCGGCGAGTGTCCGCACGACGGCTTCTCCGATCCCTCCGGCCCCTCCCGTGACGACGGCGACGCTGCCCGAGATCGAGCTCACTGCTGCTCCTCCTGTCCCGCTTGACTTCCGTTCCCGGAAGCTGGATGATCGTCGGATTGTATGACGATATGTCGAACCTACGGCATGGTCATCCTACGAAGCAAGGGAGGACGTTCGCAATGAGGCGAACCGCAGCTCTCGGAATCGCGTGTGTAGTCGCTGTGCTGGCGATCGCCGCGTTCGTCGGTGCGACAGCACGGTCGGGGCAAGCGTCGGCCGGGGCTGCGAGCGCCGGCAAGACGGTCGGGATCGTCGATCTCGTCCAGAGCGACCCGCTCAACGTCGAAGTGATCAAAGGCGTGACCGCCGCGGCGAAGGCAAAGGGCTGGAAGGTCCTGGTCTACGACGCCAACGGTAACGCGGACGCGGCCAATGCCGCCTTCAAGCGGTACGCGTCGCAGAAGGTCGACATGATCCTCGATCTCGCGTTTCCGGTGACCTCGGTGCGCGCAGGCCTCGCCGCCGCCCGCGCCGCGAAGATCCCGGTCGGCGGCTGGGGCAGTGGGCTCGCCCCGGGGATCCTGATGACGACCGTCGACGACGTCGGTCAGCCGTCGGCGAACGCCGTCCTCAAGGCGATGGGTGGCAAGGCCGGCAAGGGCTCGGTGCTGGCGCTCTTCTACACCGGTGGCCAGGTGTGTCGCGAGCGGCAGGCCGTCTTCGTGAAGACGATGAAGAAGGCTCCCAACGTCAAGGTTCAGATCCAGAACCTGACGCTTCCCGGCGAGCAGCAGGAAGGCACGAACTACACGAACGCCTGGCTCGCGCAGCACCCGCGCGGCTCGGGCAACCTCGCCGTCTGGGGCTGCTGGGACTCGCCGATGTACGGCGCCGTTGCCGCGCTCCGCCAGCAGAGCCGCTCGGACGTCAAGTCGTTCAGCATCAACGGTAGCCCGCAGGCGATCCAGCTCGTCAAGTCAGGCGCCCTGACGAACGAGGTGTGGGAGAACGGCTACCAGGAAGGCCGCGTCGTCTTCAACACGACGCTCGCCGGCATCAACGCCGGCAAGGCCTGGAAGCCGAAGACGGTCCGCGTTCCCGGCATCGTCGTCACGAAGAGCAACGTCAACGCCTTCCTGAAGGCGAAGCACAAGTAGGCCCGATGGCGGCCGCCGAGCTCCATAGCGATCGGCCCACGGGGCTCGGCGGCCCCTCCCCCCGCGCCTGGCTGGAGGTGCGGGGCCTGTCGAAGGCGTTTGCAGGCGCGCAGGCGCTCGTCGGAGTCGACTTCGACGTCTGGCGCGGGCAGGTGCACGGCCTCGTCGGCGCGAACGGTGCCGGCAAGTCCACGCTCGTGCGCTGCCTTGCCGGCCTCGTGACCCCGGACGCCGGGACGATCAGCGTCGACGGCTCCGAGGTCGCTATCACCTCCCCGCAGGCCGCTCAGCGGCTGGGACTCGCATTCATCCACCAGGAGCTCAACCTCGTCCCTCATTTCACGGCGCTTGCGAACATGCTGCTCGGTCGCCCGAAGCGGAAGCGTCTCGGCATCGTCGACTGGCGCGCAAGCCGTCGCGACGTCCAGGGGATCGTCGATCGGCTGGGGATCGCATTCCCGCTCGAGAAGAGGGTCGACGAGCTGAGCGTCGCGCAGCGCTGGCTCGTGTCGATCGGCCGGGCCCTGATCGGGAATGCGTCGATGATCGCGATGGACGAGCCGACCGCGTCCCTCTCACCCGCCGAGGCCGACCGCCTGCACGAGGTGGTGCGCGAGCTGCGGGCGCAGGATGTGGCCGTCCTCTACGTCTCCCACCGGCTCGCTGAAGTACTGGAGTTGTCGGACACGATCAGCGTGTTCCGCGACGGCCGCCTCACCCGTCGGGCAACTCGCGGCGATCTGAGCCGTCATCGGCTCGTCGAGGAGATCATCGGGCGGGAGTTGCAGCCCGAAGCGGAGGCGGACGCTGCCGAGCGGGAGCGGCAGCAGCGGGTGGCCGACCAGGAGGAACGGCCGCGGCTCCAGCTGCGAAACGTCCACCGCGGACCGCTCCGCGACGTCTCGTTCTCGCTCGCCGCGGGCGAAATCGTCGGCCTTGGCGGGCTCGTCGGTGCCGGGCGCACGGAGGTCGCCCGAATCCTGGCCGGAGTCGATCGCCCCGAGCACGGCGAGGTGTTGCTCGACGGCCGGACGAAGCAGTGGAAGACCGTTGCGGCGGCAGTGCGGGACGGCGTCGCGCTCGTCCCCGAGGAGCGCCGCACCGAAGGCCTGTTCCTCGATCGCTCCGTGGCGTTCAACCTCAATCTTGCCGACCTGCGCCCGTTGCGCCACATACCGTGGCTGCCCCTGCTGAACGGCCGTCGTGCGCGCCGCCGCGCGCGCGACTTGAGCGCGCAGCTCGGGATCCGCATGTCGAGCATTTCGCAGCCGGTCGGCTCGCTCTCGGGCGGGAACCAGCAGAAAGTCCTGATCGCGCGCTGGCTGACGCGCGACCTGAAGATGCTCGTCCTGGACGAGCTCTCCCGTGGCGTCGACGTCGGCGCACGGGCCGAGATCCACTCGCTGGTCAAGCGCCTCGCCTCGGAAGGAACGTCGGTCGTGGCGATCTCGTCGGAGGTCGAGGAGCTTGTCGAGTTCTGCGATCGCATCGTCGTCCTGTCCGAGGGGCGTGTCGCCGGTGAGGTCGCCGGCGAGGCAATGACCACGGCGAACGTGCTCTCGCTCTGTTACGCGGACCGCGACAGGCGCATGGAGGCGGCATGACGAACGTCGCACAGCCGATCGACGACTCGCCGCTCGGCCCTGCGCCGGGGGCTCTTCGCGGCGGGGCCGCGGTCGCGAGGTTCCTGCTGATCGTGTCGCGTTACGCGACGCTGATCGCCCTGCTCGTCATGTGCGTCGTCTTCTCGATCCACTCGCCGCGCTCGTTCTTCACGGTCGACAACTTCCTCAACATCCTCAACCAGTCGTCGCTAACCGCGCTGATCGCCGGTGGCCTCACCGTGACGCTGATCGTCGGCGAGTTCGACCTCAGTATCGGCTATGCGGCAAGTCTCGCAGGGGTGCTCGTCGCGGGTCTCATGAGCCATCAGGGGCTTTCGATCCCGCTCGCGGTGCTCGCAACGATCGGTGTCGGCGCCGGGATCGGAGCCGTCAACGGTGTCCTCGTCGCCAAGGCGCGCATCAACTCCGTTGTCGCCACGCTCGGCATCGGGACCGTGCTCGTCGGGGTCAGCTACACGTACACGAACGGGCAGCCGATCGCGGCCGGCATGCCGCTCTCGTTCCTGAACTTCGCGGTGACGAAGTTCCTGCACGTGCCGAAGCCCATGCTCGTCGCTGCCGGGGTTCTCGCCCTCCTCTGGGCGATCATCAACCTGACCGATCTCGGACAGCGGCTCCAGGCGGTGGGGGGAAACGCCGAGGCGGCGCGGCTCGCAGGCATCGCTGTCGATCGTGTGAAGATCTTCGCCTTCGTCATCTCCGGCGCCTGTGCCGCGTTGACCGGCGTGCTTCTCTCGTCGCTGATCGGGTCGGGCACGATCGCCGCCGCCGACAGCTACCTGCTCGCCGCCTTCGCCGCCGTGTTCCTCGGCTCGACCACGCTGCGCGACGGCGAGTTCCACATCGTCGGGACGGTGGTCGGCGTCATCTTCATCAACACCGGCATCAACGGGCTGAGCATCTTCGGCGTGCCGACCTCCTACCAGAACATCTTCACCGGCGGGATCCTCGTGGTCGCGGTCGGGCTCTCGACCGTAACGAGGAGGTACACGACTCGATGACCAAGCGGCAGACTCAGGAGAGGGAGGGCCAGGGATGGCACGTCTAGCGGGAAAGGTCGCGCTGATCACGGGCGCGGCGCGAGGCATGGGCCGTACGACCGCCGAGCTCTTCGCAGACGAGGGCGCGACGGTGATCGCCGCGGACGTCCGCGAGCCGGAGCCGGCCTTCGCGAGCGACGCGATCGAGAGCGTCCAACTCGACGTCTCGAGCGAGGAGGCGTGGCGGTCCGTCGTCTCGGACGTCGTCGACCGGCACGGGCGCATAGACGTGCTCGTCAACAACGCCGGGATCATCCAGTACGAGGGTCTCGAGGACATGACGCTCGAGATCTGGCATCGGACGATCTCTGTCGACCAGACCGGGGTTTTCCTCGGCATGCGTGAGGTCGTACCCGTGATGAAGCGGCACGGCGGCGGCTCGATCGTGAACATCTCGTCGATCTGGGGTAGCGCCGCAGTCTCAGGCGCACACGCGTATCACGCGGCGAAGTCGGCGGTCAGGAACATGACGAAGAACGTCGCGATGGAGTACGCGCGCGACGGCATCCGCGCGAACTCCGTCCACCCGGGTTACATCGTGACGCCTCTCACCGAGGTGCAGGCGCCCGAGGTGAACCAGCTGATGATCGACACGACGCCGATGCGGCGTCCCGGCCAGTCGATCGAGGTTGCCTACGGGACGCTCTACCTAGCGAGCGACGAGGCGAGCTACGTCACGGGAATAGAGCTTGTCATCGACGGGGGGTATCTCGCACAGTGACCACACCACGGGATGTCATCGCGACCGAGCCGGAGGACGCCGGCGCGGAAAAGTCCGATCTCTCTGTTCGCCTCGAGCGGGTTGCGGCCCCGCTGCGCGAGCAGGTGCTCGACGTGCTCCGCAAGGAGATCGTCGAGATGCGGCTGCGGCCGGGCCAGCGCCTGGTCGAGCGAGAGCTGATCGAGCGGATCGGCGTTTCGCGCACAACGATCCGGGAGGCGCTGCGCGAGCTCGCAGCGGAAGGCCTCGTCACCACCATCCCACAGAAGGGGGCGATCGTCGCCGTGCCGTCGTGGCGTGAGGCGGAGGAGGTCTACGAGGTGCGCGCGCTGCTCGAAGGAGCCGCGGCGCGCGAGTTCGCCGAGCGCGCGAGCGACGCCCAGGTCGCGGCGCTGCGGGGGGCACTCGTCGCCGTCGCGGACAGCGAGCACGACACGACCGCGCTGCTGAACGCCAAGGATGCCTTCTACCGCGTCCTCTTCGAAGGCTCGGGCAACATGACGATCCGGCAGATCATCGAGGGCCTCCAGGCCAGGGTCGCAGTTCTGCGGGCGTCGTCGCTCCAGGCTCCCGATCGGCCGAAGCAGTCGGTCGTCGAGATCACGGCGATCGTCGAGGCCATCGAGCGGCGTGACGCCGAAGCGGCCGCCGACGCGGCCTCGTACCACGTCCGCCAGGCCGCGAGCACGCTCTTCAGCCAGATCGGCGGCGAGGCGCCGCCCGCCGCGGAGCATCTCGATGGCTGACAACAGTCACTACGACGAGGGCCGCCGTGTCCGCGCCGAGGTGCTCGGCGAGGAGCACGTCGAGCGGTCGCTCGCGAACGCCACCGAGTTCAACCGGCCGATCCAGGAGCTCGTCACCGAGTACTGCTGGGGCGTGATCTGGGCCCGGCCGGGGCTCGGCCGCCGCGAGCGAAGCCTCGTCAACCTCGGCATGCTCACCGCGCTCAACCGGTCGCACGAGCTCGGGGTCCACGTCCGGGGCGCCCTCCGCAACGGGTGCACCCCGGAGGAGATCCAGGAGGTGCTCCTGCAGGCTGCGATCTACTGCGGCGTCCCGGCGGCGATGGAGGCGTTCCGCGTCGCCGAGGCGGCGGTCGAGGCGGCGGGCGCCGAAGCGACCGAGGACGAGCCGATCCCGATCGACGGAGCAGTGTGAACGAGCGCCCCACGATCGGGTTCGTCGGGCTCGGCGCGATCGGGACGCCGCTCGCCCGGGCGCTCGTTGATGCCGGGCACCCGCTCGTCGCCTACGACGTGGACGAGACGCGGCTCGACGCGATCGGGAGGAACGCCGTGACCTCTGCGGGCTCGCCACGCGAGGTCGCCGAGCGCGCCGAGACCGTGCTCGTGAGCCTGCCCACGCCCGATGTCGTCCGCCAGGTCGCCTGCGGCGCCGACGGCCTCGTCCTCGGCGGTGCGCTTCGCACCTACGTCGACCTGTCGACGACAGGGGCGGAGGTTGCGCGCAACGTCGCCGCCACCCTTGCGAAGCGAAACGTCGACGTCGTCGACGCGCCGGTCAGCGGTGGTGTCGCGGGAGCGAACGCGCACACGCTCGCTGTCATGGCCTCCGGCTCCGACGAGGCTTTCGCCCGCGTCGAGCCACTGCTGCGGACATTCGGGAAGAACGTCTTTCACGTCGGCCGCGAGCCGGGCCAGGGCCAGGTCGCGAAGCTGCTCAACAACCTCCTCTCGGCGACCGCCATGGCGATCACCTCGGAGGCGCTCGCGGTCGGGACGCGCGCCGGGCTCGAGCCGGAGACGCTGCTCGAGGTCCTCAACGCGGGCAGCGGACGCAACACGGCGACCGCCGACAAGTTCCCGACGCACGTCCTGCCGCGCACGTTCGGCTCGGGGTTCCGGCTCGCACTGATGGCGAAGGATGTCGAGCTCTGCCTCGCAGAGGCGCGTGCGCAGCGCGTGCCCATGCTCGTGGGTGGCCTCGTTCAGCAGCTCTGGACGCTCGCCGCCGCAGAGGGCGCGGACGACGCGGATCACACCGAGTTCGTCCGCCTGATCGAGGCGTGGACGGGTGAAACGGTTGCCGGCACGTCGAGGAGCGCCGCGTGAGCGAGATCGGCTACGAGGTACTCGCGGTGCGCTACGGCACGTTGCCGTCACGGAAGAGCGAGCTCTACTACCGGTACGAGAGCTACAAGGACGCCGACGGCGCCGCGGCCCTCGACTACTACTTCTGGGTCCTCCGCGGCGGCGGTGCGACGATCCTCGTCGACACGGGGTTCGACCCTGCCGCCGCCGAGCGTCGTGGCCGCACGTGCCTCGTGGCGCCGCTCGACGCGCTCGCGGAGGTCGGCATCATGCCGGCCGGCGTCTCGACGATCGTCGTCACGCACCTCCACTACGACCACACGGGGAACCTGCACGCGTTCCCCGACGCGCACCTCGTCGTGCCGGCGCGCGAGCTCGAGTTCTGGACGGGGGATTTCGCGACGCGTCCGCAGTTCGCGCCGCACGCGGAGCCGGCCGACGTTGCGTACGTGGAGCGCGCGGCGCAGGAGGGACGCGTCCGGCTCACGCAGGGAACCGAAGAGATCCTCGACGGGGTGCAGGTCGTCACCGTCGGGGGCCACTCGCCGGGGCAGCAGGTGATAGTCGTCGAGTCCGCCGCGGGGCCGGTCGTCCTGACGTCGGATGCGGTTCACCTGTACGAGGAGCTCGAGCTCGACCGCCCGTTCGCGGTGATGCACGACCTCGAGCAGATGTATGCGGCATACGACCTCGTGCACGACCTCGAACGGTCGCGCGGAGCTGTCGTGGTGCCGGGGCACGACCCGGAGGTCTTCCTCCGGCACGGGGGAGACGGAAGCAACGGAAACCGGGTCGCGGTGCGGATCGCATGAAGCACCGCGGCGACGCATCGAGAGAAACGTCGAGGGAGGGAAGGATGCTATCTCGCCTGACAGCGCGGAAGGCCGCCACCGGCGCCGCGCTCACCGCGATCGTCGCACTCGCGGTCGCACTGTCGGCTTCGGCGGCCACGAAGCACGCCGACGCCGACACGATCCTGATCGGCTCGATCGCCGGCACCACCGGCGCGTACGGAAGCACGGGCGTCGCGATGGTGAACGGGGCCAAGCTGGCGGTCTCCGACCTGAACGCGAGGGGCGGCGCACTCGGGAGGAAGTTCAGCCTGCAGTCGTACAACGACCAGGCGTCGGCGACGCTGTCGTCGCAGCTCTTCCAGAGGCTCGTCAGCGGCGGCGCGGTCGCGATCGCAGGCTCGGGCGACACCGGCCCGGCAACGGCTGCCATGGCGCAGCGGCTGCACATCCCGAACATCGGCGCAGTCGACGATGCCGGGATCACCATCTACCCGAACGGCCCGTCGAAGCCGCCGTTCGACTGGGTCTGGAGCTGGGGCCTGAACACGTTTGCGTGGGGCGGCATCGCGGCCCACTACGCACAGAGCAACTGCAAGGGGCTCGCCGTCCTGCACGACCCGTCGACCTACGGCGGCGGCGGCGATGCGGCGATCAAGCTCGCGTACAAGAACTCGAAGAAGAAGATCGTGCTGGACAACTCGATCAGCGAGGACTGGTCGACCGGCGCCACTGTCGGCCTGAACAACGAGATCAACAAGATCAAGAAGGCCGGCGCGGATTGCGTCGTCGTGTGGCTCACGCCGCAGGACACCGCCCGCTTCATGCAGACGCTGAAGAGCACCGGCACGAAGCTGACGGTGATCGGCAACGACGAGATCAACGCCGATCCGACCTTCTCGAACCTCGCGAAGGGCGCGGGCAACGGTGCGATCGGCGCAACGCTGACGACCCAGCTGCACCCGACCCCGGCGCTCAAGTCGTTCTACAAGCGCTACAAGGCTCGGTTCCACATCGACGCGACGCCGTTCGCGGTCGCGAACTACGACGCGCTGATGATGCTCGGCCAGGTCATCAAGAAGGCCAAGTCGACCGACCCCGACAAGCTCAAGGACGGCCTGAACAGCGTCAAGAACTACCACGGGCTGCAGGGAACGGTGTCGTTCAGCAAGCAGAACCACGCGACGATCACCGAGAAGCAGCTCACGCTCGTGCGGTACAGCGCAGCCAAGAACGCGTGGCTGCCGATCAAGAAGTAGTGACGGGGGAACAGGGCGCGGGGCCGGCACGGCTCCGCGCCCTGCAGCCTCCCTCGAGAGGAGGAAGATGAGCACCGAGCTGACCGAACGCAGGAAGAAGCTGCGCGACGACTTCATCGAGAGCCGCGGCTACTGGAGCCCCTTCTGGGACAGCCTCCTCGACGCGGACGAGGAGTTCTTCGAGGCGTACACCAACTTCTCGTCGGTGCCGTGGCGCTCCGGCGTCCTCGATCCGAAGATCAAGGAGTTCGTCTACATCGCGGTCGACGCCGCGGCGACGCACCTGTTCGTGCCCGGCATTCGCCAGCATGTCAAGCAGGCGATCGCGCTCGGCGCGACCGCCGCGGAGATCATGGAAGTGCTCGAGCTGACCGCGACGCTCGGCATCCACGCCTGCAACATCGGCGTGCCGATCCTCGTCGAGGAGCTCGCCGCCGCGGGGCAGCCGATCTCGCAGGAGCTCGACGAGCATCGCGAGGCGCTGAAGGCCGACTTCACGGAGAAGCGCGGCTACTGGCACCAGTTCTGGCACGAGATCCTCGTGCTCGACCCCGACTTCTTCGAGGCGTACATCCAGTTCTCGTCCGTGCCGTGGGTGAGCGGCACGCTGGAGCCGAAGGTCAAGGAGCTCATCTACACGGCGTTCGACGTCTCGGCGACGCACCTGTACGAGCCGGGGCTCCGCCTCCACATCAAGAACGCGATCGGCTACGGCGCCACGAAGGAGGAGATCCTCGAGGTGATGGAGCTCGCGAGCGTGATCGGCATCCACTCGTGCATGGTCGGCGTGCCGATGCTGCTCGAGGAGCTCGCTGCAGCCGGTGAGGAATCGGCGTGACGGTGGCCGACGGGACGCTCGAGCTCTACACGCGGTTCAAGTCGCTCACGGTCGCGGCGAGCGCGGCGATGATCCTGGGGGAGCGTCTCGACGGGCTCACGCCGGCGGTCGAAGAGCTCGATCGCGACGCGACCGGCACCCTCTGCGCCGAGCCTGCACGGCAACTTCGGGTGCTCGTCCGCCGCGCCGCGGCCGGGGATCCGGTCGCGGCCGACCTCGACGCGCTGCGCGAATCGCACCGGCGGCTACGGCGCGACGTCTGGACAACCCATCCCTGCGAGTACGTGCCGTGCTGCGCCGGCGGCGCACACGAGCACCGATAGGAGCGAGCAATGGCCGACTATTCGATCTGGGTCGTGGAGTACGCGCGGGTCAACGAGTTCGCCCGCGGCCTCCTGCTCTACGGCCAGTGGAACACGGGGACGACGATCGCGCCCTACTGCTACGCCGTCCTGAAGAGCGACGACCACCTGGCCGTCATCGACAGCGGCTACAACCACACCGAGTTCGGGAAGGTGCTGGCCGAGTCGTACGGCGTCAGCGACTGGCAGCCGCCCGAGGTCGTCCTCGGCCATCTCGGGCTCGAACCGGCCGACGTCGACACGCTCGTCCTGACGCACAACCACTTCGACCACGCCGGCGGCGTCGAGTTCTTCCCGAACGCCCGCGTGTACTTCCAGGAGCGCGAGATCTCGAAGTACCTGTGGGCGGTGGGCCTGCCGGATCGCCTGCAGTGGCTGACGGCGGCGACCGACCCCGACCTGATGCTCTGGCTCGTCAACCGGATGAAGCAGGGAAAGCTGACGCTGCTCTCCGAGGAGACGGAGGTCATCCCGGGCGTCCGCTGCCTGCCGGCGCACGACACGCACACCGCGGGCTCGCAGTACGTGACGGTCGAGAACGAGCGCGACGGCAAGTGGGTCTTCGCGGGCGACAACGCGTACGTGTACGAGAACTTCACCGGCACGAACGGCGACGGACGGTTCACGCCGATCGGCCTCATCTTCGGGAGCGTCGAGCGCTGCATCCTGACGATGGAGGAGATGTGGCAGCACGCGGGTCAGGAGCCGAGCCGCATCGTCCCGTTTCACGAGCAGAACATCTGGACGATGTTCCCGTCGCGGCAGTTCGACGACAGCCTTCACGTCGCCGAGCTCTCGCTGGCGGCCGGAGAGCAGAGCCGGGTCGACTCGGCGCTCGCTGCGACATGAGCGAGGACGCCGCCGGCATGACGAGCGGCATGATCGGGCTCGGCAACATGGGCGGCCGCATCGCGCGCCGCATCCGTGACGGCGGGCTGCCGATACGCGGGTTCGACGTGAACGCGGCGCAGGCCGGGGAGGCGGGGATCGACCTTGCGGCGTCGATCTCCGAGCTCACCGGCTCGGTCGACGTCGTTCTCCTTTCGCTTCCGGACAGCTCGATCATCGAACGCGTCGTCCTCGACGAGGGCGGCGTGGCGTCTGCGGCGCGGAACGGGCTGATCGTCGTCGACCTCTCGACGGCGTCACCCGCCTCGAGCGTGCGGCTGCACGACCGGCTCGCCGAAGCCGGTGTCTCGTTCCTCGATGCCGGCATCTCCGGCGGCGCGGCGGCGGCCGAGAAGGGGGCGCTCACGCTGATGGTCGGCGGTGATCCTGCTGCGCTCGAGCGGGTCACGCCGATCCTGGAGACGTTCAGCACGGGCATCCACCACATGGGCGCGCCCGGGCTCGGACACGTCACGAAGGTGCTCAACAACTTCCTGAACGGTGTCAGCCTCGCCGCGACCGCCGAGGTGATGGTCGCCGCGAAGCAGGCAGGGCTCGACCTCGCGCAGTTCCTCGACGTCGTCAACACGTCGAGCGGCGTCAACTTCGCGACGCTCAACCGCTTCCCGCGCATCGTTCAGGGCGACTACCTCGAAGGAGGCTTGACGAACAAGCTGATGGCCAAGGATCTCCGTCTCTATCTCCAGTACCTGCAGCAGGTCTCCGTCACCAGCTTCTGCGGGCCGGCGTGCCTCGGCGCGTTCGACCTCGCGACGGCGCTGGGCTACGGCGACCAGATCTCGAACCGCGTCGTGGACGCAATCGGCGACGTCGCCGGCGGCGTCCGGATCCAGCCATGAGGATCTCGCGTGGACGCAACGGCGCACCGTCGGAGGAACGCGGCCCCACCTTCAGCGGGCGGGTGTGGGCGGACCCGGTGCTGCCGGGCGCGGACGGCGTCGTCGTCAACGACGTCTTCTTCGAGCCCGGCGCACGCACGAACTGGCACACGCACGAGGTCGGGCAGGTGCTGCTCGTGCTCGCGGGCGAAGGGTGGGTGCAGTCGCGCGACGGCACCGGCTTCCCGCTCACCGCGGGCGACACCGCGCACATCCCGGCCGGCGAGGAGCACTGGCACGGAGCCTCGCCCGGTAGCTATCTCCTGCACCGGGCCGTCTCGATCGGGCAGACCGGCTGGCTCGAAGCCGTGAGCGACGACGACTACCGCGCGGCGGACGCAGGGGGCTGATGCTGCAGGTCCTCCTCAGCGGCCTCGCGATCGGTGCGATCTACGGCCTCGTCGGCATGGGCTTCGCGATCGCGTTCTACGTGACGCGCGTGATCAACTTCGCCGAGGGGCAGCTCCTCATGGTCGGCGTGATGGTCGCCGCATGGCTCGCACGGACGGGCCTCGACCCCTGGCTCGCAGTCGTCGTCGGCATCGCCGCGGCCGCGGCGGTCGGCGCCGTCACCTACCTCGTCGCAGTCCGGCCGGTGCTCGCCTTCGACCGGTTCAGCTTCGCCTGGCTCGTCAGCACGCTCGGCGTCGCGCTGATCCTCGAGAACGGCGCAGCACTGATCTGGGGGCCGACGTCGCGCTCGTTCCCGGCCCTCCTCACGGGAACGAGCGTGCACGTCGGGTCGGCGACGCTGACGCTCCAGGAGGTGGTGACGATCGGACTCGCGGTCGTCGTAGCGATCGCGTTCGAGCTGTACCGCCGCAAGACCCTGTTCGGGAAGCTCGGAATGGCGATCGCGCACGACCCCGAGATGGCGACGGCGCTCGGAGCCAACACCGCCGTCGTCGCGGCCGCCGCCTTCGCGCTCGCCGGCGCGTTCGCGGGGCTCGCCGGCGTGCTGATCGGGCCGATCACGTACTCGAACCCGTACCTCGGCGACACCTACGGCATCGCCGGCTTCGTGGCGCTCATGATCGGCGGTACCGCCCGCCCGGCCGCGGCGATGGTCGGCGGCCTCTTGCTCGGGATCCTCGGCGAGGCGGCGAACAAGCTGATCAACACGCAGGCCTCCGACTGGTTCCCGTTCGTCGTGGTCGTCGTCATCCTGCTCGTGCTGCCCGAAGGCCTCTTCTCGCTCGTCGGGCCCCTGCGCCGGCTCGTGCTGAGGCGGAGCCGCCGGACGTCGCCCGTGCGAGTGGCCGGATGACGGGCGCGATCAGCCTGCCGCGCGCCTCGAAGCCGGCGCTCTTCGTCCTCGCGCTTGCCGGCTACGCCGTCTTCGCCTACTGGGCGGCGCACAGCACGCTCTACATCCAGGGGCTGGTGCTCGTCGCGGCCGTCTTCGGGATGCTCGCGGTGAGCCTCGACCTCGTCGCGGGGATGGTCGGCCTCTACTCGCTCGGCCACGCCGGCCTGTTCGCGATCGGCGCGTACGCGACCACGATCCTCTACAACGATCACCACTGGAACCTGTTCGTGATCCTGCCCGTGTGTCTCGCGGGCGTCGGTGCGGTCGGCCTCCTGCTCGGGGCGATCTCGTTGCGGGTCAGCGGCCTCTACTTCGCGATCACGACGTTCGTCTTCACGCTCGTGCTCACCGTCTTTGCGAGCGACTTCAAGTTCACGGGCGGCTACGGCGGGCTGATCGGGCCGATCTTCCCCGAGTTCCCGTCCTGGCTCCACTGGGCCGGCACGTCCGTCACGTGGGCGTGCCTGATCGCGCTGCTGCTGGCGACGCTCGTGGTGCTCGCGATCCGCGTCTCGCCGCTCTACCCGGTGCTGCTCGCGATCCGCGACGCGGAGCCGTTCGCCGCCGCAGCCGGCGCCCCGACCGCGGCGGTGCGTGTGGGCGTCTTCGGGCTCTCGGCCGCGATCGCGGGCGGGGCGGGCTGGATGTTCGCGTTCCAGGGCATCGTCTCGCCGAGCCAGTTCAGCTGGCAGGTCTCGGTGAACATCCTCGTGATGGTGATCCTCGGCGGGATCAACACCACGATCGGGCCGATCCTCGGCGCCGTGTTCATCACCGTCTTTCCGGCGCAGGTCAACATCAACCCGTTCTGGCAGGAGGTGCTCTTCGGGGCGCTCTTCGTGGCCGTCATCGTCGCGTTCCCGAGCGGGTTCGTCGGCCTGCTCCGGCTCGTGTGGCGGCACGCGCTCCGCCGGCTCGGCGCCGGCCGCGCCCGCGTCGAGCGCGCAGTGGAGACGCCTGCGGCGGAAGCCGTGGTCGCTCCCGAGCGGGTCAACGGCGCAGCGCCGGCGGCGCCCGCGATCGAATGCCACGGGATCGTCTTCCGCTACGGCAGCGGGCCGCTCGTCCTGAACCACGTCGACTTCACCGTGCGCCGCGCGACGATCCACGGCCTGATCGGCCCGAACGGGTCGGGGAAGAGCACGCTCGTCGACCTGATCAGCGGTCGGCTCCGGCCCGTGGCCGGGTCGATCGAGATCGAGGGGACGCCGGTCGACCGCCAGGGCGTGACAACTCGGGTCCGCCACGGCGTCGCGCGGACGTTCCAGTCGGCCGTGCTCGTCGACGAGCTCTCGGCGCGGCAGAACGTGCAGGTCGGCCTGTACACGCGCGTACCGCGACTCGGCCCCAGGTCGCTCGCGTGGCCGGTCATCCCATCGGCGCGTCGCGACTCGCGGGCGCTGCGCGAGCGCGTCGACGAGTCACTCTCGTTCGTCGGCGCGCGCTCCTGGGCGCCGGTGCGGGTCTCCGACGTGCCGCACGGGATCGCGCAGCTGACCCAGCTGGCCGCCGCGTCCGCCTGGGGGCCGCGCACGCTGATCCTCGACGAGCCACTCGCGGGTCTCTCGCCGAAGGAGGTCGAACATGCCGCCTCGATCCTCACGAAGCTCAAGGCGTCGGGTGTGAGCATCGTGCTGATCGAGCACCAGCCGCGCTTCGTTTTCGCGCTCTGCGACGAGGTGACGGTGCTCGCTGCGGGCGAGGTCGTCGCCACCGGGCCGGCCGCGTCGGTGCGCGAGAACGAGCAGGTACGGGAGGTGTACCTGGGCCAGTGAGCGCAGCGGCCCCTGCACTTCACATCGCGGGGCTCCACGCGGGCTACGGGCGGTACGACGTGCTGCGCGGAGTCGACCTCGACGTCGGGCCGGGCGAAGCCGTCGGCCTGCTCGGCCCGAACGGCGCCGGGAAGACGACGCTGCTGCGCTCGATCATGGGGCTCGTCAAGCACCGCCGCGGTGTTCTCAGCGTGGCGGGCACCGACCTGCTCAGGCTGCCCGCGCACAGGATCGCGCGCGGCCACGCGGGCCTCGTGCCCGAAGGGCGGCGGCTCTTCGTCGACCAGCCGATCGAGGACAACCTGCTGCTCGGGGCGCTTCACCTCCGCCGACACCGCGACCGCGTCGCCGAGCTGCTCGAGTCGGTCTACGACCTGTTCCCGGTGCTGCGCGACCTTCGACGCCGGCCGGCCGGCGCGCTCAGCGGTGGCCAGCAGCAGATGGTCGCGATCGGGCGCATGCTGATGAGCGATCCCAAGGTGCTGCTGCTCGACGAGCCGTCGCTCGGGCTCGCGCCGATCGCGATCGGCGAGGTCGCCGAGGCGCTCGAGGCGCTACGGGAGCAGGGCCGGTCGATCCTCGTCGTCGAGCAGCGCGTCGACCTTGTCCTGCGCATGTGCGACCGCATCTACGTGCTCGCGGGCGGCGAGGTCGCGCTCGAGGAGCGCGCCTCGGCGCTCGGGGACGACGGCCGCGCGCTGATCGACGCGTACCTGGGTTAGAGCCGCGCCCACAGCCACTCGCGCACCTCGATCAGGAACTGCTGGTCGAGAGCGTGCGGGAGCGGGTACTCGCGGTAGAGGAGCTCGCCGCCCGCCGCGAGGATCTGGTCGCGGGCGCGGCGGGCGAACTCGATGCCGATCACCGGATCTGCCGTGCCGTGGCCGAGCGCGACGGGCGGCAGCGGCCGCGAGTCGTCGATCGCCCAACCCTGGACGACCGGCAGGAAGCCGGAGAAGCCGCAGACGGCCGCGGGCCGCCGCCGCAGGTCGCCGCCGAGCGAGGTCGCGAGCGACATCACGCAGCCCATCGAGAACCCGCCGACGACGACGCGCTCGTACGGGAGCGCGTCGAGCCACTCGACGAGCGCGCGGTACGAGGGCCAGAAGGTGTCGGGATCGGGATGCCCGACGCGCGGCACGACGTACCAGTGCGCGCCGCCCGGCGGCAGCGCGAGCGGCGCGCGCGGGGCGTAGCCGTGCAGGCGCCGCTTCGGGTCGAGCACGTCGAGCAGCGGGAAGAGGTCGTGCTCGTCGGCGCCGCGCCCGTGCAGCAGGACGAGCGCGCCCTCGGCCTCAGCCGCCGCCGGCCGCTCGAGCGCGATCACGGCGGGGGCTGGGAAGGGGCGTCAGGATCTGCTCGACCTGGGCGCGGTACTGCTCGTAGTTCGGCGGCAGCGAGAGCGATTCGCCGAGCGTCTCGAACGGCTCGTCGGCCGTGAAACCGGGCCCGATCGTGGCGATCTCGAACAGGACGCCCGACGGCTCCCGGAAGTAGATCGACTTGAAGTAGAAGCGGTCGATCACCGGCGTCGGCTGCGCGCCGCCG
>JAICYG010000217.1 GCA_025934335.1 Thermoleophilia bacterium | reverse complement strand
GTGAACGTGCCGGCGAGCGCCTGCGGCACGAGGACCATGGCGACGACGCCCACGGCGCCGGCCACGACGATCCTGGACCGACACCAAAGGAGGCCTCTCCCCCCACGCGACCTGCCACTCACCCCACACTGACCCTAAATCGGCGTCCGATCGTTGACAACCCCCGAAGGTCCTGCCTCGGCGACCACCCGACCCCCGGCGTTACGATTCGGGCGCCGTACCTCTCGACAGCTAGGAGTACCGTGGCGATCGCGCGCGTGGCCGAGCCGAGCGGCTCGCTTCAAGACGTCAAGGAGTGGGGCCTCGACCGCGAGGACCTGCTCCAGATCTACCGCAACATGCTGATCACCCGCGGGGTCGAGGAGCGCGGGCACATCCTCTACCGCCAGGGGAAGATCCCGGGCTCGTTCTACACGGGCCGCGGCAACGAAGCGGCGTCGGTCGGCGTCGCGACGGCGATGGGGCCGGACGACGTCGGCACGCCGCTCCACCGAGACATGGGCGTGCACATCACGCGCGGGGTGGAGCCGTGGCGGATCTTCGCGCAGTACATGGGTCGCGCGGACGGGCCGACACAGGGCAGGGACGGCAACGTACACATGGCGGACGCGCGTCTCGGGCTGCTGGCGATGGTCAGCCACCTGCCGGCGATGCTGCCGGTCGCGGTGGGCTGCGCGCTCGCGTTCCGGATCCGGGAGGAGCGCCGCGTCGCGATCGGCTGGTCCGGCGAGGGCGCGATGGCGCGCGGCGACGCGCACGAGGGCATGAACTTCGCGGGCGTCCGCCGCCTGCCGGTCGTCTTCATCTGCGACAACAACCAGTGGGCCTACTCGACACCGACGCATCTCGAGTACGCCGTCGAGCACCTCGCCGACCGCGCCGCCAGCTACGGCTTCGAGGGCGTCGTCGTCGACGGCACCGACGTGCTCGCGGTCTATCGCGAAGCGAAGCGCGCGATCGAGAAGGCGCGCGACGGCGGCGGGCCGACGCTGATCGAGTGCCAGACGCTTCGCATGGAGGGCCACGCCGTGCACGACGACGCGTTCTACGTGCCGAAGGAGCTGTTCGAACGCTGGGCGGAGCGCGACCCGATCGAGCGCATGCGCAACTGGCTGCGAGGGAACGCCGAGATGACGGACGAGGACGAGGAGCAGATCGCCGCGCACGTGAAGAAGCTGCTGAACGAGTCGCTGCAACGGGCAGAGGAGTCGCCCCAGCCCGACCCGGCGACACTGACGGACGGCGTGTACGCGGCGCCGGAGGACCTCGACACCCCCCACCACAAGTAGGCAAATGACTCCCGTAGCAACAGCTAGTGAGTTCCTCGCGCGCGATCTGCCCCGCGAGGCCGCGTCCTCAGTCGCGCCCGTAGCCTTGGCTACGGGCGCTCCCTGCGTCCTTGCCTCGCTTGCATCTCGCGCGCGAGGAACACGAAGCCGTCACCACGGGAGTCATTAGTGGCAGAGAAGACCTATCTCCAGGCGATCAGCGACGGGCTCCGGCAGGAGATGCGCCGCGACCCGCGCGTGTTCGTGATCGGCGAGGACGTCGGCGTCTACGGCGGCGCGTTCAAGGTGACGCTCGGCTTCCAGGAGGAGTTCGGCTCCTGGCGCGTGATCGACGCGCCGCTCTCGGAGACGGCGATCATGGGCGGCGCGACCGGCGCGGCGATGATGGGGATGCGCCCCGTCGCCGAGATGCAGTTCGCCGACTTCGTCTCCTGCGCCTGGGACCACCTCGTCACCGTGGCCGCGAAGCAGCGCTGGCGCGCAGGCACGCCGGTGCCCTTCGTGCTCCGGCTTCCCTCGGGCGGCGGCTTCTCCGGCGGCCCGTTCCACTCGCAGAACCCCGAGTCGTCGTTCGCGCACATCCCGGGGCTCAAGTGCGTGTGCCCGGCGACGCCGGAGGACGCGAAGGGGCTGATCGTGAGCGCGATCGAGGACCCGGGCCCGGTGCTCTTCTTCGAGCACAAGCACCTGTACCGCCGCATCAAGGGCGAGGTGCCGGACGAGCGCTATACGACTCCGATCGGGAAGGCGCGGATCCACCAGGAGGGCGACGACGTCTCCGTGATCACGTGGGGCGCCATGGTCTACACCGCCGAGGAGGCCGCGAAGCAGGTGGACGCCTCGGTCGAGATCGTCGACCTGCGCACGATCCTGCCGTGGGACAAGGCTGCGGTGCTCGAGTCGGTGCGCAAGACGTCGAAGCTGCTCGTCCTCCACGAGGACACGCACACCGGCGGCTTCGGAGCCGAGATCGCGGCGACGATCGCCGAGGAGGCGTTCGAGGATCTCGACGCACCGCCGAAACGCGTCACCGCGCCGGACACGCCGGTACACTTCGCGCCCGTGCTCGAGGGGGCATTCCTGCCGCAGGTCTCCGACGTGGTCGCAGCCCTCCGCGAGGTCGCGGAGTACTAGGGCTCGTGGCGACCGGCACCGTCGTCGACGTCGTCATGCCCCAGATGGGCGTGTCGGTGTCGGAGGGAACGGTCACCAAGTGGCTCCGCCAGGTCGGAGAGGAGATCCGGGCCGACGACGCGCTGCTCGAGATCTCGACGGACAAGGTCGACACCGAGGTTCCGAGCCCGGGCTCCGGCGTGCTCCAGGAGATCCTCGTGCCGGAGGGCGAGACCGTCGCGGTGGGAACCCTGCTCGCGCGGATCGGCAGCGGCGATGCCGCCGGCGCGCCGGCACCGGCGCCCGCTGCCCCGTCGGCGCCTCCGGCTCCG
>JAICYG010000167.1 GCA_025934335.1 Thermoleophilia bacterium | reverse complement strand
GAGCAGCTTCTTCATGTCCTCGTCGTAGGCGTCCCCGGAGGCGAGCGCCTTCTGGAAGATCGTCGGGTTGGACGTGACGCCGGTGACGGCGTCCTCGTCCATCATCCGCTTCAGCTCGCCCGAGTGGACGAGCTCGCGGGAGAGCGTGTCGTACCAGATCGACTGGCCGTGCTCGGTGAGCTCATGCAGGCGTGACTTCGCCATTTTTCATCGTCCTTTCCATTTCGGCGACCTTCAGCAGGCGGGCGACGTACCGCTCGCCGCCGTTGAAGGTCGCGTTCAAGAATGCGTCCACGAGCTCACGCGCGAGCGACGGCCCCACGACCTCCGAGCCGAGGCAGAGCACGTTCATGTCGTCGTGCTCGACGCCCTGATGCGCGGAGTACGTGTCGTGGCAGATGGCCGCGCGGATGCCCGTCAGCTTGCAGGCCGCGACGGAGGCGCCGACGCCGGAGCCGCAGACGAGGACCGCGCGCTCCGCTCTGCCGCGCTGGATCGCCTCGCCCACCTCGCGCGCCTTGTCGGGGTAGTCGATGCGCACCTCGTCGGTGTGCGTGCCGAAGTCGACGACGTCGTGGCCGGCGAGCACCTCGAGCACCGTCTCGCGCAGGTGGACGCCGCGATGGTCGAAGGCAACGGCGATCTTCATCTGCGCCGCTTCGCCGCCGTCAAGAGACCCGCTCCAGCAGCGCGGCGGCACGCGCGACGACGTTGTCGAGGTTGTAACCGAACTGCTCGAGCACCGTCGTCCCCGGTGCCGAGGCGCCGTAGTGCTCGAGCGAAACGGAGCCGCCGCGGTCGCCGACCCAGCGCTCCCAGCCGAGCGAGACCCCCGGCTCGACGGAGAGCCGAGCCTTCACCTCCGGCGGCAGGACCTGATCCCGGTAGTCGGCCGGCTGCTGCTCGAAGAGCTCCCAGCACGGCATCGAGACGACGCGCACCGCCGTCCCGCCGTCGGCGAGCTTTCGCCCCGCCTGCAGCGTCAGCCCCACCTCGGCGCCGGTGCCGATCAGGATCAGGTCGGGCGAGGAGCCCGACTCCCAGAGCGTGTACGCCCCTCTTTCGAGCCCGGACGGCGCCGCGAGGTCCGAGCGGTCGAGCGTCGGCACCTTCTGCCGCGAGAGCGAGAGCGCGACGGGCCCGTCCTGCCGTTCGAGTGCGATCTTCCACGCCCACGCGGTCTCGTTCGCGTCGGCCGGGCGGACGAACCAGAGGTTCGGGATCGCGCGGAGCGCCGCGTACGTCTCGACGGGCTGGTGCGTCGGCCCGTCCTCTCCGAGCCCGACCGAATCGTGCGTCCACACCCAGACGACCGGGAGCCCCATCAGCGCCGAGAGGCGTACGGCGGGCCGCATGTAGTCGCTGAAGATGAGGAACGTCGAGCCGTACGGCTTCACGCAGCCGCCGTGCACCCCGATGCCGTTGACGATCGAGCCCATCGCGTGCTCGCGGATGCCGAACGCGATGTTACGGCCGGCCCAGCTGTCGGAGAAGAGGCCGCCGCCGACGAGCTCGGTCTTCGTCGACTCGACGAGGTCGCCGGCGCCGCCGATCATCGTCGGCACCGCGTGCTTGAACGCCTGCATCACCTTGTTGCCGGCGTCGCGTGTCGCAAGCTCCTCGCCCGCCTCCCACTCCGGCAGCGTCCACGCGCCGATGCGGCCGTCCCACGCGGCGTCCCACTCCTCGCGTGCCCGCGGGAACGCCTCCGACCAGCGCGCGAAGAGGGTGTTCCATTCCGTCTCGAGGGCGTTGCCGCGCTCGACGCGGTTCAGGTGCTCGCGCACCTCGTCGGGCACGTAGAAGTGCTTGTCGGGATCCCAGCCGAGCGCCTTCTTCGTCGCCGCGACCTCCTCGGCGCCGAGCGGCGAGCCGTGCGCCTTCGCCGTGTCGACCGCGCGCGGCGCCCCGAAGGCGATGTGCGAGCGAACGATGATGATGCTGGGCCGAGCCACCTCGGCCTGCGCGTTCGCGATCGCCTCGCGCAGCGAAGCGAGATCGTTCGCGTCGTCCACGGACTGCACGTGCCAGCCGAGCGCCTCGAACCGCTTCGCACGATCCTCGGTGAACGAGATCGAGGTCGTCCCGTCGATCGTGATGCGGTTGTCGTCGTAGAAGTAGACGAGCTTGCCGAGGCCGTTCGTGCCGGCGACCGACGCGGACTCGTACGAGACGCCCTCCATCAGGTCACCGTCCGAGCAGATGACATACACGCGGTGGTCGACCACCGGCTCGTGCGCCGGCCGGTTGAACGTTGCGGCGAGAAAGCGCTCGGCGAAGCCCATGCCGATGCCGTTCGCGAAGCCCTGCCCGAGCGGGCCCGTCGTCACCTCGACGCCCTCGGTGTGGCGGTACTCGGGATGGCCCGGCGTCTTCGACTGCCACTGCCGGAAGCGCTTCAGCTCCTCGAGCGAGAGGTTGTAGCCCGTCAGGTGCAGCGCCGAGTACTGGAGAACGCAGGCGTGCCCGGCGCTCAGGACGAAGCGGTCGCGGTTCGGCCAGTGCGGGTGCGCCGGGTTGTGGCGCATCACCTCGCCGTAGAGCAGGTACGCGAGCGGTGCGAGAGCCATCGCCGTGCCGGGATGGCCTGCGTTCGCCTGCTGGACCATGTCCATCGACAGCGTCCGGATCGTGTCGATGGAGAGCTGTTCGATCTCCGAGTTCGCCAAGCTACCTCCCGCGGATCGGCTTCCCTGCGAGCGTAACGGCTAACCGTCGGGTGCCGCGCGGGTGGAGTGCGACTCCTCGGAGCCCATCAGTCGTCGCTGCTCCGCCATCGCCTCGAGGTGGATCTCGTGCCGGTCCGGCCGCGGCTCGACGACCCGCTCGACCGGCGCGTCCGGCACGGGCAGGCCGAGCCGCTCGAGCGCGACCATCGCCGCCCCGCGGGCGGACCCCTCGGCAGCCCCGGACACCTCGACGGGACGGCCGAGAGCGTCCGCGAGCACCTGTAGCCAGCCGGGATTCGCGAGCAGCCCACCGCCCGTCGCGACGACGGAATCGAGCCCCTCGATCGCCTCGAGGACGGCGACGAGCCGGTATGCGACGCCCTCGAGCGCGGCCTGTGCGATGTCGGTCGCCGTCGTCGCGAACGAGAGGCCGTGGATCAGGCCCCGCCGCCGCGGATTCCAGCCGAGCGACCGCTCGCCGCCGAGGAACGGCAGGAAGACGAGGCCGTGCGCCGCGGGCTCGCGATCGGCGAGATCGTCGATCGAGTGCTCGCGCAGCGTGCCGACGAGCCACGCGTGGAGGTTGCCGCCGTCCGAGAGCGCGCCGCCCTCGCAGTAGCGGCGCTCGTCGAGCCGGTAGAGAAAGAGCCCGGGCCGCGGCTCCGCCGACGGCGCCTCGTAGACGACGCGCGCCGCGGCCGAGGTTCCGACCATGACGGCAGCGCGGCCGCGGCGCATGCAACCTGCGCCGACGTTCGAGCAGGCGCCGTCGCCGACGGCGGGCCAGACACCCGCTACCTGCTCGTCCGAGATCGGCGGCAGCCGGGCCGGGTCGACGCCGACCGCGGCGAGCGTCTCGTCGTCCCAGCCGAGCCGGTTCGGGTCGTAGATGCCGGTGCCGCTCGCCATGGAGACGCTCGTCCGCAACTCGCCGGCGAGCTTCAGCAGCAGGTAGTCGCCGAACGAGACGTAGCGTTCCGCCTCGAGTCCGCGCAGCTTCGCCGGCCAGTAGGCGGGGTGGAGGAAGCACCCGGTACGCGCGTGGTAGGCGACGGGGTCGAGCGGCGGCGGCTCACCGGTCGTGTGGCGCCACGTGAGCACCGGGCCGAGCGGGCGGTCGTGCTCGTCGAGCGGCAGCAGCGAGTGCCAGAAGCAGGAGATCGCGAGCGCGTCGCCCTCGCCCACCTGCGCGAGCACCGCCTTGCAGGCATCGACGAGCAGGTCGGCGTCGTACGAGCCGTAGCCGAGGTGGGCGTCACCCGGCTCGGCAACGCCGTCCTCGCCGTACGCGATCGCGCGCACGGACGACGAGCCGACGTCGAGGGCGACGATCCGCGTCATCGGCCGGAGGATAGTTTGGAGCCGTGGCAGTCCTGATCGCATCGGCTCTTCGTAAGGAGCTTTCTGGCGGCGTCCTCTTCGACGGCGTCGCGTTCAAGGTGGAGCGACGCGACCGACTCGCGCTGGCGGGACCCAACGGCGCCGGCAAGACCACGCTCCTGCGCGCGCTCGCGCGCGAGCTCTCGCTGGAGGGCGGTGAGCTCGCGTGGGAGAAGGGCGCGCGCGTCGCGCTCCACGACCAGCGCCCGCCCGCGCAGTCGGGACGGCCCCTGCGCGATTACGTGCTCGCCGGCACCGCCGACCTCGCGGCGGTCGAGGGAGAGCTGCGCGACCTCGAGCGGCGCATGGCCGCGGGGGAGCACGATCCGCCGATGCTGCGCCGCTACGCCGAGGCCCAGGCGCGGCTCGAGCACGCGGGCGGGTACGACTGGCGCGACCGGGCCGCGTCGGTCGTGCGCGGCCTCGGCTTCACCGACCCGGACCTCGACCGGCCGCTCTCGACGTTCTCGGGCGGCGAGCTGACGCGCGCCTCGCTCGCGCGCACACTCGCGTCGCAGCCCGACCTGCTGCTCCTCGACGAGCCCACGAACCACCTCGACATCGAGTCGCTCGAGTGGCTGGAGGAGATGCTGCGCACGCTCGATGCCGCGGTCATCCTCGTCGCGCACGACCGCTGGTTCCTCGAGGCCGTGACGACGGCGGTGCTCGAGCTCGAGGGCGGCAAGTCCGTGTACTTCCCGGGCGCCTGGCACGTGTGGCGGCGCGAACAGGCGGCGCGCGACCTGCACCAGCTGAAGACGGCGCAGCGACAGGCCGAGCAGCTCGCGCGGCTCGAGCAATTCGTGGAACGCTTCCGCTACAAGGCCTCGAAGGCACGGCAGGCGCAGTCCAAGCTGAAGCAGATCGAGAAGCTGCAGGCGACCCGCGTGCACGCGCCCGACCGGCGGCGGCGCTCGCTCGGTTTCGACTTCCTGAAGCCGCCGCGGTCCGGTCGCGACGTCGTCGTCGCCGAGGGACTGCGCGTGCAGGCGGGCGACAAGCTCCTGCTCGAGAACGCATCGTTCGCGGTCGAGCGCGGCGAGCATGTCGCTCTCGTCGGGCCGAACGGCTCCGGCAAGACGACGCTGCTCGAGACGATCCTCGCTCGGCGCACCGCGGTCGACGGGCGCGTGCGGCTCGGTCACGGCGTCGTGCCCGCGTACTTCTCGCAGCACGAGGCGGAGCTCGACGAGCGCGGGTCGGTGCTCGACGCGGCGATGACGGGCACGGGGCTGAAGCGGCCGGCGGCGCAGTCGCTTCTCGGGCGGTTCCTCTTCTCGGGCTGGGACGAGCACGAGAAGCCGGTCGTCGCGCTCTCGGGCGGCGAGCGGCG
>JAICYG010000109.1 GCA_025934335.1 Thermoleophilia bacterium | reverse complement strand
GCCCAGGTACTCGGCGGCCGCCAGATGGCGGGCGCGCCGCTCGCGCTTCGAGAGCGTCTCGTAGGCGACGTGGCGGACGATGTCCTGCAGGAACCCGTACTGGCCGTGCTCGGGCGAGCGGGGGTCGCTCTGCCGGCCCAGCACCTCCTTGCGGACGAGCGCGGTCAGGAGCGGCTCGACCTCGCCCTCCTCGAGACCCGCCACGGCGGCGAGCGCCGCGGGCGTGAACGTCTTCCCGAGCACCGCCGCGTCCTGCAGCAGCCGCCGCTCCTCCGGCGAGAGCCCGTCGAGGCGGGCCGCGACGAGCGCGTGCAGCGTCTCCGGCACGTCGAGCTCGCCGATCTCGCCGCGGACGCGATACGCCGACTCCTCCTCGACGAGCACGCCGCGGTCGAGCAGCATGCGGACCGTCTCGACCGCGTACAGCGGCACGCCCTCCGCCCGCTCGAGGATCCGCCGCCGCAGGCCATCCGGTAGGTCGGGCACGAGCCCGGCGAGAAGCTGCTCCATCGCCGGCTGCGACAGCGGCTCGAGGTAGAGCGAGGTGAAGTTGCGGTGACCCGCGCCCCAGCCCGGCCGCCGCTCCGCGAGCTCGGGCCGCGCCAGCGTGACGACGTAGATCGGCCGGCCGCGCGACCACTCGAGCAGGTGCTCGACGAAGTCGAGGAGCGAGGAGTCCGCCCACTGCATGTCCTCGAACACGAGCACCGTCGGGTTGGCGTCGGCGAGCCGCTCGAAGAACAGCCGCCAGGCGGCGAAGAGCTCCTGCCGGTCGGAGGTCTCGCGCTCGCCCGCGCCGAGCAGCTGCGCGAGCCGCGGCTCCACGAACCGCCGCTCCTCGGCGTTGGGAATGTGCTCCACGAGCGCCTCCCCGAGCTTCGTCTTCGCGACCGACGGCTCGTCGTCCTCGCCGATGCCGCAGCGCATGCGCACCATGTCGGCGAGCGCCCAGTAGGCGACGCCCTCGCCGTAGGCAAGGCAGCGCCCGCGGTGCCAGTACACGAGCTGCGTGATCCCGTCGAAGTACTTGTAGAACTCCCAGGCGAGCCGGGACTTCCCGATCCCCGCGAGGCCGGTGACGGAGACGAGCTGCGCGCGGCGCTCGTCCGCCGAGACGTGGAAGAGCTCCTTGATCAGGCGCAGCTCACGGTCACGGCCGACGAACGGTGCCTCGAGCCCCTGCGACCTGAGCGACCCGCGCACGCCCGAGACGACGCGGCGCGCCCGCCAGAGCGGCGTCTCGCCCTCCTTCCCTTTGAGCGCGAACGAGCCGGCCTCCTCGTAGACGATCGTCTCGGCGGTCGCGCGACGCGTCGTCTCGCCCACGAAGACGTTCCCCGGTTCGGCCACCGACTGGATGCGCGACGCCGTGTTGACGAGGTCTCCCGCCACCATGCCCTGGCCCTGCGCGCCCAGCGTCACCGCCGCCTCGCCGGTGAGCACGCCCGCGCGGGCCCGGAGGTCGTCCGCGCCGAGCTCCTCGCCGAGCGCGGAGACGGCCGCCACCAGGTCGAGCGCGGCACGCACCGCCCGCTCGGCGTCGTCCTCCGTCGCCGCAGGGGCCCCCCACACCGCCATCACCGCGTCGCCGATGAACTTCTCGACCGTGCCGCCGTACAGCTCGATCAGCCGCCGGCAGCTGTCGAAGTAGCGCGAGAGGAGCTCTCGCACCTCCTCCGCGTCACGCGACTCGGAGAGCGTCGTGAAGCCGACCAGGTCGGCGAAGAGCACGGAGACGAGGCGCCGCTCGGCGGCGGGCGCCGCGACCGGGACGACCGTCTCGTCGGCGAGCGCCACGCCGCACTCGCCGCAGAAGGCGTCCCCGGAGTCGTTCGGGGCGCCGCAGGCGGTGCACGCGCGGGCGAGCGGGGCGCCGCAGCGCGAGCAGAACTTCCGGCCGGGCCGGTTGTCCGCCCCGCAGCTCGAACACGACGCCACGCTCAGAATCTAGTCCACTGCGCGGCGACCGTCGCCTTACTCGACCGTGACCGTCTTCGCCAGGTTGCGTGGCTGGTCGACGTTCAGGCCGCGCAGGCGCGCGATCCGGTAGGCGAGCAGCTGCAGCGGCAGGACCGCGAGCGCCGCCTGGATGAACGCGGGCGACTTCGGCACGTAGATGACGTCGTCGGCGTGGTGCTGGATGTCCTCGTTGCCGTCGGTCGCGATCGCGATCACGTGCGCACCGCGCGCACGCGTCTCCTGGATGTTCGAGACGATCTTGTCGTAGACGTGAATGCGCGTCGCGACGACGACGACCGGAGTGCCCTCCTCGAGCAGCGCGATCGGCCCGTGCTTCATCTCGCCGGCCGAGTACGCCTCCGTCGGGATGTACGAGATCTCCTTCAGCTTCAGGGCGCCCTCGAGCGCGACCGGCAGGCCGATGTGCCGGCCCAGGTAGAGGAAGAAGGCGCGGTCGTGGAAGCGCTGCGCGATCTCCTCGATCGGATGGTCGCCCTGCAGGAACCGCTCCATCTTCGCCGGGAGGTCATAGACCTCGTCGAGGATGAACTCGACCTCCGCCGCCGGCAACGTCTCGCGGCACTGCGCGAGCTTGAGGCCGATCAGGAAGAGGAGCGCCGTCTGCGCCGTGAACGTCTTCGACGCGGCGACCCCGACCTCGAGGCCGGTGCGCGTGTAGAGCACCGAGTCGACCTCGCGCGTGATCTGCGAGCCCATCATGTTCGTGATCGCGACCGTGCGCGCGCCCTGCTCGCGCGCGAGCTTCATCGCCTGGATCGTGTCGCGTGTCTCGCCCGATTGCGAGATCCCGATCACGAGCGTGCCGGGGTCGATCACCGGGTTGCGGTAGATCCACTCGCTCGCCACGTCGGGCTCGACGGAGACGCGCGCCCACTCCTCGATCGCGTACCGACCGACGACGCCGGCGTGGTAGGAGGTGCCGCAGGCGACGATGACGATGCGGCGCAGGCCCTTCAGCTCCTCCTCCGTGAGCCCGAGGCCCTCCAGGACGAGGTGGCCGTGGCGCACGCGGTCGCCGATCGTCTCGGCGACGCCCTCGGGCTGCTCGTAGATCTCCTTGAGCATGAACGTCTCGTAGCCGGAACGCTCGGCGGCGTCGTCGTCCCAGTCGACCTCGACGATCTCCTGCTCGACCGGATCGCCCGTCTCGACGTCGACGATCTCCACGGCGCCGGACGTGATCGACACGACCTCCCCGTCGTTCGGGTACTGGACGCGCCGCGTCTCGGAGAGGAATGCGGCGAGGTTGGAGGCGAGGAAGTTCTCGCCGTCGCCGAGGCCGACGACCATCGGAGTCTGGTGGCGGACGCCGACCAGATGACCCGGGTGGTCGTGGTGGATGACGACGAACGTGAAGTGCCCCTCGAGCCGCGGGAAGACCGCGCGAACGGCCGCGACGAGGTCGCCGTCGTAGGCCTCCTCGAGCAGGTGCACGATCGTCTCGGCGTCCGTCTCCGACGTGAAGGCATGTCCGCGCGCGACCAGCTCGTCGCGGAGCTCGCGGTAGTTCTCGACGATGCCGTTCAGGACGATCGCGAGCTTCCCCGCGTCGCACGCGGTGAGCGGATGCGCGTTCTGCTCGGTGACGCCGCCGTGGGTAGCCCAGCGCGTGTGCCCGAGACCCGTCGTCGAGACCGAGCCGTTCGGCCCCGCCGCCTCGACCAGGTTCTCGAGCGGGCCGACCGCCCGCACGTAGTCGAGCCCGTCGTCCTCGAGAAGGGCGATGCCGGCGGAGTCGTAGCCGCGGTACTCGAGGCGCTTCAGCCCCTGCAGCAGCAGCGGCTTCGCGGGCCGGTTGCCGACGTATCCGATGATCCCGCACATCCGGGCACCCTCCTTCCGGTCTCTGACACACGAAGCGTGCGTCAAGACTCGACAAAAGCAAAGCCCGGCTGTCTGGGTTCCGCCCCCTCGTCGGGACGGGTCAGCCGAGCTCTCGTCGAACGAGGTTGGCGATGCTAGCACAGGCCTCCTGCGCCACATCCGTATTCTCCGCCTCCGCCAGGACCCGGATCAAGGGCTCGGTGCCGGACGGCCGGACGAGCACGCGGCCGCTGCCGTCCCAGTCCCGGTTCACCCGCTCGACCTCGGCGTGCACCGCGGGCGTCAGCTCCCTCGCCGTGACGCGCACGTTCTCCTTGACCTGCGGGTAGCGCGGCATCACGCTCGCGACCTCGCTCAGCCTGCGTCCGTGCAGCGCCCCGCAGAGAAGCAGGCCGGCCGCGAGCCCGTCGCCCGTCACGTGGTCGCGCAGGAAGATGATGTGACCCGACTGCTCGCCGCCGAGGATCGCGCCTTCGCGCTGGAGCGCCTCGAGCACGTAGCGGTCGCCCACGTCGGTCGTGTGCACGCGGATGCCGCGCTCGCGCATGAGCGCGTGAAAGCCGAGGTTGGTCATCACCGTCACCGCGACCTGGTCGACCTGCTGGTCGAGCGCGAGAATCGCGACGATCTGGTCGCCGTCCACCACCTCGCCGTTCTCGTCGACGGCGAGCATGCGGTCGCCGTCACCGTCGAAGGCAACACCGAGGTCGAAGCTTCCTTCGCGCACGGTCCGCTGCAGCAGCGCGAGGTCGGTGGCGCCACAGCCGACGTTGATGTTCGTGCCGTCCGGCTCGTCGCCGATCGCGTGCACCTCGGCGCCGCAATGAGCGAACGCGGTCGGCGCGAGCCCCGCATACGCGCCGTTCGCGCAGTCGACAGCGATGCGGAGCCCCGTCAGGTCGGTGCCGAAACGCTCGAGGACGTGTGTCAGGTACGAGTCCGTCGCCACCTCGACACGCTCGAGCCGGCCCTGGTCGATGCCGGGAGCGACGGTCAGGAGCTCCTCGATCTGCTCCTCCGAGTCGTCGGACAGCTTGCGCCCCTGCGCGTCGAAGAACTTGACGCCGTTGTACTCCGGCGGGTTGTGTGACGCCGAGATGACGACGCCGAGGTCGAGCGCGAGCAGCGCGACCGCCGGCGTCGGCAGGACGCCGCCGAGGATGCAGTCGCCGCCCGCGGAGAGCACTCCGCGCGCGAACGCCTCCTCGAGCTCGACGCCCGACGCCCGCGTGTCGCGCCCGACGAACACCTTCGCGGCCCCCGTCCACGTTGCGGCGGCCCGACCGAGTCGCTCCACCAGCTCGGGCGTCAGGAACTCGCCCACGACGCCGCGGACACCGTCGGTGCCGAAGTACCTCCGCGCCACCGCGGCGACGCTACCGCTTGCTGAACTGCGGCGCCTTGCGGGCCTTGTGGAGGCCGGCCTTCTTGCGCTCGACCTGGCGCGCGTCGCGCGTCAGGAAGCCCGCGCGCTTGAGCGGCACGCGAAGCTCGGGGTTGACCTCGACGAGCGCACGCGCGATCCCGTGCCGCACCGCGCCGGCCTGGCCCGTCGGGCCGCCGCCGTGGACGCGCACGCGAAGGTCGTACTGCCCGTCGAGACCCGCCGTCTTCAGCGGCGAGGTCGCGAGCACGCGGTGGACGAGACGCGGGAAGTACTCCTCGATCGTCTTGCCGTTGATCCACGTGCTGCCGGCGCCGGGACGAAGGATCACGCGCGCGACGGACGTCTTGCGCTTGCCGGTGCCGAGGTACTGGGCTGGAGTCGACATCTGGTTACACCTCGAGGACGGCCGGAGCCTGAGCTTCGTGCGGGTGCTCCGGCCCGGCGTAGATCTTGAGCTTGGTCAACTGCGCGCGACCGAGCTTCGTGCGGGGCAGCATCCCCTTCACGGCCGAGCGGAGCACCTCCGTCGGCTGCCGCTCGAGCTGGTCGCGAAGCGACCGGCTGCGCAGCCCGCCGGGATACCCGGAGTGCCGGTAGTACATCTTCTCGTCGAGCTTCTTACCCGTCACCGAGATCTTCTCGGCGTTGACGACGACGACGAAGTCGCCGGTGTCGACGTGCGGCGTGAAGACGGCCTTGCCCTTGCCGCGGAGGCGGTCGGCGATCACGGTCGCGAGCCGGCCGAGGGTCTTGCCCTCCGCGTCGACGAGCACCCAGTCGCGCTGGATCTCGCCCGGTTTGGCTGAGTACGTCTTCATTGCGAGAAAACGCGGACCACACGGGATCCGCGGGACGAAATGGTAGCAGGGTTGCCGAGCACCCAGGCGACCGCCAGGGCGCTGAGCCCGGCGGCGAGCCCCGCGAGCGGCACCGAGCCGCCTGCGCCCGTGTAGACGACGCCGCCGACGAGCGCGAGCGCCGCGCCGGACAGGCTCGAGAGCAGGTCGGAGAAGCCGACGAGGCGGCCGCGCTCGGCGGGAGTGGCGAGGTCGACGAGCTCGGTCGTCGCGGCGACGTAGGCGAGGCACCAGCCGAGCCCGAGCCCGAACATGCAGAGGCTCATGCCTGCGATCGAGGCGAACCACGCCAGCGCGGCGTTCGAGACCGCGATCAGCGTCAGCCCGATCAGCATCGCGCGGCGCCGGCCGATGCGCTCGATCGCATCCCCGACGACGAGCACGAGCCCGTACATGCCGACGATGTGCAGGCTGATGACGGTGAAGACGCTGCCGTGCGAGTGGTGGTGCCCGACCGCGACGTAACCGGCGAGGTTCATCACGCCGGCCATGACGGCGAAGCTCGCGACGGCCGCGACGAGCGCGGTCGCAACTCCCGGCCGGCGCACGAGCTCCGCGAGCGGCGCCGCCGCCTCGTCGCGCTGCTCCGCGTGTGCATACGCGCGCGAGAGGTCCCGCGGGTCGCGGCGCACGCCGAGCGACACCGCGAGCCCGGCGAGAGTGAAGAGGCCGGCGGCGAGCCACGGCACCGTCAGGTCGTGCGCGCCGAGTGTGCGGCCGGAGAACATCGGCCCGAAGACGACCGGCCCCCAGATCGCGCCGGAGACGACTGCGAAGAGGACGATCGACATGCCGCGCGCCCGCCGCTCCGGCGGGAACATCTCTGCCGACGCGGCCCGGGAGAGGAGCACGATCGACTGCGCGGCTCCGCAGAGCCCGAGGCCGGCGAAGACGAGTACCCCCTGCTCCCAGTGGCAGCCGGCCGCCGTCACGAGCGGGCCGGCGATGCCGAGCACGTAGCCGCTGCGGATCACCGGCATCCGCCCGACCCGGTCGGAGAGGCGCCCGGCCGGCCCGACGGCGATCGCGCCCGCGACGAGGAACACCGCGGGGCCGAGCCCGAGGATGCTGTCGACGCCCGTGACGGCGACGATCGTCACCGTCCCCAGTGCAACCGCGAGCTGGATCATCCCCGACTGGAAGACGAGGCCGAGCGCGAGCAGCGCGGCGTTCCTACGGACATGGCTCACCGGGCGATTAGAGCACGGAGGGCGGAGGCGAACTCGCGCGCGCCGCCGTGCGAGGGATGGCGGACGTACGCGCCGCCGAGCGCTGCGTGCGCGATCCGCCCGACCGCGACGACGCGCCGGCCGCGCGCGAGCTCGTCGGCGAAGACCCGGCCCGCCTCCACCTCGGCGCGTGTCGGCGGCCGGTTCGAGGACTGGTTGCCGGGATGGGTTGGAACGACGTTCCAGAGCAGGACGTCCTCCTTGACGCCCAACTCGGCCAGCACGCGCTGCACGATCGTCGCGGTCGCCTCGGCCGGGCCGGCGCCCGTGAGCTGCCGCTCCGAGGTGAACGGAAGCCCGGAGACGCGTGCGCCGCGATAGCCGGGCGCCTCGCCGACGAGCAGGATCGACGCGTCGCCCCGTGCGTCGAGATACGCCGCCAGCCGGTCGCGGCGGACGACGGCGCCCGCTCCTTCACGGTAGAAGTTCGTCGTACGCCCGATGCGGGCGGCGACGAGACGATCGATGAGCGAGCGCATCGAGATCCACACTCTGACCGACGGCGGCCAGCAGCCGCCGGAGATCGCGCGCATCGTCGCAGGCTTCCTCGACGGTGCAGAGCGAACGCTCGAGCTCGCTCAGTACGACTTCAACCTCACCGGCGAGCCACGCGAGATCGTCTGCGACGCGCTGAAGCGTGCGGCCGGCCGGGGCGTCCGGATCCGGTTCGCGTACAACGTCGACCACCGGAACCCGATCCCCGTGCCGCCACCCTCAGAGCCGGACGTCGAGCTGATCGCGACGTTGCCGGTCGAGGGGAAGGCGATCGCCGGCGTCCCCGACCTGATGCACCACAAGTACGTGATCCGGGACGATGCCGACGTCTGGACTGGGTCGCTCAACTGGACGAACGACTCCTGGTCGCGCCAGGAGAACGTCGTCGCCGTCCTGCAGTCGGAGGCGGTCGCGAAGGCGTACCGCATCGACTTCGACCAGCTGTGGGCGACCGGCGACGTCGAGAAGAGCGGCTTCGTCGACCCGCGTGACGACGACGGAGTGCGCCCGTGGTTCACGCCCGGGCACGGCGAGGACCTGTCGGCGCGGATCGCGAAGCTGATCCGCCGCGCGCGGAAGCGCGTGCGCATCTGCTCACCCGTCATCACGACCGGGCCGGTGCTCGGAACGCTCGCGCAGGTGATCTCCGACCGGAGCGTCGACCTGGCCGGCTGCGTCGACGTGACGCAGATCCGCGAGGTCGTTCACCAGTGGAGCGAGAACGGCAACGTCTCGTGGAAGCTGCCGCTGCTCGAGCGGGTGATGGCCGGGCCGTTCAGCGGCAAGGAGTCGACCCCGTACGGCGCGGGAACCGTGCACGACTTCATGCACGCGAAGGTCTGCGTCTGCGACGACACCGTCTTCGTCGGCTCGTTCAACCTCTCGCGCAGCGGCGAGAAGAACGCGGAGAACGTACTCGAGATCGCCGACGCGCAGATTGCCGACCGCCTCGCGGCGTTCGTCGACGAGGTACGGGCACGCTATCCGCGGGTCACCATCGCTCCCGGTGGACGAGGTCGTCCAGCGGGCGCTGCCGCGACCTGAGCCGCGAGCCGATCGGCGGGCTGTCGCCGGCCTTCCCGATCAGCGCCAGCCCGAGCGGCACGACGTCCTCCGGCAGGCCGAGCAGCT
>JAICYG010000139.1 GCA_025934335.1 Thermoleophilia bacterium | reverse complement strand
GTACTCGCGAGCGATCTATCGCACGATCAAGGATCTGATCGACCCCTACGTCGACCCGCACACGCACCTGGAGTACCGGCGCGAGGTGCTGGCCGCGTGCGAGGGAACGATGGAGCGTCTCGCGCAGGATCCGCACTACTTCGCAAAGCCCGACAAGGCGCTTTTCCAGGACATCCGCCGCTACTTCCCGATCACCGTGCAGGCGCAGGTCGCCTGGGCGGTCTCGCACGGCGTCGACGCCGCGGTCGGGTTCGTCGAGGAGCAGATCGAGGCCGGAGCGTTCGACGGCGGCGTCGCGCGCTGCCGGGCGACGACGCGCAAGGGCAAGGCGTGCCAGCGCACCCCGCTCCCGAACCGCGACTACTGCCCGTCGCACCAGCACCTCGAGCGGTCGAAGGCCGCCGCCTAGGTACCTGCGGTAGTCTCGACTTCCGGCGTCGGCTCGACGGAGCCGGCCGGAAGCGCAGATGAGTCACGACACCGACAAGCTGATCAGACAGCTCTCGCTGGTCGCGTTCCTGATGGCGGAACGTCGGCCCCTCACCGCGCGTGACATCAAGTCGAACGTCGAGGGGTACCAGGAGATGAGCGACGAGGCGTTCGCGCGCCGCTTCTACTCGGACCGCGCGGAGCTCGTCGCGCTCGGAGTGCCGCTCGACTCGCAGCGTGACGAGTTCACCGGCGAGGAGCTGTACACGCTGCGCTCCGAGCGCTACTTCCTGCCCGAGCTCGAGCTCGACGACGAGGAGCTCGCCGCGCTGCAGACGTGCTTCTACCTGCTCGAGGGCCGCTTCGCGTACGCGGAGCCGCTGCGGCTCGCGCTCCAGAACCTGGCGCTCGGACGCGACGCCGGCGCACTCGCCGCCCGCCCCACCGGCACCGCGGTGCGCGTGGAGGTGCGCGACCCCGACTACTCGCCGGAGCTGCAGGGCCGCCTCGGCAAGCTCGAGGGCGCGATCTCGAAGCAGCGCACCGTCAAGTTCCGCTACTGGTCGATCTACCGCGACGAGGAGGTGGAGCGCACGCTGAACCCGTACGCGCTCCTACCCGAGAACGGTTCGTGGTACGTGATCGGCCACGACCTCGACCGCGACGACATCCGTACGTTCCGCGTCTCGCGCATCCGCTCCGACATCCGCTTCGCGACGCGCCGCGAGCGCGACTTCCGGCTGCCGCCCGAGTTCGACGTCGAGCACTACCGCGGCCGCGCCGAGTGGCAGTTCGGCGACATCGTCGGCACCGCGCGGATCGAGGTGGCTCCCGACACGGCCTGGTGGGTCGAGCGCGCCTACGCCGGCGAGCGCAACCAGGTCGCAGGGGACGTCTTCGTGACCGAGTACGCCTCGTCGCACCTGCTCGCACGGTGGATCCTGCGCCAGGACGGCCGAGCAGTGCCGCTCGAGCCGTCCGAGCTGCGTCGGCTCGTCGTCGAGGGCGCGCGCGCCGCCAGGTCGGCGCACGAAGGCGCGCCGTCGACGCCCGCCGCCGAGGTCGTCGCGAGCGAGGACGACGGCGCCGGCGAGCGCCCCGCCGGCCCGGTGGCGCCCGAGCGTTTCGGCGTCCTGCAGTCGCTGCTCGCGTACCTCCTCGCCGCCTGCGGCGACGAGCGCGAGGCGAGGATCCCGGCGCAGGAGCTCGTCGACCGCTTCTCGATCCCGGCAGAGCAGCTCGAGGAGCACCTCTCGCTGCTCAACCTCGTCAACTTCGGCGGCGGCTGCTACGCGGTGTACGCCGAGCTGCACGGCGACGAGGTGCACGTCGACAAGGAGCTCTTCGGCGACACGTTCCGGCGCCCGCCGCGGCTGACGCCGCTCGAGGCGCGCGCGATCAGGCTCGCACTCGAGTTCGTCGGCCCGATGGTCGCCGCGGGCGCTCACTCGCCGCTCGACCGCGTCCGCGCCAAGCTCGAGGAGACGTTCGGCGCCTTCGAGCTCACGCAGACGCCCGCGCCGCACGTCGGCGCGGAAGAGGGCCTCGTCGAGAAGCTGACGCGCGCGATCGAGCAGCATCACCTCGTCGAGATCGAGTACCTGAAGCCCGAGGAGCGCGGCGCGGTCACGCGGGTCGTCGAGCCGTACTCGATCGAGCGCCGGCTTCCGCACTGGTACGTCCACACCTGGGACACGGAGCGCGACCAGCCGCGCTCGTTCCGGCTCGACCGCATGCGCAAGGCGACTGTCTCCCGGAAGAAGTTCGCGCCGCGCGAGGGATTCGACCCGTCCGAGCTGCACACGGCGACGACGGCTCGCATCTGGTACTCGCCGAACGTGGCGCGCTGGGAGATCGAGAAGGGAGCCCGCCCACTCGTCGACGGCGCGGCGATCGCGGACAAGTCCGTCGGTAGCGCCGACTGGCTCGTCGGCGAGGTCGTCTCCTATCGCGGTGAGGCGATCGTGCTCGAGCCGCACGAGCTCCGCGCCCGGGTCGCGCACCGCGCACGCGAGCTCGCGACCGAGCTCCGGCCGGCGCGCGCGAAGGCGTAGCTCAGCCCACGGGCAGCCGGAGCGTGAAGGTCGCGCCGCGGCCCGGCGCCGACGAGACGCTGAGCGTGCCGCCGTGCGCCTCTGCGATCGAGCGGGCGATGAAGAGGCCGAGGCCGGTACCGGGCTTCGAGACGCTGCCCGAGACACGGCCGAACTTCTCGAAGACGAGCTGCTGGTCGTCCGGGTGAATCCCCGGCCCGCGGTCCTGAACGGAGATCTGTACCGACCCGTCGACGGGCACGAGCCGCACCTCGACGGGCTCGCCGGCCGGCGAGTACTTGACCGCGTTGTCGATCAGGTTGCCGAGCACCTGCCGGAGCCGTTCGCCGTCGCCGCGGATCGACGGGGCCGACGCCGGCACCTCGGCGACGAGCGGAACCTCGTCCTGACCCACGCTCGCGGTCGTGACGGTGTCGCGCACGAGCGCCGCGAGGTCGACGTCGGCGAAGCGGTAGCTGAACGTGCCCGCGTCGATCCGAGACGTGTCGAGAACGTCGCCGATCAGCGCGGCGAGGCGGGCGGTCTCGTCGCCGATCAGGGCCAGGAACGACTCGCGCTGCTCGGGCTGCAGCTCCCGCCAGCGCTGCTGCAGCGTGCGCGCCGCTCCGATCACGGCCGCCATCGGGCTGCGCAGCTCGTGCGAGACGAGCGAGACGAAGTCGGCGCGGAGCTCCGACAGCCGGCGCAGCTCCTCGACCGTGCGCCGCTCGCTCGCGTACGCCCGGATGTTCTGCACCGCGCTCGCGACGAGCCGGCCCAGCAGGCCGACGAGCTCGACCTCCTGCTCGGAGAACGCGTCCGCCTCCTCACGGCCGACGGAGACGACGCCGACCCCGCGCGTGCCCGCGAGGAGCGGCGCGACGACGCGGCTGCGCACGCCGACGGCGAGCAGCTCCGGTTCCTCGGCGTACTCGAAGCTCGACACGTCGCGCCGGTAGACCGTCTGCCCTCGCTCGACCACCTCGGCGAGCAGGTTGCGCTCGAGGCCGAGCTGTGTCCCCGGCGGCATCACCTCGTCGGCCTTCGCCCCCGACACGGCCATCACCCGCGCGACGCCGTCCTCGGCGAGCACGATCGCCATCCGCTCGAACGGGACAAGGCCGCGCAGCTCGCGGATGAAGGCGCCGAACGCCTCGTCGATGTCGAGCGACGAGCCGAGCGCGCGGGCGCAGCGGTTCGCCGCCTCCAGCAGGTCGGCGCGCCGGCCGAGCTCGTCGCGGAGCGACTCCGCCTCGTCGGCCCGACGCTCCGTCGTCGCCCGCTCCTCCTCGAGCCGTGACACGAGCCAGCCCGCGAGCAGGGCCATCAGAAGGCCCGCACCCGCCTGGAAGCTGACGAAGTCCCAGCGGTAGTCGACGCGGAAGATGTCGCTGCGTCGCTGCTCGAACCACGCGGCGACCGGAACGGTGCCGAGTGCGACCCCGACGCCGCCGTAGAGCCCGAAGCGGCTCGCCCCGAGCGCGATCGCGAGAAAGAGCAACGCCCGGGTCGGCGTTCCCGCCTCGAACGCGTAGAGGACGACGAACGCCGAGATGATCGCGAAGTCGAACGCCATCGCGGCGATCTCGACCGCGGGCGTCACGCCGCGCCGCACGAGCGCGTAGAGCACCACTGCCCCGATGCCGAGGACGGCGGTCAGGATCCACGCCGCCTGCTGGTAGCCACCGGGGTATCTCGCGGTCGCCGCGACCTCGAGCACCGCAAACGCGACCGCCGCCAGGCGCACGATCGCGATCCACCACTCGAGCGTCCTGCGCACCCTCACGGCTCGCGCCGCTCCGCGATCCGCGCGAGCGCCCAGCGCGCGTGCTCCGCAACGAGCTCGTCATCGCCGGCCGCCGCCCGCTCGAGCGGCGCGGCGTGCTCCGTCCCGCCGACGTTGCCGAGGGCGACGGCGGCGTTCCGGCGCAGCCAGCGCGGATCGTTCTTCGGCACGTAGAGGCGATCGTAGGCGCCGACGACGGCCGCGTCCGCCTCGAGCCATTCGACCAGGTCGACGTGTTCCACACCTTCCGGCAGCCCGCGCCGCCGCTTGCGGGTGCCGCGGTTCCACGGACAGACGTCCTGGCAGATGTCGCACCCGTAGACCTGGGCGCCGAGCGCCGCGCGATGCTCGACCGGTATGGGAGCAGGCGCCTGCGTCGACCAGGAGAGGCAGCGGTTCGCATCGAGCGTCCCCGGCTCGTCGATGGCGCCGGTCGGGCAGGCGTCGATGCAGAGCGTGCAGGCGCCGCAGTCGGTGGGGAGAGGTGCCGTCAGCTCGAGCTCGACGTCCGTGACGAGCGTGCCCAGCACGACCCAAGAGCCGTGCCGCGGCGTGATCAGCATCGTGTTCTTGCCGTAGAAGCCGACGCCGCTCCGCGCCGCCGCCTCCCGGTCGACGTGCTGGTTCGCGTCGACGAGGACGCGGTACGCGCCGCCGAGGCGGCGGCCGAGCGCGTCGAGCTTCTCGCGCAGCTCGGCGTAACCGTCGTCCCACGTGTAGCGGGCGAGCCGTCCCTCGCCCGGCTCGAGCGGCGCCTCCGGCCGCCAGTAGCAGAGCGCGGCCGAGACGACGCTGCGCGCTCCCTCGAGCAGCCGCTCGGGGTGGCACGACTGCTCGGGCCGCGCCGTCGTGAACCTCATCCCCGCGAACAGGCCGCGTGCGCGGCGCTCCTCGATGTGTCGCTCCGTGCCCGCGTACGGCTCGGCGCGCGCCACACCGACCGCGTCGAGGCCGAGCTCGTCGGCCAACCGGCGGAGCTCTACGACCTGCATGCGAGGATTGTGCCGCGGTGAAGGCAATCAGGATCCACGAGGACGGCGGGCCGGAGGTGCTCCGCTACGAGGACGCCCCCGACCCCGAGCCCGGCGACGGGGACGTCCTCGTCGAGCTGCGCGCGGCCTCGCTGAACCATCTCGACGTGTGGATGCGGAAGGGCCTCCCCTCCGTGCCCAAGCCGCGCGTCCTCGGCGCCGACGGCGCCGGAGTGATCGCCGGCACGGACGAGCGCGTCGTGATCAACCCGGCGATCCTCGAGAACGGGAAGATGCACATCGTCGGCGAGACGCGGGACGGGACGCACGCGGAGCTGGTTGCGATCCCGCGCGAGTACGTCCACCCGATCCCGGACGGGCTCACGTTCGAGGAGGCGGCGGCGTTCCCGCTCGTCTTCGAGACGGCCTACCGCATGCTCGTGCCGCGCGCGCAAGTGCAGCCGGGCGAGTGGGTGCTCGTGTGGGGGATCGGCGGCGGCGTCGCGACGGCTGCGCTCTCCCTCGCGAAGGCGCTCGGCGCGCGCGTGATCGTCACTTCGTCGAGCGACGAGAAGCTTGCCCGCGCCCGCGAGCTCGGCGCCGACGGCGCGCTCAACCACGAGACCGACGACGTGGTCGCGGCCGTGAAGGAGCTGACGGGCGGCGGCGCACACGTCGTCGTCGACGACGTCGGCGAGGCGACGTGGAAGCGGACGCTCGACGCGGCGCGCCCGGAGGGCCGGGTCGTCGTCTGTGGGGCGACCACGGGCCCGAACCCGCCGGCCGCGCTCCACCGCATCTGGTGGAAGCAGCTCACGGTGCTCGGCTCCACGATGGGCTCCCCGGCCGACTTCAGGGGCGCCTACGACCTGATCGCCGCCGGCAAGGCGCCGGTCGTCGTGGACTCCGTCTTCCCGCTCGCCGAGGCGCGCGCCGCCCACGAGCGGCTCGAGCGCGGCGAGCAGTTCGGGAAGATCGTGCTCACGATCCCCTGAGCGCGGGTTACACGACGGCCTGGATCCGCTCTATCGTGTCCGCGTGCTGAGGATTCGGACGACGCGCGCGGAGCCGAGGCGGCAGCTCTCGCTCTGGACGTTCCTGCTCTGGCTCGTCGCAGCGCAGCTCGCCGCGCTCGTCGGCACGTTCGAGCTCGCCCGCCTCTGGCTCTGAGAGCTGCCGCAGCCCTTTCGCGCAAAGAGCGGACGATTCGCCATGGCCACTCTTGCCACGGCCTGTGCCGACCTCTAGGTTGCCGCTTGCACCGAGCACGGAGCGCGAGTAGGTCGAAGCCGCTCCCGGGAATTGTAGGAGGCGCCGCAAGGCGAAGCCCAAGGTTCGCGGGAGCAGTGGACGAAAGCGCCACCGGCTCGGTGAATTTTTTCTCGGTGAATGTGTTTCTCAGTCGCGCGGGTCGTTCGCGACGGGCCCGATTCGCAGGTCGTCGTCGCGGCTCCGAACGCGCCGCTGCAGACCGCGAGGCACGTGGCGCGAAGCGAGCGCGAAGCGGACCCGACCTCTCAGTGCCTCGAGCTCCTTCAGCCTGCTCAGGTCCTCGGGCCGTGTCGCCCAACCGTCCAGCTCCTCGATCTGGATATCCAGCTCGACGAGGGACTCGGCGAGCCTTTGCCACTCGCTCATGCCTTTGTGTTGCCCAGCCTGACGGGAACCATCACCAAAGTTCACTCGTTCGAGTGAAGCCGGGGACGTTCCAGAGGTCATGCCGGCGGGCATCTTCGGAACGTGGAACGGGGAGAGAAGTTGGCGCTCCTGGAGCGGGTGGAGCGCCGGTTTCCGGACGAAGGAATGCGCGAGCTACTGCGCGAGTTGCGGCAAAGGATCGAGTCCGAGCCTCGCGGTCACGACGAGGACCGCGAAGTCGCCGTCCGGCCTAGCCGAAGCCGAGGATGAACTTGGCGTCGTCCGACATCTTGTCGGGCGTCCACGGTGGGTCGAACGTCAGCTCGCTCTCCACGTCCTCGACCCCGGGGATCTGCCGCAGCACCCGCTCGATGTCCTCCTGGATCATCGCCCCCGCCGGGCAGCCCATCGACGTCAGCGTGTAG
>JAICYG010000064.1 GCA_025934335.1 Thermoleophilia bacterium | reverse complement strand
GGGCGACGTCCTCGGCTGGGAGGCGTTCCCGACTCCCGGCCACGCATCGCACCACGTCAGCTACCTGCGCGACGGCACGCTGCTCGCCGGCGACGCGGCCGGCGTGCGAATGCCCGGCGCGTCGTACGTCCTTCCCGTCTCGCCGCCGCCCGACCTCGACGTCGACGGCTGGCACGAGACCGCCGCCGAGATCCGGCGCCGCGCGCCCGACCGGCTCGCGCTGATCCACTTCGGCGTGCACGAGGACGTCGGCATGCACCTCGACCGGCTCGAGCGCGAGCTCGACCGCTGGGCGGAGCGCGTCGGCGCCGGCATGGAGCAGGAGGAGTTCGTCGAGGCCGCACGCGCCGACGCCGGCGACGACGCACCGCTCTACGACCGCGTCGCGCCCTTCTGGCAGTCGTGGGCCGGGCTCCGCCGCTACTGGGACGTGCGCCGGGCGGCGTGAACGAGCTCGAGCGGGTCGAAGCGCAGGCGCTCCGCGACGCCGTCGTGCTCGGCGGCGGCCGCGCACAGACGGCCGGCGGCGCCGTCTGCGTGCGCCACGACGCCACCACGCTCCCGGAGCTGAACCGCGCGCTGCCGGTCGGAGCGGTCGTCGATGCTGCGGCCGTCCAGCGCTGGTTCGGCGGCGCCGCGCACATCGTCTGTGCGCCGCCGGGGTACCTCGGGCTCGAAGAGTCGCTGCAGGCGCTCGGCTACACGCGCGGGTATCCGTGGATGAAGTTCGAGCGGGATGACTCGCCCCCACCCGCGGTCGACAGCGACCTGCGGGTCGAGGAGACGCTCGATGCCGAGGCGTTCGCCGTCGCGTCGGCAGGCGGCTACGGGTTCACGCTCGAGCTCGCCCGCGCCCTCTCGGCGATGGTCGGCGCGCCCGGCTGGCGCTGCTTCGTCGCCTTCGCCGGCGACGAGCCTGCCGCGTGCGGCGCGCTCTACTCCGACGGCGACCACGGCTGGCTCGGCGTCGCGACCACGCTGCCCGAGTACCGGCGCCGCGGCGCGCAGAGCGCGCTTCTCGCCGCGCGGATCGAGGCCGGACGCGCCGACGGCGTTCGCCGTTTCACGAGCGAGACGGGCGAGCGCGTCGAAGGCCGACCCGACCAGAGCTACCGCAACATCCTCCGCGCCGGCTTCCGCGAGGCCTACGTGCGGCCGAACTGGCACAGCCCCGGGTGATCGCCCGGCTCGGACCGTTACGGGAGCGGGACTACCGCCTGCTCTTCGTCGCCCGGACGACGTCGCGCTTCGGCAGCGCGATGGCGCCGGTCGCGCTCGCGTTCGCCGTGCTGACGACGTTGCACGGCTCCGCGAGCGACCTCGGTCTCGTCCTGACCGCGCGGATGATCCCGACCGTCTGCTTCCTGCTCCTCGGCGGCGTCCTCGGCGACCGGCTGCCGCGCCACCTGGTCATGGTCGGCTCGAACGCGGTCAGCGGCGCGAGCCAGGCCGCGGCGGCGGCCCTGCTGCTGACGGGTCACGCCACCGTCGGCAACCTCGCGGGGCTCGCCGCGGTGAACGGCCTCTCGTCCGCGTTCTTCATGCCGGCGAGCGAGGGGATCGTCCCGCAGGTCGTCGCGCCTTCGCTCCTGCAGGAGGCGAACGCGCTCCTCCGCCTCTCCTCGAACGCCACGAACATCGTCGGGGCCGCGATCGGCGGCCTGCTCGTCGCGGCGACGAGCCCCGGCTGGGCACTCGCGGGCGACGCGATCACGTTCCTGCTCGCGGCCGGCGCCACCGCGCTGATGGCGCTGCCCCGCAGCCTCGTCGTCGAGCAGCGATCCATGCTGCACGAGCTCCGCGAGGGCTGGAGCGACTTCTGGTCGCGCACGTGGCTGTGGGCGATCGTGGTGCAGTTCGGCGTCGTCAACGCGGCGGAGAGCGGCGCGGTGAACGTGCTCGGGCCGGAGGTGGCAAAGGACCACCTCGGCGGCGCCGCCGCCTGGGGCGCGTTCCTCACCGCGACGTCCGCCGGGCTCGTCCTCAGCGGCATCGTGCTGATGCGCTGGCAGCCCCGCCGGATCCTGTTCGTGGCCACGCTCTCGGTCTTCTCGCTGGCGCTGCCGCCGCTCGCGCTCGCGCGGCCGGCGCCGACGGCGGTCGTCATCGCCGTCGGCTTCGTCTACGGGTACTTCATCGAGATCTTCGGCGTCATGTGGGCGGTCGCGATGCAGCAGCAGATCCCGAAGGAGAAGCTGTCGCGGATGTTCTCGTACGACATGCTCGGGTCGTGGGCGCTGATGCCGGTGGGCATGGCGGCCGTCGGGCCGGTCGCCGCCGCCGTCGGCTCGCGCGCGACGCTGATCGGCTGCGCCGTCCTCACCGTCGCCGCGACGGCGCCGGTGCTGCTCTCGCGCGACGTGCGGACGCTCGAGCGCGCCGCGCCTGCGCCTGCGCCCGCTTAGCTCTCGCGCAGGATGTTGCCGCCGGAGACCTGCGCGAGCGCGGTCAGCACGATCTCGTCGACGTTCACGTGCGGCGCGCGCGTGAGCGCGAACATGATGCTGTCGGCGACGTCCTCGGCATGCAGCGGCCCGCCCATCGCCACGTCCGAGTAGACGGCGTCCGCGCGCTCGGCGTCGCCCTTGAAGCGGACGAGCGAGAAGTCCGTCTCGACGAGGCCGGGCGCGACGTTCGTGATCCGCACGGGCTTCCCCTGCAGGTCGTCCCGCAGCGCGCGCGTGTACCCGTGCACCGCGAACTTCGAGGCAACGTAGGACGAGCCGCTCGGGTACGACCAGATGCCCGCGACCGAGCCGAGGTTGACGATGTGGCCGGCACCCGACTCGACGAGGTGCGGGACACAGAGCCGCGTCATCCGCATCAGGCCGAGCACGTTCGTCTCCACCACCTCGCGCTCGTCCTCCTCGAGCGAGTCCCACACCGGGTCGCGTCCGCGCGAGAGGCCGGCGTTGTTGACGAGGATCTCGAGCCCACCGAGGCGCTCGAGCGCCGAGTCGACGAAGCGGCGGCAGCTCTCGGGGTCCCTGACGTCGAGCGTGCCGTCGCGTCGCGAGCCGGTGACGACCGTCGCGCCCGCGTCCTCGAGCGCCCTCGCCGTCGCGGCGCCGATGCCTCGCGAGGCGCCCGTGACGATCGCCCGCTTCCCCTCCAGACCGGCCACGGTGAAGGACGATAACCGACCCTCAACGAATCGGGCCTCTTGCACGTCTAACTTCCCGAGGATGCAACCCGTACCCCAGGGCCACGGACGGAGCCTGCGCCTCACGAGCGTCGTCCTCGCCCTGCTCGTGCTGCTCGCCGTCGTCGCGTTCGCGAGCCGCACGGGGTTCGGGCACACCTCCGCTGCGCGGCCGACGCCCTCGTACGTGAGCTGGGCGATGAGCGTCTTCCTGATCCTGTTCGTGCTGATGGTCCCGGTCGCGGTCTACGCGTACTCCATCCAGATGCGCGAGTTCCGGGTACAGAACCGCCGCAGCATGCAGGCACGGGCGTTCCGCAGCCTCGGGATCATGTTCCTCGTCTTCGGCCTGACGGGCCTCGCGCTCTACTTCCGGCGGCACGGCAGCTTCCTCGGGCTCAACCAGCTGCTGGGCGGCCAGAACGGCAAGACCGGCAAGGACGGGCGGCTGCACGACGTCACGCAGACCTACCACCCCACGTTCCAGTGGCCGGTGCTCTGGGTGGCCCTGGTCGTGCTCGCGGCCGTGGTCGGCTGGTACCTGTGGCTGCGCGCGCACCGCGAGCAGGCGCCGCTTGCCGAGCACGGGCGTTCCGTCGCGGACGACATCGCCGAGACGATCGGCGACGCGATCGACGACCTCGAGTCCGAGCCCGACGCGCGCCGCGCCGTGATCGCCGCCTACGCGCGGATGGAGCGTGTGCTCGGCCGCCACGGTCTCCGCCGTCGCACGAGCGAGACGCCGACCGAGTACCTGCGCCGCATTCTGCTCGGGCTGACGACGCGCGTCGAGGCCGTCCGCCGCCTGACCACGCTCTTCGAGCAGGCGAAGTTCTCCGACCACACGATCGACGGCGGCATGAAGCAGGAGGCGATCGATTCGCTCCGCGCGATCCGCGACGACCTACGGGCGGCGGAAGCATGAGACGGCACCTGCTCGACGTCGCCGTCCTGTTCACGCTCTCGTCGGGTGCGTGCCTGTACGTGTCGCTCGCCGTGCCCGGCGACCGGAGCCTCGCGATTCACGTCTACCTGCTCTTCCTCGGCGCGCTCGTGATGCTGGTCGTCATCTCCGCGGTCGGAGCCGCCGTGCCCCGCCCACGCCGCTCCGAGCTGACGCGAGCGCTCGACCAGCGCCCGGCGCCGCCTCCCGCGGTGCCGCAGCTCGCGAGGGTCGAGCGCGAGGTCACGCTCGCTCTCGGCAGCGCGTACGACCTGCACGCGCGCCTTCTTCCCGACCTGCGCGAGATCGCCGCGGCGCGCCTCGAGCGCACCGGCCGTCGCCCGGGCCCCGACACGCTCGGCCGCTGGTGGGAGCTCCTGCGCCCCGACCGGCCGGAGCCGCGGGAGCGGTTCGCGCCCGGCATCCGCGAGGCCGATCTGCGCGCCCTCATCTCCGACCTGGAGCGTTTGTAGTGGAGCTCGCCGACGTCGGACGCGTTTCCGGGCTCGTCATCGACGAGGTCGAGAAGGCGGTCGTCGGCAAGCGCGCTGCGCTCGAGCTGCTGATGCTCGGGCTGCTCGCCGACGGGCACGTGCTGATCGAGGACTACCCGGGGCTCGCGAAGACGCTGATGGCACGTTCGTTCGCGCAGACATGCTCGATGGGCTTCTCTCGCATCCAGTTCACGCCAGACCTGATGCCGTCCGATGTCACCGGCTCCTCGGTCTTCGACCAGCGCGACGCCGAGTTCCGCTTTCGACCCGGCCCGATCTTCGCCAACCTGCTGCTCGCGGACGAGATCAACCGCGCGCCGCCGAAGACGCAGGCCGCGCTGCTCGAGGCGATGCAGGAACGCCAGGTGACGACCGAGGGCGAGACACGGCGGCTCGGCCCGCCGTTCCTCGTGCTCGCGACCCAGAACCCGATCGAGTACGAGGGCACGTACCCGCTGCCGGAGGCGCAGCTCGACCGCTTCCTGCTGCGCATGTCGGTCGGCTACCCGTCGCGCGAGGACGAGTGGCGCGTGCTCGCAGAGCGCGCCGAGCGCGGCACCGACGAGGTGCAGCTCGAGCCGGTGGCCGACCGGGAGACGCTGCTCGCCATGCAGCAGGCGTGCGAGGACGTCTATGTGTCGGAGCCGGTCGGCCTCTACATGGTCGACGTCGTGGCGGCGACACGCGACGCCCCGTCGATCCTGGTCGGCGCCTCGCCGCGCGGGTCGCTCGCGCTCCTGAAGCTGTCGCGCTGCCGCGCCGCTCTCGACGGCCGCGACTACGTCACGCCCGACGACGTCAAGGCGGTGGCGGTGCCGGCGCTCGCCCACCGGCTGACGCTGCGGCCCGAGCTCTGGGTGCAGCGGATCTCGTCGGAGGACGTCGTCCGCGAGCGGCTCGCGATGGTCGCGACGCCGGTCGCCGAAGACCTCACACGGGATTGACGCGGCGCGCGTCCTCGAAGCTCGGCTCGTACGCTGCCCTCTCCGGCGTGGGCCTGATCGGCGCGCTCGTGCTGGGGCGGCCGGAGCTGGTCGCACTGACGGCGCCGTTCCTGCTCGCGCTGGGCGTCGGCCTCGCTCTCGCGACGGCGCCGGGGCTCCAGGCGGACGTCGAGATCGACGGTCGCGCGGTCGAGGGCGACGAGGTGACGGCGCGCATCCGCCTCTCGGCCGGGTCCGCGATCGACCGGCTGGACGTCTTTCTCCGGCTCCCCGACGGCGTGTCGGTCGTCGAGGGCGAGCGCGCGACCGCGGTCCGGCTCGCGCGCGGGGAGACGCGCGAGCTCGAGCTCGTGCTCCGCGCCGACCGCTGGGGTGCCCACCTGCTCGGCCCCCTCCACCTGCGCGCCCGCGACGCGCTCGGACTGCTCGTCGCCGAAGGCGTCGCCGCGCGCACTCCCGAGCTGCGCGTCTACCCGCAGGCCGACACGCTGCGCCGGATGCTGAAGCCGCGCGACACGCAGCTCTTCTCGGGCAGCGAGGTCGCCCGCCGCAAGGGCGAGGGCATCGAGTTCGCGGACATGCGGCCGTGGGCGCCGGGCGACGCGCTCAAGCGCGTGAACTGGCGCGCGAGCGCGCGGCGGGACGAGTTGTGGGTGAACGAGAGCCACCCCGAGCGCAACACCGACGTGATCCTGTTCGTCGACGCGTTCGCCGAAGCACGGAACGCCGGCGCGGGCACGCTCGACCTCACCGTTCGCGCAACGGCAGCGCTCGCCGCTGCGTACATCAGCCGACGCGATCGCGTCGGGCTCATCTCCTTCGGCGGCATCCTCCGCTGGCTCGAGCGCGGCATGGGAACAGTGCAGCTCTACCGGATCGTCGACGCGCTGCTCGATACCCAGGTGATCCTCTCGTACTACTGGAGGAACGTCGATGTGATTCCGCCGCGCACGCTGCCGCCGAACGCGCTCGTCGTCGCACTTTCGCCGCTCCTCGACGCGCGGTCGGTCGATGCGCTGCTCGACCTGCGCGCCCGCGGCTACGACCTGAGCGTGCTCGACGTCTCGCCGGTGCCGTTCACGGAGCGGCCTGCAGGCGGCACCGACGAGGTCGCATACGACATCTGGCTCCTGCGCCGCGACGCGCTCAGGCACCGCCTGCAGCGGGCGGGCGTCGCGGTCGCGGAGTGGGACGGGGAAGGGCCGCTCCAGGCCGTGCTCGAGGAGGTGACGGCATTCCGGCGCCACGCCCGCCTCGCGCGCGCCTGATCACCGGCGTGCTCGCCGTCGCGACGCTGGGCGGCGTCGCGGCGTACACGGCGACGGACGGCGGGCCGCTGGCCTCGGTCGGCGGCACCGTCGCCGTCGCCGGCGTGCTCGGCCTCGCGGCCGCCGTGCTCGTCCGCTTCGCGCCGCTCGTCCCCTGGGCCGTCGGCTTCGCCGGGGCCGGTTACATGATCGGCCGCGAGCACCACCGCCTCGTCGACGGCTGGGCGGCGGTCGTCGGCGCGGCGCTCCTCCTCGCGGCGGAGCTCGCCGCCTGGTCGATTGCGCACGACCGCCGCATCCGGGAGGAGCGACAGGTCGTCCTCCGGCAGGCCGGCGCGTTGACGCTGCTCGTCGCGAGCGCCGCGCTCGTCGGCTTCGTGCTCGTCGGCGCCGCCGCCGTCTCGGCGTCCGCCGGGCTCGCGCTCACGGCCGCAGGCGTCGCGGCCGCCGTGGCCGCGGTCTCCGTCGTCCTCCGGCTGCTGCGCGGATGAACGCGCTCGCCGTCGCCGCGATCGCCGTCGCGCTGCACGTTCCGGCCGGCTACCACGCGTCCGTGTACGCGAGCGGACTCGAGCACCCGACGGCGATGGCGTTCGGGCCTGACGGCCGGCTGTACGTCAGCGAGGACACGGGGCGGATCGTCTCCGTCGCGCGCGGCACGAGCCGCCCACGCACGTTCCGCGCCGGGCTGACGGTCCCGCTCGGGCTTGTGTGGCGCGGGCGCACCCTGTACGTCGCCGAGTCGGGCCGCGTCGAGGCGTTCGGGCTACGCGGCGGGCGTCGCGTCGTGCTCCGTGGGCTGCCCTTCGGTCGCCACCAGCAGGACGCGATCGTGAACGGGCCCGACGGCCGCCTCTACCTCGGCTCTGGCTCAACGTGCGATGCCTGCACGGAGAAGGACCCGCGGAGCGCGACGATCCTGTCGTTCCGGCCCGACGGCTCCGGGCTGCGGGTGGTCGCGCGCGGTCTGCGGAACCCGTACGGGCTCGCGTTCGTCGGCAAGATGCTCTACGCGACCGTGAACGGCCGCGACGACCTGGGAGACGGCGAACCCGCGGAGATGGTGATTCGCGTCCGGCCCGGTGCCGACTTCGGCTGGCCCGCCTGCTGGCCGAGCTACGCGCTGCGCAGGCTCGTCGGGAACTGCGCCGGCGTCACACCTCCGGTCGCGTACCTCGAGCCGCACTCCTCCGCCGACGGCATCGCGTCGTGGCACGGCAACCTGTTCGTGACCGAGTGGGGCGAGTACCTCGCGCACCGGCACGGACGGGTGCTGGTGCGGATCCGGCGCGGACGTGCGTCGACATTCGCGACGGGCTTCGACCATCCGCTCGCGGTTGCCGTCGGCCCCGCCGGCGACCTGCTGGTCGCCGACTGGGGCCGGGGCGTCGTCTACGCGATCGCTAGATCGCCTTGAGCGTGGCGACCCGCGTCTCGGTGTGACCGTTCGGGTCGTTCGCGGTCACGGTCACGGTGTACGTGTGCTTCTTGACCGGCGTGAACGCGAGCGGGATCGAGAGCGACTGGTTCGCCCGCATCGGCTCCACCGGCTGCTCGACCGCGACGGGCTTCGCACCGTCGCGAATCGAGTACGTCATGCCGATCGGCGTCCCCGCAGCGTTGTAGTAGGAGAGCGTCGGGAAGTACAGCGTTACGGTTGGCTTGCGGCCCGCGCGCACGTTCGCGGAGATCCCGTCGGTGAGGCGGGCGACCGCGCCGAAGGCCGAGTAGGAGGGCTTCGCTGCACCGGACGGCTGCAGCAGGCCGCTCTGCCACGGATTGCCGGAGCTGTCGCGGAACGTGAACCAGACGAACATCTGCACGTTCGGGTCCTTGCGGGCGATGCCGAGCGCCTGCTTCGCGTACTTCGCCTGCGTGGCGAGGGTGACGCCCTTCCGCTCTCCGGGCTTCGTCTCGTGGCCGTACTCGGTGATCCAGATCGGGACTATGCGGTGGTACCACTTGCGCAGGTCCTTCTCGAAGCGCGGCATCGTCGAGAGCGTCACGTTCGGGTAACGGACCTTCTCGAGCGGCTTCGCGTTCGGAGCCGTGGGATACGGGTGGTGCGCCCACGCGTCGAACTTGATCCCCTTCTGCTGCGCGAGGAGCCGCGCAAACGTGCCCGGCGACACGGTCTGGCTCGACCCCTTGGAGGGCTTGTCGCGGCCCATCGCCGACGTCTCCCCGGCCGCCACCTGCGCTCCGCGGTTCCCGGCCTTGATGCCTGCGTACGCCGCCCTGTAGAGCTTGGCGTAGTTCGAGACGCTGACGATCTTCTTGCCGACGTACTGCGGCATCAGGAACTGCTGCAGGTTCGGCTCGTTCCACACCGACCAGAGGCCGACGTAGCCCTTGTCGTGCGCGCCGTTGTAGCGCGTTGCGAGCATGCGCGAGAACGTCGTCAGGTCGGAGACGCGCTTCGGCATGTGATTCGGCGACGTGTTGCCGTTCGCCCACTTCGGCGTGCCGGTGATGTTGATCATCACGCGCATCCCGTTCGACGCCGCGTGCGCGACGAGCTCGTCGAGGTCGGCAAGATGGTACGCGGGGTCGTCGCCGTCCGACGCGTCCGCGGGGCGGGTCGGCGCGAGCTGCGGCCAGTTCGCCGTGGTGTGGATGATCGACGCGCCGGCTGCGGCCGCGCGCTGCAGGTTCTCTGCGCGGTCGGCCGACCAGCGAAACGTCGGGTCGTCGAAGAAACCGATGGGCATGCGTGGTGCGGCGGTCGCCTGGGCGGCTCCGAGCACCAGGAGCGCGGTGAGCGCGAGCAGCGTGAGACGGGCAGCTCTCAACAAGATGTGGGACTCCTCCTCTGTTCGTTCCCTGGGCGCCCCGACCGTAGCGAGGGGCTTTGAGGGGGGTGTTAAGGGTCCCTTCGGCGCCAGTCGCGGAAGGCCTGCAGGAGCGTCGTTTCCGCGTCCGTCGAGAGATCGTCCAGGGTCAGAGACCCGGTGAGGCGAATCGTCGTTCGCAGCTGCTCCAGGTACTCGGTGCAGCCGTCGCAGTGCTCGAGATGGCGCTCGAAAGCGCGCAGGTCGCGCTCGTCGAGGGCACCCTCGAGGAAGTCGGTGACGAGCTCGACGAGCTCCTGACAGTTGAGGGCTTCGACGTCGATCATGGGTTCTCCGGGAAGAGGTAGTCCTCGAGCGCCTGCCGCACGCGGGCCCGTGCCCGATGCAGGAGGACTCTCTGATTGACCTCCGACAGGTCGAGGGCGTTACGGACCTCCTCGCTCGTCCAGCCCTCGACGTCGCGGAGCGAGATGACGGCCCGCTGGCTCGCCGGCAGCGCCTCGATCGCGGCCGCAATCCGCTCACGCGTCTCCCTCGCGAGCAGCTGCTCCTCCGGAAGGTCGCGCGGCGGGACGGCCCAGCCGCCCGGGTGCAGCGGATGGTCGTCCGGCAGGAACCGCCCGGCGTCGACCGCCGGCTCCGGCACGCGCCACGCGTCCTGGAGCGCCGAGAACGGGATCGTCCTCCCCTCGCGCTGCGCGCGCGTCTTCGCCGTGTTGACGAGGATCCGGAACACCCAGGTCTTCAGCGACGACCGGCCCTCGAAGCGGTCGAGGGCGCCGAGCACGCGGAGCCACGCCTCCTGCACGACCTCCTCGGCGACGGCCCGTGACGGCGTGAAGATCTGCGCGACGCGCAGAAGCGAGGCATGCCACTCCCTGACGACGGCGCCGAATGCGTTCTCGTCGCCGGCGCGGAGGGCGGCGACCAGCTCTTCGTCCGGGGGAATCACTCCACGAACGTAACCTGCCGGCGGCCACCCGTGCGATTAGGGTGGGCCGATGGCCGCGATCGAGGTCCACGAGCTCGAGCGGACCTACCGATCGCGCAAGGGCGTGATCCGCCGGCGCCGCACCGAGGTGCGCGCCCTGCAAGGGATCACGTTCGAGGTCGCGGCGGGCGAGCTCTTCGGGCTGCTCGGCCCGAACGGTGCCGGCAAGACGACCACGATCAAGATCCTGACGACGCTGCTCCTGCCGTCGGGCGGGTCGGCACGGGTACTCGGCTACGACCCGGCGCGGCAGCCGGGCGAGATCCGCCGCCGCGTCGGGCACGTCTTCGGCGGCGACCGTGGCCTGTACGACCGCCTCTCGGCGCTCGACAACCTGCGCTACTTCGCCGACCTCTACCGCGTGCCGGTGCGCGAGAAGCGGGCGCGCATCGCGTCGCTGCTCGAGCTCGTCGGGCTCACCGGCCGCGAGCGCGAGCGTGTCGAGACGTACTCGCGCGGCATGCGCCAGCGGCTGCACATCGCCCGCGGACTGCTGCACGACCCGGAGATCCTCTTCCTCGACGAGCCGACGATCGGGCTCGACCCGGTCGGTGCCCGCGAGGTGCGCGAGACGGTCGCGAGCCTCCGCGCGCAGGGGAAGACGATCCTGCTGACGACGCACTACATGTACGAGGCGGACGAGCTGTGTCAGCGGATCGCGGTGATCGCCGGCGGCCGCTTCGTCGCGGCGGGCACGCCGCGGGAGCTGAAGGCGCGCGTGCTCGACCGCACGGTGATCGAGCTCGAGACGTTCGGCGTCGCAGAGCCCACGCTGGAGCGGCTGCGCAGTGTCGCCGGCGTCGCGTCGATCGCGTCGGAGACGCGGGAGCAGGCCGAGGTGCTCGTCGTGCAGTCGCGGATCGGCGCGGAGATCGTGCCGGCGCTCCTGCTGGAGCTGACGGGCACCTCGGTCGGCAAGGTGATCACGCGCGAGCCGACGCTCGAGGACGCGTACGTCGAGCTGGTGGGCTCGGCGTGATCCGCGCGTTCGCGAGCGGGATGTGGATTCACGTGGTGCAGTTCTCGCGGAACCCGTTCGACCTGACCGGCGTCGTCATCTGGCCGATCGTCTACGCGTCGATCGCGTACTACCTGCTCGACTCGAAGGACAACCCGAGGCTCCTGCTCGCGGCGTCGCTCGGCGCGTCGGTGATGCTGATGTGGTCGCTCGTCGTGATCGGCTCGTCGAACGCGCTCGAGAACCAGCGCTGGCTCGGGACGCTCGAGCTGCTCGTCGCAGCGCCGGTGCCGTTCGCGGCCGTGATCGCGCCGATCACCGTCGCGTCCGGCGTCGTCGGCGGTTACGCACTCGTTGCGACGCTCGCCTGGGGGACGTTGCTGTTCGACGTCCCGCTCGTGATCGTGCACCCGCTCGCGTTCGCACTCGCCGTGCCGTGCTGCGTGCTCGCGATCGGGATGCTCGGGCTGGTGATGGCGTCCACGTTCGTCCTCTACCGCGCAGCGTTCAGCCTCGGCATCGCGCTCCAGTACCCGGTGTGGATCGCGACGGGGCTGCTCGTGCCCCTCTCGGTGCTGCCCACGTTCGTCGGGCGCATCGGCTGGTTCCTCGGCCCGTACTGGGGGTACCGGGCGATTCGCGAGGCGGCGCTCGGGCCGTCACCGTGGCCGGCGATCGGCATGTGCCTCGTCGTCAGCGCGACGTACCTCGTGGTCGGCACGGCGTGCCTGCGCGCCTTCGTCCACGTCGCCCGCTCGCGCGGGACGCTGAAGCTGACGTGAACGCGCTCCGGGTCTTCGCGGTCGGCGGCGTGACGAGCTATCGCGCGCTCTTCAACTGGATCGACCCGTGGATCTTCGTCCCGCAGACGCTCGGCTACCCGATCTTCGAGATCCTCTTCTTCGCGTACCTCGGCCGCTTCGCAAGCGTCCAGTCCGACAGGTTCTTCCTGGTCGGGAACGCGTTCATGGCGATCGCGATCACCGGGTTCTTCGGCATGGGCCAGGCGATCGGCGGGGAGCGGCGCTCCCAGACACTCGCGACGCTGCTCGCCTCGCCGGCGAACCGCCTGGCGCTCTTCCTCGGCCGGGCGGTGCCCTCGATGCTGACGGGCGTCGTCGTCGCGGCGACGGCGTTCACGGTGTGCAGCTTCGTGCTTCGCGTCCACTTCGCGACGCACGAGCTGCTCGGGCTCGCCGCCGCCGCGGCGGTCTCGTCGTTTGCGTGCACGTCGTTCGGCCTCTGCCTCGGCTCGCTCGGCCTGCGCGGCCGCTCCGTCAGCCTCTTCGCCGACACGGTCGGCGGCTCGATGCTGCTCATCTCCGGCGCGAACGTCCCGCTCGAGCGCCTGCCGGGCTTCGTTCGCGCCGTCGGAAGCGGCCTGCCGCTGACGCACGGCATCCAGGCGGGGCGCATCCTCGGTGCCGGCGGCTCGTTCGGAGCGGCGGGCCATCTGCTCGCCCGCGAGGCACTCGTCGGCTGTTGCTACCTGCTGCTCGGCGTCGCGATGCTGCGCGTGCTCGAGTACGAGGGCCGCCGCAGTGCCACGCTCGAGACTTTCTGATCACTCTGTTCGGGCGTTTCGGCGACCTCCGGACCGGTGATCCTCGTTGGACCATGGCAGAGCCCAGCGAGCACCTCGAGGAGCTGGGTTCACGCTGATGGAGAAGATCGGCCTCGCGGGCGAGGCCGCACGGAGGCTCGACGAGCGACGGGTGGCCGACGGTGGATGAGCGAGCACGCCGGGTCGGCCGCAACGAGGCCCTCTTCAGGACGATCAACGAGGAGATCGAGAAGCTCGAGCAGGCGTCGCCGTTCCCGCAGGAAGACCTGGTGATCGTGTGCGAGTGCGGCGACCTGCGCTGCGAGGAGCGGTTCAGCGTCCCCGTCCCGGGCTACGAGGACGTGCGAGCCGACCCGGCGCTCTTCTTCGTCCTTCCCGGGCACGAGAAGCCCGACGTCGAGGACGTCGTCGACCGGGCGGAGGCGTACTTCGTCGTCCGGAAGCGCGCGGGCGACCCCGCGCGGATCGCCGAGGCGACCGACCCGCGCTCCTAGCGCCGGGTATGGGCGGTGCAGGGCTCGAACCTGCGACCCCCTCCTTGTAAGGGAGGTGCTCTCCCAGCTGAGCTAACCGCCCGATACCCCCAACGGGATTCGAACCCGTGCTGCCGGCGTGAAAGGCCGGAGTCCTAGGCCGCTAGACG
>JAICYG010000114.1 GCA_025934335.1 Thermoleophilia bacterium | reverse complement strand
GCCCGAGCACCGTCGGGGAGTAGCCGGACGGGTCGGCACCGGAGGCGGCGAAGAGATCGGTATGGCAGACGCCGCAGGCGACGAGCCGCACGAGCACCTCGCCCCGCCGCGGCTCCGCAAGGTCGAGCTCGCGGAACCGAAGGCGGGCGAGGTGCTCGTGCGCCTCGTCGCGTGCGGTGTCTGCCACACCGATCTCTACACCGCGTCGGGGGCCGACCCGTCCGGCTACGCGCCTACCGTGCTTGGTCACGAGGGCGCGGGCGTCGTCGAGAAGGTCGGCGACGGCGTCACATCGGTCGCGGCCGGCGACCACGTAGTGACGCTCTTCTCACCGCAGTGCCGCGAATGCGTGCATTGCCAGAGCGACCGCACGAACCTCTGCCTCGCGATCCGCGAGCAGCAGAACCAGGGCTCCCTGCCGGACGGGACGGCGCGCCTCTCACTCGACGGCGAGCCGGTGCGCCACTTCATGGGCACCTCGACGTTCGCGGAGTACACGGTGATGCCGGAGATCGCGCTCGCGAAGATCACGCCGGAGGCGCCGCTCGACGGCGCGGCGCTCTTCGCGTGCGGCCTTTCGACCGGGATCGGCGCCGCGATGAACACCGCGAAGGTGGAGGAGGGCTCGACCTGCGTCGTCTTCGGCGCCGGGATGGTCGGGCTCGGCGCGGTGATCGGCTGCCGGCTGCAGGGCGCCGGGCGGATCGTGTGCGTCGACCTCTCAGAGGAGCGGCTGAAGCTCGCGACGGCACACGGCGCGACCGAGACGATGGTGGGCGGCGCCGACACCGTCGAGCGGATCGTCGAGTCGACCGGCGGCTTCGGCGCCGACTACACGTTCGAGGCGACGGGCAACGTGAAGGTGATGCGGCAGGCGGTCGAATCCGCGCGCATGGGCTGGGGCCTCTGCACGGTGGCGGGTGTGGCGGGCAAGGGGGAGACGCTCGACATCGTCCCGCGGTTCCTGATCACGGGCCGCCGCGTCGCGGGCTCGTCGTTCGGCGGCGTCAAGGGACGCGACGGCGTGCCGGTGCTCGTCGACCGTTGGCTCGCAGGCGACATCGACGCGGAGTCGTTCATCTCGCACCGCATCACGCTCGACCAGGTCAACGAGGGCTTCGAGCTGATGGAACGCCAGGACGGGATCAGGAGCGTGATCGAGTTCTCGTGATCGTCGAGCGCGTCGAGCACCCCACGTGGACGTCGAACGCGTACCTCGTGAGCGACGGCACGCACGGGTTCATCGTCGACTCGAACGGCGTCGAGGACCCGCTCGCGAAGATCGTCGACGCTCAGGGGATCGAGCTCACGCACGTTCTGATCACGCACGGCGACGGCGACCACACCGTCAACCCGGAGCGCTGGGGCGTGCCCGTGCTGACGACGTACTCCGAGCCGGTGCGCTCGGGCTCGCTCGAGGTGCGCGCGATCGCGACGCCGGGGCACGCACTCGAGCACTGGGCGCTGTTCGTCGACGGAACCGACTGCTTCACCGGCGACTGCCTCTTCAGGGGCACCGTCGGCGGCACGGGCAACGGCGGCCCCGACGGCTACGCGAACCAGTTCGACTCGATCATGAACAAGCTGATGTCGCTGCCCCACGAGACGCGCATCCACCCCGGCCACACGCTGCCGTCCACGATCGGCGAGGAGTGGGAGCACAACCCGTTCATCCGCGTCTGGCGCGGCGTCGACGAGGAGGGGAGCGACCCATGCCACGTGCGCGGGCAGGAGGCGACGCTCGTCCTCTTCGGCCCCGACTACGACGGCACCCACAAGGCCTGGGTGCGCTACCCGGACGGCCGCGACGCCATCGTCGGCGGCAGCCAGGTCGAACGCTGACGAAATCCCCGCGCCGTGGTCGGGGCGGCCGGCTCAGGTCCGGACCGTCACAGAACCGTGTCGGAAGTGCCAAAACCGCTGCTCAGCCGCACCGCGCTTCGGCCGTGTCCCTTCCGCGGCGGGGTGCGGTGGCGTCAGAGCAACCTCTGATGTGCGTCTGACGCGGCTCTGAGCTGCGTCAGACGCGGCTCAGACGCCAAACGTCCTGCACGGACACGTCAGTCCGAGACGGTGACCGGCGTTCCGAGCGGCGTGACGCGCATCAGGTAGCGGAGGGTCTCCTCGTCGGCGTGGACGCAGCCGGCGGAGACGGCGCCGGGGGCGCCGCCGTGGATCGCGAGCCGCCAGTCGCGGCTCCTGTCCCAGCCCGCGGGCGGGCTCGGCTGGTGACCCGAGAGGGCGAGGATGCAGCAGCCGTACGTGCCGCTCTCGGCGCCCGGGTCGATGTGATCCGTCACGACGTAGCGGCCGGCCGGTGTCGGCGAGCTCGACGCGCCGATCCCGACCGCTGCACGACGCACGACGGCGCCGTCGTGGCGTAGCACCAGCCGGCGACGCGAGAGGGAGATCTCGATCGACCACTCGACCGGCTGCAGCGACAGCTCCTTGCGCGGCACCCAGCCGAGTACGCCGTTCGGCAGGTGCGTCGAGATGACGCCCACCCAGTTGCCGCGTGTCACCGCGACACCGACCGTCTCCGGCGAGCCGAAATCGGTGCGCGCGCCGACGGTCGCGAGCGCGCGGCCTCCTGGACGGTCGCGAAGGACGACCGATCCCGTCCGCGGGGTCGCCGCGAAGAACGGCTCACGCGGCCGCAGCGAATCCTGCGCCGCCGCGCACAGGGGAACGGCGAGCGCTAGCACGCACACCCAGAGCACGAGCCGCATGCCGACAGGAACGGCGCCGGCGGGCAGACGATGGATCCCCCGTCAGGGTGACCGCGGCGACGACCGGCCGATCCTGCCTACGATGGCTAGCCGTGCTCGAGCTGGTCTGGCATCCCGAGGCAGTCGCCTTCGCGTTCGCGCGCGACGGTGCGATCCTCGGCGACGACGAGCTCGACGTCCTCGACAACACCTACCGCGGCCGCTTCCTCTCGGTCGACGAGCTCGCCGCGTGGGCGCCGGATCAGCCGCTCGCCGACTCCGCAAGCGCACTCCTGCACGTGCGCGAGCTCGCGCGCCGCGCGGTCAGCGAGGGGCTCGTGTTCCCGCAGCTCGCCGAGATCGGCGGCGAGTGGCACGCGTTCTGGGGCGCAACCCTCGAGGCGAAGGTCGAGCAGGCGCTGACCGCGATCGCGGCGGCCGCGCCGCCGGTGATCGCCGATTACTTCCACGGCGACCGCGTCGCCACGGTCAACGACCTCTACCCGCGCCTCGTCGACCGGATCGCGCGCGACCGACTGGTCGCCGCCGGTGTGCGCCTGGGCTCGGCGCGGCCCTTCGGCCGCCACCGCGCGGTCGACGCGTTCCTGCACGGCCTCACCTCACCCGAGCCCGAGCTCCCGCACGGCCCGTCGTACGCCGCGCTCGAGCGCAACGTGACGCGCTGGGTCGACCGCGGTTTCGCGCGCCTCACGCGAGCGCCGTGGGGCGTCGGCCTCCACCTCGACGAGCGCGACGGCCGCCTCTTCCTGCAGCTCTGGCTGCACGCCTCCGACGACGCATCCGTCGCCCTGCCCGCGTCGCTCCTCTGGGACGCGGGCCCCGACGCGTTCCGCTTCCTGCGCGACGCGGACCCGTACGACGACCTGCGTGAGGCGTTCGCGCGCATTCGCCCCGAGCTCGCGGAGCGCGGCTTCGCCTTCGACGGGGAGGAGCCGCGCGAGCTCGAGCTCGACGCCGAGGACGCGGAGTACTTCCTGCGCCGCGTCCTGCCGGCGCTCTCGATGCCGGTCGTGCTGCCGACGTCCTGGACGCAGCGTCCGGCCCGGATCCGTGCCGACCTGACCGCGCGCGCGACGACCGGCGCGCTGGCGCACTTCGACTGGCGGCTGCGCGTCGGCGACCTCGGCCTCGACGAGGAGGAGCTGCGTCGCCTCGCCTCCGAGCGTGCGCCGCTCGTGCACGCCGAGGGGCGCTGGCAGGCGCTCCGCCGCGACGACGTCGAGCGCGCGCTCCGCTTCCTCGAGCTGAAGACGAGCGGCGGCGGCATGGTCGACCTCGTCCGCGCCGCCTCTGGCATCGCGATCGACGAGTTCGGGCTCGAGCTGGGGGAGGTGTCGCTCGACGAGCGGCTCGCCGGCATGCTCGACGGCGACGCGAAGTTCAAGCCGCTGCCGACGCCGCCCGGGATGGAGCACCAGCTCTACACGTTCCAGGAGGCGGGACACGGCTGGCTGCGCCTCCTCGGCGACCTCGGCATCGGCTGCGTGCTCGCCGACGACATGGGCCTGGGGAAGACGGTGCAGGCGATCGCGATGCTCGTCTCGGAGCGCGAGCAGTGCGGCCGCGACGCGCTCGGCCCGACGCTCGTCGTCTGCCCGATGAGCGTCGCACGGCAGTGGCTGCACGAGGTCGAGCGATTTGCGCCCGGACTGCGCGTGCACCTCCACCACGGCGGCGCGCGCCTCATCGGCGACGCCTTCGTCGAGCGCGCGCACGACTCGGACCTCGTCATCACCTCGTACGACATCGCGACCCGCGACGTCGAGACGCTGCAGCGCGTGCAGTGGGACCGCTTGCTGCTCGACGAGGCGCAGGACGTGAAGAACCCGCAGACGCGCCGCGCGCGCTCGCTGCGCCTGCTGCGCGCGCGCCGCCGCGTCGCGATGACGGGCACGCCGATCGAGAACCACCTCGGTGAGCTGTGGGCGATCATGGACCTGCTCAACCCGGGACTGCTCGGGGCGCGCGAGTGGTTCCACCGCGCGTTCGTCGAGCCGATCCAGCTCGACGACGACCCGCACGCGCTCGAGCGGCTGCGCGCGATCGTGCGGCCGTTCATCCTGCGCCGCCAGAAGAACGACCCCGAGGTCGAGCTCGACCTGCCGCCGATCACGACGATCAAGGACTACTGCCTGCTCACGACCGAGCAGGCCGTCCTCTACCAGCAGGTGGTCGACTCGTGGCTCCCGCGCGTCGAGGCGCACGAGGACCGCTTCGGCCGCCGCGGCGCCGTGCTCGCCATGCTCGGCCAGCTGAAGCAGGTGTGCAACCACCCGGAGATGGTGTTGCACGAGGGCGGCCCGATCGAAGGACGCTCCGGGAAGCTCGAGCGGCTGATCGACCTCCTGCGCCAGGTGCCCGCGGGGGACAAGGCGCTCGTCTTCACGCAGTACACGAGCTTCCTCGGTCTCGTCGACCACCTGGCCGAGCGACTCGGCAAGCCCGTCGAGTTCTTCCACGGCGGCCTCAGCGCGGGGCAGCGCGAGGAGCTCCTCACCGCGTTCGCGACGCCCGACGGCCCCGCGGTGCTCGTCGTCTCGCTGCGCGCCGGCGGCCGCGGCCTCAACCTGCCGGCGGCGAACCACGTCTTCCACTTCGACCGCTGGTGGAACCCCGCCGTCGAGCAGCAGGCGACCGACCGGGCGCACCGGCTCGGCCAGGAGAAGCCGGTCTGGGTGCACTCGTTGATCACGACCGGGACGCTCGAGGAGCGGATCGACCAGCTGCTCGAGTCGAAGCGCGAGCTCGTCGAGAAGGTGATGGCCGGGACGAGCGACGACTGGCTCGGCGACCTCGACCTGGGCGCGATCCGCGCCGCCGTCGCGCTCGCGCCCGACGCCTACGAGCAGGAGGTACTTGTCTAATGGGTCCGTGGGCGCGCGCGTGGCTCACCGGTGTCAGACACCTAAAGGTGTCTGACACCGTTTCGGCCCTTCGCATCGAGCCGTCCCTGATCACGGCCATCGTGAACGACCGGCCCGTGAGCCTCTCCGCGCCACCGATTCCCGCGGGCGTCTGGGCGGCGATCGAAGGGCACGTGACGACCGACCGCCAGTCCGAGCAGCTCGCCCAGCTGCTCGAGCACACCTGGGAGGAGCCGCTCCTGCCGCCCGAGCTCGTGCGCGTGGGCGCGGAGGACGACGTGGCGGCGGTCGTGCGGGCGGTCGCCGAGGAGATCGACCGCGACCCGTCGGCACTCCTCCGCTTCCGCGGCTACGACGCGCGCTCCGCCGCCGACCACGACGACGCGTGGCGCGGCGGCGACCTGCCGCCGCTCCCGCCGCCTGCGCGGCGCCCGCCCGACTCGGTGCCGAAGCGATTCGGCACGAGCGGCATCCGCACCGCCGACGGCGACCTCGTCGAGACGCTGATCCACGCGTACCGTGCCTTCGGCGACTGACTCCGTCAGCGGCCGGAGTTACGCTCTCATCCGTGCGTCGTGTCGCGTTCGTGGCGATGGTCGTCGCCCTCGCGACCGTCGGGACAGCCCGTGCCGGCACCGGCATGTTCGTCGGCGCCACCGAGGACAACGTCCGCAGCCTCGACCCCGTCGTCACCAAGGCGAAGATGGACCTGGCCGCGATGGCCGGCCTCGACACGGTGCGCACGTCGGTCACCTGGTCGCCGGGGCAGACGCGCGTCGCAGGCGACGACGAGATCGTGCTGCGGAACGTCGTCGCGGCCGCGCAGCTCGACGGCGTCCGCACGATCGTCTCGATCTACCCGCAGCGGGCGCGGGCGGTGCCGCTCACCTCCGGCGCGCGTGGCCAGTTCGCCTCGTTCGCGGCGTCGATCGCGCGCGAGTTCCCGGCGCTGCGCGACTTCGTGATCGGCAACGAGCCGAACCTCAACCTGTTCTGGATGCCGCAGTACGGCGTCGGCGGCGTCGACCTCGCGGCCCGCTCGTACGAGCTGCTGCTCGCGCGCACCTACGACGCGCTCAAGTCGGTCTCCGACGACGTGAACGTGATCGGAGGCGCGCTCGCGTCTCACGGCGAGGACAAGCCCGACTCGCTCCGCCCGACGCACTCGCCGACCGCGTTCATCAGGGACCTCGGCGCCGCCTACCGCGCCACGAAGCGGACGCGGCCGATCATGGACATGTTCGCGATCCACCCGTACCTGATCCCGTCGCGGCTGCCGCCGACGTTCCAGCACCCGCGCACGACGACGATCGGCGTCGCCGACTACCCGAAGCTCGTCCGGCTGCTGACCGGCGCGTTCCGCGGCACGGCGCAGCGCGGCGAGACGCTCCCGATCGTCTACGACGAGTTCGGGTACCAGTCGGAGATCCCGAAGGCGCTCCGGTTCACGTACCGCAACCTCGGCACGACGGTTGCGCGCGACGCGATCCCCGAGGCGAAGCAGGCCGCGTACTACGCGCAGGCGTTCGCGCTCGCGGCGTGCCAGCCGACGGTGGCCGGGATGCTGATCTTCCACGTCGTCGACGAGCGCGACGCGCGTGCGTGGCAGTCGGGGGTCTACTACGCGAACGGCAGGCCGAAGTCGAGCCTCGCGGCCGTGCGGCGCGCCGCGCTCGCGGCGCAGGCGGGCACGCTCGCGGGTTGCCGGAAAGAGAAGGTGACGTCGAACATCGGCGACGTCGCGTTCCAGGCGCCCGCACCCGACTTCCAGACGGCGTTCTCGTGCCTGCTCCCGTGCACCTACGACGTGCGCGTGCTCGACGTCGCGACGGGCGACGTCGTCGCCCGCGAGACGGGCAACGCGGTCGGGCTCGCGACGGTGAGGCTCCCCACCGCGAGCGTGCCACCGGGGCAGTACCAGTACGCGCTCCGCGTCTTCAGGTGCGGCAAGCCGGGGACGGCCGAGACGCGGTTCAGCACGTCGTTCGCCTTTGGCGACGCGACCCCCTCCGAGTCGCGCGTCCTGCCGACGCTCCAGCCGGTGCTGGCGGCCACCGCGCAATGAGGCGCCTCGTCCTCGCCGCTGCAGCGCTTGCCCTCGTCGTTGCACCCGCGGCGGCCGCGCCGAAGCCGTCGCCGCTCCGGCCGGCGTTCACCGCCGTCTTCACGCAGACCTCCTACGCGCCGGGCGCGCTCGCGACGCTACGCGTGAAGACGCCGGTGCGCCGCCTCGACCTGCAGATCCTGCGTGCGGGGGCGGAGCGCGGCTGGTCGAGCGTCGGCCGGCCGTGGGGGCCGGTGCAGCACATACGCTTCCGCCACGCCGGCGAGAACATCGTCCACGTCCGGCTCGGCGCCTGGTCGAGCGGGCTCTACTTCGCGCGGCTCACGTTGCGGTCGCCGAAGCGGGCAGAGTTCGCGCCGTTCGTCCTCCGCCCGGACGCCTGGGGCAGGAGCCGCGTCGCGATCGTCCTGCCCACGTACAGCTGGCAGGCCTACAACTTCTACGACGCGAACGGCGACGGCAAGGGCGACTCCTGGTACGTCGACCCGGCGCACCGCCACAGCGTGCTGCTCGGCCGCCCGTTCGCCTACGACGGCAAGCCGCCGCACTACCGCACGCAGCAGCGCGGCTTCCTCCGCTTCCTCGTGCACAACGGCCATCAGGCCGACTACCTCACCGACGAGGACCTCGAGCGCGTCGCGAGCGGCGACGACCTGGCGCAGCGTTACGACCTGATCGTCATCTCGGGCCACGAGGAGTACGTGACGACGCACATCTACGACGTGATCCAGCGCTACCGCGACCTCGGCGGCAACCTCGCGTTCCTGTCGGCCGACAACTTCTTCTGGCGCGTCGACCTGAAGGACGGGAAGCTCTGGCGGGTCAAGCTG
>JAICYG010000057.1 GCA_025934335.1 Thermoleophilia bacterium | reverse complement strand
GCTATGAGCGTAGGCTCGACGGAGCTCACCAGAGAGCGGAGGCACGGGCTCTTGCCCGCGCCGGAGCGGGCTATGAGCGTAGGCTCGACGGAGCTCACCAGAGAGCGGAGGCACGGGCTCTTGCCCGCGCCGGAGCGGGCTATGAGCGTAGGCTCGACGGAGCTCACCAGAGAGCGGAGGCACGGGCTGTGCCCGCGCCGGAGCGGGCTATGAGCGCCGGCGACTTCATCGCGGGGCAGCGGCGGGTCGGAGACGTCCCGCGGACGACGGCGGCGGCGGATCGCGCGGCCGTGTCGCGCGCCCTCGCACGCAGGACGGGGCCGCCCTCCGCCTGGTGGGGCATGGTGATGCTCTTCGCCAGCGAGGGCATGCTCTTCGCGGCGTTCATCGGCACGTTCTTCTACCTCCGCTTCAACAACGCGCACTGGCCGCGCCCGGGCGACCCGGAGCCGAGGGTGATCGTGCCGATCATCTTCGTCGCGGTCCTCTCGACGACGAGCTTCCTGATGCAGGGCGCGTGGCGCGCCGCACGGAACGGCATCCTCGGCACGACACGCATGCTGATCGCGACCGCGCTCCTCGTGCAGTCCGGGTACTTCGCCTACGAGGTCTACGACTTCGCCGAGGAGCTGAAGAAGATGCCGGTCGACCGCGACGCGTACAGCTCGATCCACTACGTGCTGCTCGGCGCCGACCACGCACATGTCTTCGTCGGGATCCTCTTCTACGTCTGGCTCCTCTGGAAGCTCGCCCGCGGGCTCACCACCTACCGGGCGAACGCTCTTCAGGCGATCACCTGGTACACGCACTTCGTCAACATCCTCACCTGGATCGTGATCGGGGCGATCACGTCGGCGGCCGTCGGATGAGCCTGCGGCGACTCGGAGTCCTGCAGTGGGTCGGCCTGCTCGCGGGAGCTGCCGCGTGGACCGGCAACCACGTGACCGGCGTCGGGATCACCCAAGCCCACTGCAACGTCGCCGGCAGGAGCTTCGGGATCTCGATCCCGGTCTGGCAGGGGGCGCTGATGGGCGCCTCGGCGGCGGTGATCATCGTCGCCGGCGCCTGCGCGGCGATCGTCTTCATGCAGACGCGCGGCAAGGAGTTCGGCACCGGGCCGACGCCGCCCGACGAGAAGGACGACGTCAAGCCCGGCCGCCTCCACTTCTTCGCCGCCGCCGCGCTGATCACGAACCTGCTCCTGCTGATGATCGTCCTGCTGGACGGCTCCGCAAACCTCGCCAACATCGCATGCCGGCAGAGCTGAGAGCCCTCGTCGCGCTGCTCGCGGCGCTCGTCCTCGTCCCGGCCGCGGCCGCCGCGCCGAGCGTGAAGCAGGGCGAGCACCTGTACGGCCGCTACTGCGTGTCCTGCCACGGCATGAACGGGAGCGGCGTGCACCCGGCGCGGCAGATCGGCGCGGGGCCGGGCCGCGCGCAGACCCAGCAGCACGTCGTCGCGCCGCCTCTCCGCGGCGTCGGCGCCCGCGCAGCAGACTTCTACCTGCGCACCGGCTACATGCCGCTGCAGAAGATCGGGCTGCAGCCGCGGCGCTCGACCGTCATCTTCGACGAGCAGCAGCTGCGCTCGCTGATCGCGTACGTCGCATCGCTCGGCGGCGGGCCGCCGATCCCGCAGCCGCACCCCGAGCGTGGCGACATCAGCCTCGGGCAGCACCTCTTCACCGACAACTGCGCCGGCTGCCATCAGGTGATGGCGGAGGGCGGCTACGTGACCGGGGCGGTGCCGCCGGCGCTCGAGAACGCGACGGCGGTTCAGGTCGCCGAGGCCGTTCGGATCGGGCCGAACGTGATGCCGACGTTCTCGCGCAATCAGATCAGCCCGCACGAGCTCGACTCGATCATCCGCTACGTCGAGTACACGAAGAACCCCGACGACCGTGGCGGCTGGGCGATCGGCCACCTCGGCCCGCTGCCCGAGGGGCTCGTCACGTGGTTCATCGCCGCGCTCGCGCTCGTCTTCACGTGCCTGATGATCGGAAAGCGGCTCCACGGTGAGTAGGGCGCGAGACCTCCTCGTCTCGACCGCGGTGCTGCTCTTCGGCCGGGGGCGGCCTCGGCTGCCGGAGCGCGAGCGGATCATCCCGGAGAAGCCGGGCAGGCCGGGCTGGGAGCTCGTGGCCGTGTCGCTCCTCGGGCTCGGCGCGCTCGCCGCGATCGCCTTTCCGCTCGTCTACGGGCTCGCGAAGCACATCCCGCACGAGACGCAGTTCCTCGGGCTCTCGCTCGGTCTCTCGTTCGTGCTGATCGGCGCCGCGCTCGTCGTCACGGGCAGGCACCTGATCGTCACCGAGGAGATCGAGGAGGACTACCCGGCGGAGGAGCACCCCGAGGAACAGGAGACGCTCGTGCAGGTCGTCGAGGAGAGCGGCGACCGCCTGACGCGGAAGCGCCTCTTCCTGCTCTCGCTCGGCGGCGCGGGCGCGGCGCTCGGCGTGGCACTGCTGACACCCGTCGTCTCGCTGGGGCCGGTGTTCCGCGTCGGGCCGCTGCTCGGCACGCCGTGGCGCCGCGGCCGCCGCCTCGTCGACGAGGACGACCGGCCGTGGCGCGCGAGCGACATCGAGGAGGGCACGTTCTACACCGCTTTCCCCGAGGGCGCGGACAAGGAGGATCTCGGCTCATCGGTGGTGCTCGTGCGGCTGCCGAAGGATCGCTTCCAGCTGCCGGCGCAACTCGCGCGCTATCCGGCCGACGGCATCGTCGCCTACTCGAAGATCTGCACGCACGCCGGCTGCGCGATCTCGCTCTACCGCACGCCGATGTTCGAGCCGACCGACCCGAAACCGGCGCTCGTCTGCCCCTGCCACTACTCGACGTTCGATCCGGCCGACGGCGGCAGCGTGCTCTTCGGGCCGGCCGGTCGCAAGCTGCCGATGCTGCCGCTCAGCATCGACTCCTCCGGCGGCCTCCGCGCGGCCGGCAACTTCGACGGGCCGGTCGGGCCCTCGTGGTGGGGCGTGCGGCTCTGGAAGGCGAACCCGCCGTCGTGATCAGGAAGGCCGTCAGGTTCCTCGACCAGCGAACCGGAGACGCGCCGCTCCTGCGCAAGGCGCTGCGGTACCTCTTCCCCGACCACTGGTCGTTCCTCCTCGGCGAGGTCGCGCTCTACGCGTTCATCACACTCGTCGCGACCGGGACGTACCTGGCGCTCTTCTACAGCGACTCGACGAAGGACGTCACCTACCACGGCCCGTACGCGCCGTTGCGCGGCCAGCACATGACCGAGGCCTACCACTCGGTGCTGGACATCTCGACCTCCGTCCGCGCGGGACTCCTGATCCGGCAGACGCATCACTGGGCCGCGGACGTCTTCGTCGCCGCGATCCTCCTCCACCTGCTGCGCGTCTTTTTCACGGGCGCGTACCGGAAGCCGCGCGAGCTGACCTACCTGCTCGGCCTCGGGATGCTGATGATCTCGCTGCTCGAGGGCTACCTCGGCTACTCGCTCGCCGACGACCTGCTCTCGGGCATGGGCCTCGCGATCGGGTACGCCGTCGCCCTCTCGATCCCGATCGTCGGCGCGAATCTCGCGGAGCTGATCTGGAACGGCCCCTTCCCCGGCACCGATGCGTTCTTCTCGCGCATGTACATCGCGCACGTCTTCCTGTTCCCCGCGCTGATCGCCGCGCTGCTTGCGGCGCACCTCGGGCTCGTCGCGCTCAAGCACCACACACAGTTCCGGTCGGAGCCGCGGCAGACGCAGCGGAAGATCGTCGGCGTGCCGATGTTCCCGGGGCAGACGCCGCGCTCGCTCGGCCTGCTGCTCGTCACGGCCGGCGTCCTCTTCCTGCTCGGGGGGCTCGTCCAGATCAACCCGATCTGGCTCTGGGGCCCGTATCACACCTACCTCTCGACGAACGGCGCGCAGCCCGACTGGTACCTCGGCTGGCTGATCGGCGCGCTCCGCCTCGTGCCGAGCTTCGACCTGACGATCGGCGGCTACACGCTCGTCCCGAACCCGTTCTGGGGCGGCGCGCTGTTCCCGCTGATCGTCTTCGGCTTCCTCGCCCTCTGGCCGCTCGCGGAGCGCCGGTGGATCACGCACGACTACGGCTACCACAACCTGCTCGACCGGCCGCGCGACGCGCCGCTCCGTACGGCGATCGGGCTCGGCATGTTCACCTGGGTGTCGATGATCTTCGTCGCCGGCGGCCTCGACCGAGTGACGGTGATGTTCGACGTCGACTACGTGACGATGATCTGGGTCTTCCGCGTCGCCATCTGGGTGGTGCCGGTGATCGTCGGGCTGATCGCCCACCGCGTCTGCATCGAGTTGCAGCACGGCGAGGAGTCGGAGCGGATGCGCAAGCGGGCGGAGCACCGCGCGAAGGCGCTCGCGGAAACAACGGACGTGATCTGAGTTGTTGACGGTGCTGCAGCAGAAGCTGGCAGAGGCGCACGGGCTCGCGATGTCGGCTTCGGTGGTGACGGCGAAGGTGTCGGAGCGCGTCCTCGAAAGCATCCTTCTGCGCGAGCTCGAGACGATGCAGGACGACGCGGAGGAGACCCGCGCGCGCTGTCTCCTGCTCGAGCGTCAGTTGCCCGAGGAGCTCTCCGACGAGCTGCGGGCCCACGCGACCTCGACGCACGAGACCGGTGCCGATCTCATCGGAGCGTGGTTCAGGGCGGGCACCGACCCGCTGCGCGCGTGGACGTTCCTGGCGATGGGCGAGGCCGCGGAAGTGGCCGTGTGGTCGGCCGTCGCCGCGCTCGCCGCTCGCGGCGACGCGGACGACGTCGCGGAGCTCGCCGCCTGGGCGCTCCCGGTGCAGAAGCGGCACCTGTCGGCCGCGCTCGACGGCGCGGTCGTGCTCGCGAATGCCTTCGACCCGGTCGGGCCGCGCTGGGGGTAGCGCTGCGGTAGTGTCTAGGCAATGCCTAGGCAGACGTACACGGCCGCCGAGGCGGCGCGCCGGCTCGGGATCAGCATCGACACGCTCCGCCGCTGGGACCGCGACGGCCTGATCCGCACCGAGCGCGACTCCAGCAACCGCCGGCTCGTGCCGGCGACCGAGGTCGAGCGGCTGCGCGCCGAGGACAGCGCGCGCGGGATCAGCGCGCGCAACCGCTTCGTCGGGACGGTGACCGAGGTGAAGACGGACGGGCTGATGGCGCAGGTGGAGCTCGTCGTCACCGAGCCGGCGCGCGTCGTCGCGCTCGTCACGCGCGACGCCGTCGACGACCTCGGGCTCAAGCCGGGCATGAGCGTGACCGCAATCGTCAAGTCGACCTCCGTGATGGTGGAGCATTGACTGCGCTCGCCCAGGTCGTGCTCCAGGTGTTCGCGGCGGCGTCGCTGACGAACGTCTTCCCGCGCATCGACGGCACCGCGCGTTACCAGTTCGGAGGCTCCAACACGCTCGCGGCGCAGATCACGCAGGGCGCGCCCGCGGACGTCTTCGCCTCGGCCAACACGACACTCGCGTGGCAGCTGTACGCGAAGCGCCTCGTCACGAAGCCGGTCGTCTTCACGCGCAACAACCTGGTGCTGATCGTGCCGCGCTCGAACCCCGCCCGCATTCACTCGGTCACCGATCTGCGCAAGCCCGACGTGAAGCTCGTCGTCGCCGCGCCGGCAGTGCCGGCCGGCTCGTACACGCTTCAGGTGCTGAAGAGCCTGAAGCTGACCGACGTGCTCGACAACGTCGTCAGCCAGGAGCCCGACGTGCGGGGCGTGCTCGCCAAGGTTGCGCTCGGCGAGGCCGACGCCGGCTTCGTCTATTCCACCGACGCGCGCACGGTCGCGAAGAAGGTGCGCACCGTGCCGATCCCGGGCTGGGCGAAGCCGACGGTCGCGTACGCCGTCTCCGTCGTGACGGCCAGCAAGCATCGCGCCGCCGCGCAGGCGTGGGTGAAGCGTCTGCTCGGGAAGCGGTCGCAGGCGAAGCTCCTCCAGGCGGGCTTCCTCCCGCGCCCCGGACGATGAGCCGCGCCGTCTTCCTGCTCGGGACGTTCGCGGCGGCGCTCGCGGTGCTGGCGTTCCTCGTCCTGCCCGTGGTCGCGATCTTCACGCACGTCGCGCCGGGCACCCTCGTCTCGCAGCTCTCGAATCCCGTTGTCGTGGACGCCCTCGTGGTCAGCGCGAAGACGACCGTGTACGCCCAGGCACTCGTACTTGCGCTCGGCACGCCCGCCGCCTACCTGCTCGCAACTCGCCGGTTCCGGGGGCGCGCGCTCGTCGTCACGGCCGTCGAGTTGCCCCTCGTGCTGCCGCCGGCCGTGGCCGGCATCGGCCTTCTTGTCGCGTTCGGACGCATGGGTGTGCTGCACACGTCGATCCCGTTCACCCAGACGGCGGTCGTTCTCGCCGTCGCGTTCGTCTCGGGCCCGTTGTACGTCCGCGCCGCGATCGCAGCGTTCGAGGCAGTCGACCCGCAGCTCGTGGACGCGGCGAGGACGCTCGGCGCCGGCCCCGCACGCCGCTTCTTTCGCGTCGCGCTTCCGCTCGCACGGAACGGCCTCCTCGCCGGGGAGGCGCTCGCGTTCGCCCGCGGGCTCGGCGAGTTCGGCGCCACGATCATGTTCGCCGGCTCGTTGCAGCGGGTGACCCAGACACTGCCGCTCGCGATCTACGCCGAGTTCGACGTCGACTTCGACGTGACGCTCGCGATCAGCGGCCTGCTCGTCGTCGTCAGCGCCGTTCTCCTCATCGCCCTCAAGCTCGCAGCCTCGTGGACGCTCTCACCGCAGACATCCGCACGCCGCTTCGCGCCTTCGACCTCGAGCTGAGCCTCGCCGTCCGCGGGACGGTGGCGCTCGTCGGGCCCTCGGGTGCCGGCAAGTCGACGGTCCTGCGAGCGATCGCGGGCCTGCTGCGACCGGCGGCCGGGCGGATCGCGCTCGGTGGCGACGTGTGGTTCGACGCGCGCACGTGGCGCCGGCCGGAGGAGCGGCCGGTCGGGATGCTGTTCCAGCAGTACGCGCTCTTCCCGCACCTGACCGTGCGCGGCAACGTCGCGTTCGGGGCGCGTGGCGGAAGTGTCGACCGGCTGCTCGAGCAGCTCGGGATCGCGCACCTCGCCGACGCGCTGCCGTCGACGCTGTCCGGCGGCGAGCAGCAGCGCGTCGCGCTTGCGCGGGCACTCGCGCGCGAGCCGCGTGTCCTCCTTCTCGACGAGCCGCTGTCGGCGCTCGACGCGCACACGCGCTCGACCATCCGCAGCGAGCTGCGCGAGGTGCTGCGCTCCGCCGGGCTCCCGGCTCTCGTGGTGACGCACGACTTCGAGGACGCCGCGGCGCTCGCCGACGTCGTCGGAGTCGTCGTCGACGGGCGCGTCAGGCAGCTCGCCTCGCCCGAGGAGCTCGTCGCGCGCCCGGCCGACGCGTTCGTCGGCGCGCTCACCGGTGCGAACCTGCTGCGCGGCACGGCCACGGCGGGCACCGGGACGACGACGCTGCTCCTCGACGGCGGCGGCACCGTCTTCTCGACGGACGCGGTCGAGGGCGCGGCCGCGGCCGTCGTCTACCCGTGGGACGTGACGCTCGCCCGTGCCACCCCGGACGACTCGGCGCAGAACCACCTCGCGGCAGAGGTGGCGAGCGTCACGAGGCTCGGGAACCGCGTGCGCGTCGCCGTCGGCCCGCTCACGGCGGAGGTGACGGCCGAGTCGGCCGACCGGCTCGGCGTCCGCGAGGGCGAGCGGCTCGTCGCCACCTGGAAGGCAACCGCGACGCGGTTGGTCGCGCTCTAGTTACCGTTCGTCTTCTACCGGGGTGCCCCGTCCGGGGCTGAGATCACACCCGTCGAACCTGATCCGGGTCATGCCGGCGAAGGGAGTGCACGTGGCCGACGAAGAGACACCGAGCTGGGGGATCCACCCCGTCCCCGACCGTCTCCGCGTCCTCGGCTTCCTCGACGGCTTCCTGCTCTGGGCGAACCTCTCCGTCTCGCTGCTCGTCATCGTCGCCGGCGCGTTCCTCGTCCTGCCCGTGGACGAGTTCGGCCTGGCGCTATCGCTGCCGCAGGCGGTGGCGGCGATCGTCGCGGCCGCCCTCGTCGGCAACCTCCTGCTCGGCCTCGGCGGCCTGATCGGCGCGGACGCGCGCGTGCCGGCGATGGTGCTGATGCGCGCCCCGCTCGGCCGCCGCGGCTCCTACCTCCCCACCGCCCTGAACGTCCTCCAGTGCCTCGGCTGGTCCGTCTTCGAGCTGATCATCATCGCGACCGGCGCGAGCGCCCTCTCGGAGCAGGTGCTCGGCTTCGGCGGCGTCGCGTTCTGGAAGATCCTGTTCGGCGCCGTCGCCACGGCGCTCGCGTTCCTCGGCCCGGTCGGCTTCGTGCGCAAGTACGTCCGGAAGTTCGCGGTCTGGATCGTGATCGCGTCGCTCGTCTACCTCGCGTGGTGGTCGCTGCACGGCCGGCATCCGGTGGCGCTCTGGCACCGACCCGGGACGCACGCCTTCTGGGCGGGCTTCGACCTCGTGCTCGCGTCGATCATCAGCTGGACGCCGCTCGTCGCCGACTACACGCGCTTCTCGCGCTCGCGGCGGGTCGGCTTCCTCAGCGCCGGTGTCGGCTACTTCGTCCCGACGGTGCCGCTGTTCGCGCTCGGGGCGGTGATCGCCCTCTCGCGCCACATCAGCGAGGCGCCCGCGCTGCTGACCGCGATCGCCGCGGGCGGCGCCGCGAGCATCCTCGCGCTCCTCGCGCTGACGGTCGACGAGAGCGACGAGGCGTTCGCAAACGTCTATTCGGGCGCGGTCAGCCTGCAGAACCTCGTCCCACACGTCCCGCAGCGGCTGCTCGTCGCCGTGTTCGCGGCGACGGCGACGGTAGGGGCGCTCCTCGTCGACCTGCGGAACTACCAGCCGTTCCTCTACCTGCTCGGCTCGTTCTTCGTGCCGCTCCTTGCGGTGCTCCTCGCCGACTGGCTGCTCGCCGGCAGGCACTACGACCACGACGCTGTCTTCCGCGCGCCGGAGCTCCGACCGGAGATGATCGTGGCATGGCTCGTCGGCTTCTGCCTCTACCAGTGGCTCTCCCCGCAGGGCCCCGGCTGGTGGACGAGCGTCGTCGCCCACGCGCACCCGCACGCCTTGCCGTGGGGCGGCGCGTCGCTGCCGAGCTTCGCCGCGGCCTTCGTCCTCGCACTCCTCGCGCGGGCGGTCGTCCGTGATCGGGCTGCTCGGGAATCTCTCGCGTGACCTGGTTCCGGGCGGGCCGTCGCGCGCCGGCGGCGGGGCCCTGCACGGAGCCCGCGCGCTGCAGCGGCTACGCGTGCCCGCACGCGTCGTCACCCGCTGCGCGGTCGAGGACCGGTCACTCCTCCTGCCGCCGCTCGTGCGGCTGGGAACGCCCGTGCGATTCGTTCCGGGGACGACGACCGCGGCGTTCTCGTTCACGTACGACGGCGACCGGCGCACGATGTCGATCGAGGAGATCGGCGACAGCTGGCGCGCAGCCGACGTGCCCGAGCTCCGCGCGCGCTGGGTGCACGTCGCAGCGCTCTCGCGTGCGGAGTGGCCGGCCGAGACACTCGCGCGGCTCTCCCGCCGCTACCGCGTGTCGCTCGACGGGCAAGGCCTCGTGCGGCCGGCGCGCGTCGGGCCGCTCGTGCTCGACGACGACTTCGACCGTGACATCCTCCGGCACGTCTGGGTGCTGAAGCTCGCAGACGAGGAAGCCGAGGCGATCGGCGACGTCGACGCGCTGCGCGTTCGCGAGGTGGTCGTCACTCACGGCTCCCGCGGCTCGACCGTCCACTGGGGCGGCGCCGCCGAGTTCGTGCCGGCGCGGGCGATCGACGCCGACCCGACCGGCGCCGGCGACGCGTTCGCAACCGCCTACATCGTGGGCCGGAACGCCGGCTTCAACCCGGTCGGAGCGGCACGCCGCGCGACGGCCGTCGTCGCCTCACTGCTCTCCTCGCCGTGATGGCGGTGGTCGACACCGTGGGCGGCACCTTCGCCGTCGACCTGGAGACGGGCGAGGTCGCACCGGGCGAGCCGTTCGAGCGCGAGCCCGAGCCGGTGCTCAACCTGCCGCGTGTGATCGCGGCGGCCGCGGTCGGAGCAACTGTCGTCGCAGCGGTCGACGCGAAGCCGCCGCTGCTCGTGTCGCACGACGCCGGCACGACCTGGCGCGAGTCGGGTCGCGGGCTTCCACGCGGCAGCGCGGTCACGATCGCCGCCGCGGACCCGGACACGATCGTCTATGCCGCGCGGAACCGGTTGTACGTGTCGCGGGACGGCGGCGTCTTCTGGACGGCGCTCGCCGGCGAGCTGCCGGAGATCCTCGCGCTGGCCGTGTAGACCTAGAAGCCGAACTCGCCGCGGGCGACGAGGACGGCCGAGCCGCCGACCTCGACACGGTCGATGCGGTCGCCCTCGCCCTCCGTGGTCGCGAAGAGCGTCGAGGGACGGTGGATCTCCGCCCCCTGCGAGATCTCGATCTGCTCGCCGAAGGCGATCCGGCCGTGCCGCGCGAGGTGGACCGCGAGCGGGCCGGCCGCCGAGCCGGTCGCGGGATCCTCGGCGACGCCGTGGTTCGGCGCGAACATCCGCGTCTTCCAGCGGCTCCCCTCGACATGCGCGAAGCAGTTGACGCCGTCCTGCGTCGCCCTGGCGAGAGCGCCGATGTCGGGCGACAGCCCCTGGACGGCTCCCGGCGAGTCGAGCTCGACGTAGACGTGCCCCGGCCCGAGGTCGTAGCGCTCGACCGGCAGGCCGGAGCGCTCGACGCCGAGCGCAGCAAGGATCGGCGCTGGATCCACCACGCTCTCCCAGCGCGGGACCGGCTGTTCCATCCGACCGAAGACGATCTGTGCGCCGTCGCGCTCGAGCGTCACCGGGACGATGCCCGCACCGGTCTCGATCCGCAGCACGATCTTCGAGAGGGGTCCGCCGAGCACGAACGCGGCCCCGAGCGTCGGGTGGCCTGCGAAGGGGAGCTCGACCGCCGGCGTGAAGATGCGGATCCGGACGTCCGCCTCCGCCGTCGTCGGAGGCAGCACGAACACCGACTCCGACAGGTTCGTCTCGCGCGCGAGCACCTGCATGTCGGTCTCGCTCAGGTCGCGGGCGTCCGTGAAGACCGCGAGCGCGTTCCCGGTGAGCGGCTCGTCGGTGAACACGTCGGCGATGACGTAGCGGAAGCGGCGCACCGGTCGAGCCTACCCCTTGTGTTCCGACCTCCCGCTGGCGGAGAATCGGCCCCTAGCGCCAACCGTCACAACCTTAGGAGGAGGTCAGGCAGGTGGATACCCCCGTGCACCACGACGAGGACTCGACGCTCCTGCACAAGCTTGGCTATGCGCAGGTGCTGTACCGGGAGATGGGCGGGTTCTCGAACTTCGCGATCTCGTTCACGATCATCTCGATCCTCGCGGGGTGCCTCACCTCGTACTACATCGGGTTCCAGTGGGGAGGCCCGATCGTCGTCACCTGGGGCTGGCTCTTCGTCGGCTTCTTCGTCATCCTGGTTGCGCTCGCGATGGGCGAGGTGGCGTCGGCGATGCCGACGGCCGGCGCGATCTACTACTGGTCGTCCAAGCTCGGATCTCCCGCCTGGGGCTGGTTCTCGGGCTGGTTCAACCTGATCGGCCAGATCGGCGTCACCGCTGCGATCGACTACGGCGCCGCGATCTTCTGGACCTCCCTGATGAATCTCTGGTTCCCGAGCGTCAGCACGGGGAGACACACGGTCTTCCTCACGTTCACGGCGATCATGGCCGCGCACCTGCTCCTGAACCTGAACGGCGTGCGGATCCTGGCGCTGATCAACTCAATCTCCGCCTGGTGGCACATGGCCGGCGTCGCGGTGATCGTGCTCGTGTTGATCGTCGTGCCTGACCACCATCAGTCGGCACATTTCGTCTTCGCGCACACGATCAACAACTCAGGTTTCAGCGGCTCGAGCTTCGCCCACCCGGTCTTCTGGTTCGTGGTGGGGATCGGCCTGCTGATGGCGCAGTACACGTACACCGGTTATGACGCCTCCGCGCACATGAGCGAAGAGACGCGGCGAGCGTCGCGGGCCGCCGCGTGGGGAGTCGTCATGTCGGTCGTGATGTCGGTGATCTTCGGCTTCATCCTGCTCGTCGCGGTCACCTTCGCCGTCCCCGACCAGAAAGGGACGATCGCGGCCGGCGGCTACGCGGTCACGTATATCTGGCAAAGCTCGATGAGCACACGGTGGGCCGAGTTCTTGCTCGTGATCGCCTGCGTGGCCCAGTTCTTCTGCGGGCTCGCATCGGTGACCGCGGCGTCGCGAATGATGTTTGCCTTCTCCCGCGACGGCGCCGTTCCGGGAGGCAGGTCGATCTTCCGCAAGGTGAGCCGGCTCCGCGTGCCGGTGAACGCCGTCATCGCGATCGCCGTCCTCTCGTGGGCGCTGATGCTGCCGACGTACTGGAACAACACCGTCGGCTACCTCGTTGGCACCTCGGTGGCCGTGATCGGGTTGTACATCGCCTACGGCGTCCCGATCTTCCTGCGCTGGCGTGTCGGCGCGTCGTTCCAGCCCGGGGCCTGGACGCTCGGGAGGCACTACCGGTGGATCAATCCGATCGCGTTCGTCTGGATCGTCTTCATCTCGATTCTCTTCCTGATGCCGATCACGCCAACAGGCATCCCTTGGCACGACGGATTCGACTGGAACGTCGTCAACTACGCGCCGATCACTGTCGGCGGAGTGATCGTCCTCGCCGGCGGCTGGTGGATTCTCTCGGCCCGCAAGTGGTTCAAGGGGCCGATCGTGCAGGGAACCGAGGCGGAGCTCGAACGCATCGAAGCGGAATACGACGCGCCCACGCCGGGCACCGCCACGTCCTCGGCGTAGGATCGACGCGACGACCGGATCGGAGGGAGCCGGTGCAAGCCGGCTCCCTCCACGAAGGAGGGCATGGGTGTGCTGACGCTCGACGAGCTACGCTCGGACACGTCGATCGATACGGTGATCATGGCGTTCACCGACATGCAGGGGCGGCTGCTCGGGAAGCGCCTGCACCGCGACTTCTTCCTCGAGCAGGTCGACCACGGGCACGGCACCGAGGGTTGCAACTACCTGCTCGCGCTCGACATGGAGATGGACCCGGTCCCGGGCTACGAGATCGCGTCGTGGGAGCGCGGGTACGGAGACTTCGAGCTCGCGCCCGACCTCGCGACGCTGCGGCGGCTGCCATGGCTCGAGGCTACGGCTCTGGTGTCGTGCGATGTCCTCTGGCTCGACGGCACCCCCGTGCGACCGTCGCCGCGCCAGGTGCTGCGCGCGCAGCTCGAGCGCGCGCGGGAGCTCGGCTTCGAGGTGATGGTCGGCTCGGAGCTCGAGTTCTACCTGCTGCGCGAGACGTACGAGGAGGCGCATCGCAAGGACTACCGCGACCTGACGCCGTCGGTGCCGTACATCCTCGACTACCACATCCTCGCCAGCACGTACGACGAGCCGCTGCTGCGCCAGATCCGGAATGGCATGCACGGCGCGGGCATCCGCGTCGAAACGTCGAAGGGCGAAGCGTGGCCGGGGCAGCAGGAGATCAACTTCCGCTTCGCCGACGCGCTGACGATGGCCGACAACCACGTCATCTACAAGAACGGCGCGAAGGAGATCGCGCATCTGAACGGCTGCTCGATCACGTTCATGGCGAAGCCGTTCCACGACTGGATCGGCTCCTCGTGCCACATCCACTCGTCGCTGTGGCGCGACGGCTCGCCGGCGTTCGCGGGCGACGAGGAGCTGTTCTCGCGTTACCTCGCGGGGCAGATCGCATGCTCACGCGAGCTAGCGGTGTTCTTCGCGCCGAACGTCAACTCGTACAAGCGGTACGCGGCGGGCTCGTGGGCGCCGACCACGCTCGCGTGGGGCATGGACAACCGCACGTGCGGGTTCCGGATCGTCGGGTCGGGAGCTGCGAAGCGGGTCGAGTGCCGGATCCCCGGCGGGGACGTCAACCCGTACCTCGCTTTCGCGGCGACGATCGCGGCGGGGCTCCACGGAATCGAGCACGAGCTGGAGCTGCCGCCCGCATCCGAGGGGAACGCGTACGAGTCGTCGGTCGAGCGGTTCCCGTCGACGTTGCGGGAGGCGACGGCAGCGCTCGCGAACGGGTCGATGGCACGCTCGGCTCTCGGCGACGACGTGGTCGATCACTACCTGAACTACGCGCGAACGGAGCAGGAGCTGTTCGACCGTGTCGTGACGGACTGGGAGCGCGCCCGGCTGTACGAGCGTGGCTAGGGTGGGTCGATGAGGCCCGTCATCGGCGTCACGACGTACCTCGTCCCGGCGGCGTGGGGCGCGTGGAACATGGAGGCGGCGCTCGTACCGGGCGACTACGTGCGCGCGGTCGTCGAGGCCGGCGGGACGCCGCTGCTCGTGCCGCCGGGGGCATCTCTTCCGGAGACGCTCGGGGCGGTGGACGGGCTCGTCTTCTCGGGCGGCTCCGATCTCGACCCGCAGCTGTACGGCGCGAAGGCGCACGCAGAGACGGTCGGCATCTTCCGTGAGCGAGACGACTTCGAGCTCGAGCTGATGCGCGCGGCGCTCGAGCGTGACGTGCCGATGCTCGCGATCTGCCGCGGCTCGCAGGTGCTGAACGTGGCGCTCGGCGGCGACCTGGAGCAGCACCTGCCGGATCGTGTCGGGACGGATCTGCACCGTGAGGTGCCGGGCGTCTTCTCGGAGCACGACGTGGAGGTGCTCGAGGGGACGCGGCTCGGCTCGATCCTCGGCAACCGCCATGACGTGAAGTCGCACCACCACCAGGGCTTCGGCCGCCTGGGCTCGGGCCTCCGCGAAGCCGCCCGCGCCCCCGACGGCACCCTGGAAGCGCTCGAGGACCCGAGCCGCCGCTTCACCCTCGGCGTCCTGTGGCACCCGGAAGCCGGCGAAGACCGAGCCCTCTTCGAGGCGCTGGTCGCTG
>JAICYG010000009.1 GCA_025934335.1 Thermoleophilia bacterium | reverse complement strand
GTCGTCTCGGAGGTCCTGCAGGGAATCATCAGCCACCGCTCCGACGGCCAGCCGCTCACGCTCGAGGCCGGGATCCTGCGCGTCGCCGACGCGCTCGACATGGAGCAGGGACGGTCGCGAATCGCCTTCGAGCGCGGCCGCGTCAGCATTCATTCGCTCTCGGCGGCCGCGATCGAGGAGGTCGTGATCTCGGACGGCGAGCGGAAGCCGATCCGGATCTCGATCACGATGAACAACTCGGCCGGCCTCTACCAGGTCGACGGCCTCCTGAAGGCGAAGCTGCGCGGGTCAGGCCTGGAGCCGTACGTCGAGGTGCTCGCGCACATCGACACCGAGGCCGAGAAGCGCCTCGTGCCGCTCTACGAGCTCGAGCTGTAGCGCTATGCGCATAGGTGAGAAACCTTCACCGCACGCCAATTGAAGACGGCGACCGGGGCTCCGTCGCCGGCTCGCCGTTCAGAAGGGCAGGCCGTCGACGTCGACGCGGCCTCCCGGCCACTCGCACGGCCTGATCGGACGCCACATCGCCGGCAACGGCATCGCGATCCGCCCGCTCGGCTGGTCGACGAAGACCGGCGCGTCAATCGGCGCGTAGCCGCGGGAGGCATGCAGCGCGACGAGCGACGGCTCGCAAAAGAGCATCGCCCGATCGGGTCCCAGCCCGGCCGCGAGAGCACGCGCGGCAGCCGAGAGGCGACCGCTGAGGCCGCGGCCACGCAGGTCGCGCCGCACGATCAGCGAGCCCATCCCGACCGCGGAGAAGCGCTCGTCGCCGACCGAGACCTCTGCGAGCGTCAGCCCGATCGCGCCCACGAACCCGCCTCCAGGTGCGCGCAGCACCAGATGGTGCTCCTTGTCGCGGTAGACGAGCCCGGCACTCGCGGCACCGAACGCCGCCGGATCGCGGCCGGTCAGCTCGAGCCAACCCCGCCACGGCAGAGCCCCGAGCCGGACGAGCTCGAGACCGTCGCCGTCCGGCTTCAGAGGGGCTGACACGCAAGGGATGAGGCTACAATGGCCGGCGCCCTGCGGGATCGTCTAATGGTAGGACGCCTGACTCTGGATCAGGTAGTCTAGGTTCGAGTCCTAGTCCCGCAGCCTCGAAAAGCCCCGCTCCGGCGAGGTTTCCGTTTTCTCAGGAGGCGACGGCGAGCGCGGCTGACTCGAGATACCGGCGACAGCGCTAGGTACCTCGAACTGCTTGTTGTAGCCGCCTGTGGCGGAAACGGTGCGGTCGCGACCCTCGAGGCGCACACCGATGTAGGCCGTCGCCAGTCCGCCCATCCTCCCGTAGTGGACGATGGTGACCGTTCGATCCGGAACCTGTAAAGGAACCTTCACCGATCCCCGGTTGAATACTTGAAGAACGGGTGCCACGATGCGAGAGCGGGAGACGCGTTGGCGACGGAGCGGCGTCGATCAGGACTAGGGGGTCCAATGGGTGCCGACCCGCTCCGTCGCGCGACGTGCCGGCATGATCGGTCTCAGATGCGCTTGCGCAGCAGGCTGAACGCGCCGCGCACGAACTCGCGCTGCAGCGCCTTTCCCTGCCGCGAACCGAGGAAATCCGTCAGCGCACCCGTCGCCTGCTTCGCCTCGCGTGCAGGCTTCCGCTCGGGCTCACCAGTCGGAGTCGCCGGCGCCGGCGACTGCCCGGCGCGCTTTGCGAGCGCCTCGGCGGCGCTCTCCCGCTCGAGCCTCGTCCCGTACTTCGCCCAGAGCGGAGACGCCTTCGCCGCTCCGTCGACTCCGTTCCACCCGGTCATGCTCGAGCGCGGGGCGACGAGGCGCGTGTGGACGACCGGCGTCGGGACACCGCGCTCGGACAGGATCGTCACCGCGGCCTCCCCGGTCCCGAGCTCGGTCAGCAGCTTCTCCAGGTCGTAGAAGTCCGACTTCGGGTACGTGCGCACCGTCTTTCTCAGCGCGTCGGCATCCTCCGGCGTGAACGCCCGCAGCGCATGCTGGACGCGCGCGCCCAGCTGCCCGAGCACCTCGCCCGGCAGGTCGGTCGGCGACTGGGTGACAAAGAAGACGCCCACGCCCTTCGACCGGATCATCCGCACCGTCCGCGTCACCTCGTCGAGGAACGCCTTGGTCGCGTCGTCGAAGAGCAGGTGCGCCTCGTCGAAGAAGAAGACGAGCTTCGGCTTGTCGAGGTCGCCGACCTCCGGCAGCTGCTCGAAGAGCTCGGCGAGCAGCCACATCAGCGCGGTCGAGAAGAGCGCCGGATGATCCTGCAGGCTCGCGAGCTCGAGCGAGGAGATGACCCCGCGGCCGTCGGGGCCGGTGCGCAGCAGGTCCGGGATCTCGAAGAGCGGCTCTCCGAAGAACTCCTTGCCGCCGCCGTCCTCGAGTCCGACGAGCTGGCGGAGCAGCACGCCGATCGTCTGCGACGAGACACCGCCGAGGCCGGCGAGCTCGTCCTTCCCCTCGTCGGAGCCGAGGAACGTGAGCAGCGCGCGCAGGTCGGCGAGGTCGACGAGCGCGAGCCCGTGCTCGTCGGCGAAGCGGAAGACCAGCGCGAGGCTCTGCTCCTGCGTCTCGTTCGCGCCGAGCACCTTGGCGAGGAGCTGCGGACCGAAGTCGCTCACCGTCGCGCGCACCGGCACGCCCGCGCCGATCCCGCCGAGGGACAGGAACTCCACCGGGTACGCCGTCGGCCGGTACTCGAGCCCCAGCTCCTGCATGCGCTTCGGCGCGGGCCCGTCGGCCGCACCCGCCTGCGCGAGCCCGGAGAGATCGCCCTTGTAGTCCGCGGCGAAGACGGCGACGCCCGCATCGGAGAGCTGCTCGGCGAGGAGCTGAAGCGTTCGTGTCTTTCCCGTTCCCGTCGCGCCCGCGACCAGGCCGTGGCGGTTCATCGTCGCGAGCGGCACGCGCACGACCGCGTCGGGCTCGAGCGTCCCCTCGTGCACTCCCCGGCCGAGCTCGAGGGCTGCGCCCTCGACCGCGTAGCCCTTCGCGATCGCGTCCGAGAACGCGCTCACGGCGTCAGGACGGCGGATTGCCCGAGTGTTCGCCCGGACGCAGCGAGCGCCCGCACCGCCACGGCGGCGGGCGGCGTCTCGAGCGCGATCTGCGTCTCGAGGCCGCCCCACGGCCGCGAGGCGACGGGCGCCAGGTGCGCGGCGTCGGGTCCCGCCAGCACCTGCCAGCGTGCGATCCCGAGCTTGCCGTTCCAGCTCGCGTAAACGCGGTCGCCGGCGACGGCGACGAGCGGCTTCCCGCCGGGGTTGCCCGACCAGCGCAGGCGGTAGCCGCGGTAGGTGTCGCCGTACGGGAGCGTCAGCTGGAAGCGCACCTTGCCGGCCGCGCTGTACTCGGTCACCTTGCGGACCCCGCCCCAGCCGACGAAGGCGCCGCCGCCGGGCAACAGCTGGAGGTTCCCCTCGAACGGCGACGCGATCTTCGTGCGGAAGATCTTCACGACGCGCACCGTCTTCTTCGCGGTGTCGAGCCGCAGGACGATCGGCCGCGTCACCTTCTCGGCGCGTGGGATGCCGCCGTTGTCGAACAGGCTGATCGTGCTCGGCCCGTGGAAGCGCGCGTTGTGCTGGTAGAAGAACCGCACCGCAGCCTTCGGCCCGAAGTCGCTTTGCCTTCCGCCGAGCCGCCACGCGATCGAGCCGTCACGGCGGAGCAGGTAGAGGGCGCTCGTGTTGCGCGCGGAGACGAGGATGGTGCCGCCCGGGCCGTCGGCGATCGAGTTGACGTGGAAGTAGTCGAACGGCCGCTTCTTCGACGCGTGGTGCGCCGGCTCGCGATTCGCCTGCAGCGACTCCGACAGCGGGACGTGGTCGAGGCTGTGCCACTCGAACACGACCTTTCCCGTCGCGACGTTCAGCTCCTGGACGACGCTGTCGAGGACGTAGCCCTTCTTCGGCCCGCCCACCGGGCTCAGGTCGTACGGCAACTCGCGGTAGATCGAGATGAAGGCTGTCCCCCGCGGCGTCAGCTCGAACTCGTGCAGGTCACCCGTCAGCCCGTTCGCCGCCTTCAGCGTCTTCAGCGGCCGGTACGAGGAGTCGTAGATCTCGTACTTCCCCTGCCCGACGCCGGCCTTCGAGATCTTCCCCTGCCACCAGGTCAGCACCGGCTTGCCTCGGTAGGTCTGCGTGCGGAAGTCCGTCGCCTCGAGCCCCGCCGGAACCTCGTGGTACCAGAGCACCCGGCCCTTGTTGTCGGCGATCACCGGCCCGCTCGGCTTGTCCTTGCCGCCCTTCTCGGCAACGAAGACGTAGCCCGGCGACGTCCCCTGCGCCGGGTGGTCGACCCTCAGCGTCGGCGGGTGCAGGTCGGGAAGCGTGTGCAGGCTCGCCGCCTTGGGCGGTGTCGCCCCGGTCGACGCGGTGGCCTTCGTCTCCACGCCGCAACCGGTCGCGACGACGACAAAGGCGACGAGAACGAGGGCCAGCGGTAAGGCGACGCGCAAGTCACGCGATGCTAGACGATCGATTGGAACTCGCTCCGTCCTTTCCATATGCTCTTCAGATTCCCCTGACCCCCCAGACAGGAGGACGAGTGAAGAAGCGAATCTACGCGGGCGTCGGTTCGTCCGCGCTGATCGCAATCGTCGCGCTCGCGACGATGGTGAGCGGTGCGACCGCGCGTAGCGGCGCAACACCGCTGCCGGCGTCTTCGTGCGGCCCCATCCAGAACGGCAGCGGCCAGATCCTGGTCGCCTCGGACCTGCCGCTCCAGGGCTCGGGCCGTACGCAGACGACGCAGATGACCAGGGCGATCAAGTTCATCTTCGCCCAGCACGGCTGGAAGGCCGGCAAGTACTCGCTTGCCTACCAGAGCTGTGACGATGCGACCGCGCAGGCCGGCAAGTGGGACTCGGGCAAGGCGTCCGCCAATGCGAACGCGTATGCCCAGAACTCGAGTGTCGGCGCGGTGATCGGCACCTTCAACTCGGGTGCGGCGGAGATCGAGATCCCGATCCTCAACCGCGCACCGAACGGGCCGATCGCGATGGTCAGCCCCGCGAACACGTACGTCGGCCTGACCCACCCGGGCCCGGGCACGGCGGCGGGCGAGCCGGGCAAGTACTACCCGACCGGCAAGCGCAACTACGTGCGCGTCGTGGCGGCGGACGACTACCAGGGAGCAGCTGACGCGATCCTGGCGAAGACGCTGGGTGTCAAGAAGCTGTTCATCCTGAACGACAAGGAGGCCTACGGCCTCGGCGTCGCCACCAACGTCCGCAACGCGGCGAAGAGGCTCGGCATCAAGGTCGTCGGCTTCACAGCGTGGGACGCCAAGGCGTCGTCGTACGAGGCCCTCGCCGTCAAGATCAAGGCGTCCGGCGCACAGGGCGTGTTCCTCGGCGGCCTGATCTGCGAGAACGGCGGGAAGCTGATCAAGGACATCCGCGCGGGTACCTCGAAGAGCGTCCACATCATGGCGCCCGACGGGTTCACGCCCGTCTCCGCCACGATCCAGCAGGGCGGCACGGCCGCGGAGGGCGCGACCGTCTCCGTGGCGGGTCTCCCGAACACGGCCCTGAAGGGCGCCGGCAAGGCGTTCGTCAAGTCGTTCACGAAGGCCGACCACCGCACACCGGATCCGTACTCGGTGTATGCGGCACAGGCCGCCGAGATCGTCGTCCAGGCGATCAAGCAGTCGAACGGCACGCGTGCCGACATCGCGAAGCAGCTCTTCAAGGTCAAGCTGAAGGGCTCGATCCTCGGCAACGTCTCGTTCACCGCGAACGGCGACGTCACCGCGAACCCGGTCACGATCTACCGGGTCAAGGCGGGCAAGACGACGACCTTCAAGGTCATCGTCCCGCCGAAGTCGCTGGTGAAGGTCACCTAGGCCGGGACCCCAGCACGGCACTGCCGGAGGGGAGGGCGCGAGCCCTCCCCTCTTTATTCTTCGGTCGTGCCGCCGCTCGCCGCCGTCCCCAACCTGGAGCGCGAGCTCGACGAGCTGTATGCGCTGCCGCTCGAGCGGTTCACCAGGGCGCGGAACGACCTGGCAACACGCCTCCGCAAAGCGCACCAGAGCGATGCGGCCGAGACGGTGCGGGCGTTGCGGAAGCCGACGCTCGCCGTCTGGACGGCGAATCGCCTGGCGCGCGCGGAGCCCGGCCTCATGGCGGAGCTCGTCGAGGCGGGAGACCGGCTGCGCAACGTGCAGCAGCGCGCGCTCGCCGGCCGGGAGGCCCAGTCCGAGGTGAACGCCGCTGCCGGACGCGAGCGCGACGCCGTGCGCGCGCTCGTCGCGGTCGCACGGAGCGAGCTCGGCGGCCGCGCGACGCCGCAGCTCCTCGACCGCCTCTCGCAGACACTTCGAGCCGCGGCCGTCGACCGCGACCTGGGACCGGTACTCGCAGCGGGCAGGCTCGTCGAAGAGCTGCATCCGGTCGGCTTCGGCCCGCTCGAGGCGGTCGCGCCGCGGCCGCGGGCAGCGAGCTCGGAGGACCGGGCCGCCGAGCGCGAGCGGCTGAAGGGGCTGCGGGCGGAGGCGCGCCACCGTGCCGCCGAGGCTCGGCGGGCGGCGCTGGCGGCGGACGAGGCGGAGCTCGACGCGGGGCGCCTGCGGCGGAAGGCCGACGAGCTCGCCCGCGAGGCAGAGCGCGCTGCGACGGCGCTCGCCGATGCCGAGTCGCCCGCCCACCCGTAAAGCAGCGCCGGTCACGTGCCGATAACGGAGCCATGCGGCTCCCGGTGCCCCGCGCCCTCGGCCCGCGCCTCGTGCCGGTGGCGCTGTTCATGCTCGTCGCCGTCCAGATCGAGACGCACTTCGGCGGCGTCGGCACGACGCAGTTCTTCAGCCGCTGGGTCTACAACGCGGTCGGTGCGTCGGCGGCGGCGTGCTGCGTGCTGCGAGCGACGCGAGACGACGACCGGGTGACGTGGGCGCTGATCGGCGCGGCGATCGCGTCCTGGACCGCGGGCAACGTCTACTACACGATCGCGTCCGCGAACCTCCAGGTCGTCCCCTCCCCCTCCTTCGCGGACGCCGGCTTCCTCGGCGTCTACCCGCCCGCCTATGTCGCGCTCGGCCTGCTCGTGCGGAACCGCGTCACCCGCTTCACGAGGAGCGTCTGGCTCGACGGGGTGATCGCGGGCCTGATCGTCGGTGCCTGCGCCGTCGCGGTCGTGTTCGACTCGGTCGCCGCGCAGGCGTCGGGCGGCCTCGCGCCGATCGCGACGAACCTCGCGTACCCGATCGCGGACGCGCTCCTGATCGCGGTCGTGATTGCGGTCCTCGCGCTGCGGTCGTGGTCGCTCGACCTCAGCTGGCTCCTGATCGGCGCCGGCTTCGGCGTCTTCGCGGTCTCGGACAGCGTCTACCTCCTGCGCGTCGCGAACGGCAGCTACGAGTACGGGACGTGGCTCGACCTCGGCTGGCTGCTCGGGTTCGTGCTGCTCGCGAACGCCGCCTGGGTCAAGCCGAAGGCGGCCGACGTGTCGGCGTTCGAAGGGCGGCGGGTCTTCGTCGTCCCGGGCGTCGTCTCGGTGATCGGGATCGCTCTCGTCGCCTACGACCGGTTCGAGGGGCTGAGCATCTTCGCGGTCGCTCTCGTCTGGCTCGCGCTCGTCTTCGTCGTCGTCCGGATGATGCTGACGTTCGAGGAGCATCTGGCGCTCGTGACGACGTTCAGGACGCGGTCGGTCACCGACCCGCTGACCGGGCTCGGCAACCGGCGCGGCATGCTCGACCGCCTCGACTCGGCCCTCGCGCGCGCGCAAACGGAGCCACATCTTCTGCTGCTGCTCGACCTCAACGGGTTCAAGGCGTACAACGACGCGTTCGGCCATCTCGCGGGCGACGCGCTCCTCCGCCGGCTGGGGCAGCGGCTCGAGAGCGCGGTCGCGGGCCGCGGCGAGGCGTTCCGCCTCGGCGGCGACGAGTTCTGCGTCCTGATGCTTGGGACGCACGCGGACGTGCCGTGGGCAACGGCGGCGGCAACCGCCGCGCTCGGGGAGTCGAGCGACGGCTTCGACATCGGCTGCGCGATCGGCCACGCCGAGCTGCCTTTCGAAGCCTCGTCGCCCGACGACGCGCTGCGACTCGCCGACAACCGGATGTACGCGTGCAAGCAGCCTCGTGACGCGGGCGCCGATCCGCGCCCGGTGCTCCTCCAGGCGGTGCGCGAGCGTGACCGTGACCTCCACCACCACACGGGGAACGTCGCGGAGCTTGCGGCGCGAACGGCGGCGAGCGCCGGCCTTCCCGCCGGCGATGTGAACCTGGCGCGCTTCGCGGCCGAGCTGCACGACGTCGGGAAGCTCGCGATCCCGGAGAGCATCCTCCAGAAGCCGGGGCCGCTCGACGCCGGCGAGTGGGAGCTCGTCCGGCAGCACACGATGATCGGGCAGCGAATCATCGCCGCGGCTCCAGGGCTCGACGCGGTCGCGATCACCGTGCGCTCGTCGCACGAGCGCTGGGACGGGAGCGGCTACCCCGATGGGCTCGCCGGCGAGGCGATCCCTGTCGTATCGCGGATCATCGCGATCTGCGACGCGTACGAGGCGATGACCGCCGACCGGCCGTACCGCGCCAGGATGTCGAACGACCAGGCGCTCGCCGAGCTGCGCCGGAACGCCGGCACGCAGTTCGACCCGCAGCTCGTGGAGACGTTCGTTGCCGCGCTCGCGCGCACGGGCGAGCAGGGCGCGGCGCTCTCAGTCGCGTAGGAAGTCGAGCGTGACGTCCATCGCCCGCGCGTCCTGCGCGTAGAGCGAGTTGCCGGCGCGGAAACGCTCGAAGCGGACGAGCGGCGGGTCGAACGCGGAGACAAGCTCCTCGGCTCCCGCGATCGGCATCAGCGCGTCGTCCTCGCCGGCGAGCACCAGCGTCGGTACCCGAATGCGCCCCGCGTCGTCGCGCAGGTCGAACTCGCGTGCCTCACCGCCGTACCAGTGGATGGCCGGGCGCGAGAACCAGTCGGCCGAGAGCAGCAGCTCGGCGATCTCCACCGGCGTCGACCCCGGGAACGAGCGCAGCACCGCCATCACCCACGGCGCGAACGTCACCTCGCCCGGCGAGGCGTAGAAGTCGATGGCGGCGGCGGCCGAATCGGCTCCCTGTGTTCGTGCGAACACCTCCACCGACCGCGCGGCGTCGAAGCGGGCGACCGGCCGCGACAGGATCAGCTTCGCGAGCCGCTCGGGGTACCGCCCTGCGAAGCGCGTCGCGACGAGCGAGCCGAAGCCCGAGCCGAACACGACGGGCGCCTCGACGCCCAGCGTGTCGAGCAGCGCCGCGAGGTCGTCCGCCCAGACGTCGAGGCGCCAGCGGTCGGGGCTCGACCTGTCGCTGCGGCCGTGGCCGCGCTGGTCGTAGAAAAGGAGCTGCGCGACCTCGACGAGCGGCGGCCGGAAGGCCGGGTGCTTGAAGGTGGTGTGGTCCGCCCCCGGCCCGTCGTGGACGATCGCGATCGTCGGCACCTCGAGCGCCTCGGCTCCATCCGGCCGGAGCTTCGCGCCGTCCACGTCCACGAAGAGACGGACGTCGGCGACGGAGAGCTGCACGCGGCGATCGTAACCCGTCCCTCACGAAAGGCCGGCCTCGGGCCGATATTCGAGAGTGGGTACGGGCGCGGCGCAACCTAACGGCTCGCCCTGCGGCGGGCGTCCGGATAGCCCGCCGCGCCCGGCCCGTCAGCCTGCTGCGTAGGCGCGCGCGACCGCGGCCCGCAGCCGCGCTGCCGTCCGGGCATCGATGCGCAGCGTCCCCACGACGCGCGGCAGCTTCACCGGCACCTTGCCGGTGAGGCCCGCGTAGACGACGGCCGCGGTCAGGTACGTCCCGAGCCGCGTCGGGTGGAACGCGTCCGGCCCGTAGAGCGACGGCGGAGCCGGCCGGCGCAGCGCGTCCCACCAGGCGGCGCCGGCGGGGAACGAGGCGACGCGGGCGGCGCGTGCGGCGGCGCGATGGTTCGCGATCACGGCCGGGAAGACGCCGAAGCGGGCGCGCTCCGGCCAGACTGTCAGAAGCGCCGGCCGCGCGGCGTGTGCGCGTGCCTCGGCGGCCCACCGCGTCGTCCACTCGACCAGGTTCACGCGACTCTCGGGAAGCGACGACGGCCCCTGCTGGAGCACGACGACGTCCCAGCCGCCCTGCTCGACCAGGTCTCGGGCCGTGCCGTCCGTCCAGTGGTCCTGCAGCGCGTAACCGCCCGGCGCGTACGAGCCGACGTCGACCCGAACGCGACCGACCGCGCGCGCGAACGCGGCAACCGTGCCGGGCAGGTCGTTCGTTGCCGTCAGGCTGTTCCCGATGAAGAGGACGCGGAGATGGTGCGGCGCCGGGCCGGCGCGCACCGATCCGCCGCCGAGTGCGAACGTGAGCGCGGCAGCGAGGATCGACAGGACCCGCACGCCGCTGACGGTATGCGCCGCGCTCGTGCTTGGAAAATCGAGGATCTCGATCGGATGCGCCGCCTCCGCGTACCCGGACCGGCCTTCCTCCCGTTCAGGCGATGTGACGGTTGGGACGTTCCTCGTGCTCGACCTGGCGGCTGCCGCAGTGCTCGCTCTCTGGGTGACCGTGCGCTACGCGAGCTTCGGCCCACGGTCGATTCGCTGGGCGGCGCTCGGTTTCCTCGTCGGCCAGTGCGCACCGACCCTCGGGCTGTGGGTGCTGCCAGACGTCGTCAGGCTCCCGTGGGGGCCGCAGCTCGCCCTGCTCGGCGTGATACTGCCCGTCTTCTTCGTGATGTTCCTGACCGTGGCGTGGTTGATGCGCGCATGCGCCAACTCGATCGGCGGCCCGCGCGGAGGTCACCGCGTCCGCCTCCCGGGCTGGAGCCGCTCGTAGGCGCGCGTGGGCACGCCTGACACACGCGAGCGTTTTCCGTGGAACCAGGCGCGCCTCGAAGGCCCATACGGGATTCGAACCCGTGCCGCCGCCGTGAGAGGGCGGTGTCCTAGGCCACTAGACGAATGGGCCGAGCAGCGCGGGCCAGTGTAGCGAAACGGGTTCGCGGGTAGACCCGGTGCATGTTCGGACGCTGGCGGCGAAACGAGAAGCACCGGGCGGACAGGCAGCAGGGCGACCCGGCCGCGCTCGAGCGCGAGGGCGACCCGCGCGGTGGGCTCCAGTCACCCGAATACCGGCAGGCGGAACCGACCGACATCGTGGAGGACGAAGGCGTCGCGATGTCGGGTCCCGGCGGCGCGCCGCAGGAGGACATGCCGGCCGAGGAGCGCCGCGAGCGAAACCGCTGAGGTTTGCGGCCGGGAAGCGGCGGCCACCTACTCGATCGTAAGCCGATACGAAGGAAGGAACTCGCCATGTCGATGAGCACTGCCGACTTTCTGCTGAAGCGCCTGCACGAGAACGGCGTGCGGCGGATCTACGGCTACCCCGGCGACGGGATCAACGCGATCGTCGGCGCGCTCGAGCGGCAGAAGGACCTGATCGACTTCGTCCAGGTGCGCCACGAGGAGATGGCGGCGTTCATGGCGTGCGCGCACGCGAAGTGGACGGGCGAGGTCGGGGTCTGCCTCGCGACCTCGGGCCCCGGCGCGATCCACCTCCTGAACGGGCTCTACGACGCGAAGCTCGACCACAAGCCCGTGCTCGCGATCGTCGGGCAACAGTCGCGGATGGCGCTCGGCGGCAACTACCAGCAGGAGGTCGATCTCCAGGTCCTGTTCAAGGATGTCGCCGGCGAGTACTGCCAGACGGCGTACGAACCGGCGCAGATCCGCCACCTCGTCGACCGGGCGCACCGGATCGCGCTCGACCAGCGCTCCGTCACCTGCCTGATCATCCCGAACGACCTCGCCGAGGAGCCGGCTGTCACCGACCCGCCGCAGAAGCACGGCACCATCCACTCGTCCCCCGGCTGGAACCGGCCACGCATCGTGCCGTCGAAGCCGGACCTCGAGCGCGCCGCCGAGATCCTGAACGCCGGCAGCAAGGTCGGGATGCTCGTCGGCCAGGGCGCGCTACAGGCGAGCGCGGAAGTGGTTCAGCTCGCGGAGAAGCTCGGCGCGGGCGTCGCGAAGGCGCTCCTCGGGCGCACGGTCATCGACGACAACCTCCCCTACTGCACCGGCTCGATCGGCCTCCTCGGCACGAAGCCGAGCTGGACGCTCATGAACGAGTGCGACACGTTCCTGATGATCGGCTCGTCCTTCCCCTACTCCGAGTTCCTGCCGGAGCCGGGCAGCGCCCGCGGCGTGCAGATCGACATCGACGGACGCATGCTGAACATCCGCTACCCGATGGAGCTCGGGCTGATCGGCGACGCGAAGGCGACGATCGAGGAGCTCCTACCGCTGCTCGAGCAGAAGTCCGACCGCAGCTGGCGCGAGCAGATCGAGAAGGAGATCACCGAGTGGTGGCGCCTGATGGAGGAGCGCGCCATGCAGGACGCCGACCCGCTGAACCCGCAGCGGCTCTTCTGGGAGCTGAACAAGTACCTGCCGGACGACGCGATCATCTCCTCCGACTCCGGGTCGGCGGCGAACTGGTTCGCGCGCGACCTGAAGCTGAAGCCGACGCACATGGCGTCGCTTTCGGGGACGCTCGCGACGATGGGGCCCGGCGTCCCGTACGCGATCGCCGCCAAGTTCCCCCACCCGGGCCGGCCCGCGGTCGCGCTCGTCGGCGACGGCGCGATGCAGATGAACGGCATGGCCGAGCTGATCACCGCGAAGAAGTACTACGACCGCTGGTCAGACCCGCGCCTCGTCGTGCTCGTGCTGAACAACCAGGACCTGAACCAGGTCACGTGGGAGCAGCGCGCCATGGAGGGCGACCCAAAGAACCCGATGACGCAGCGCATCCCCGAGGTGCACTACGCCGAGTTCGCGCGGCTGATCGGCCTCGACGGCGTTCGCGTCGACTCGGTCGACGCGATCGACGCGGCCTGGGAAGAGGCGTTCTCCGCCGACCGGCCGTTCGTCATCGACGCGATCGTCGACCCGGAGGTGCCGCCGCTGCCGCCGCACATCACCGTCGAGCAGGCGAAGCACTTCCTGAAGGCGCTGAAGGGCGGCGACCCGCACTCCCGCGAGATGATCACCGAGTCCTTCAAGCAGAAGGTCCTCGAGTTCCTGCCCGGCCGGTGACGACGAGGACGGTCGACAGGCTCGAGACGAGCTGCTTCACGATCCCGACCGACGAACCCGAGTCGGACGGGACGATGGAGTGGGACTCGACGACGGTCGTCGTCGTCGAGGCGATCGGCGGCGGCCGTCGCGGCGTCGGGTGGACGTACGCGCCGGACGCGGCGGGGCACGTGATCGACTCCATGCTCGCGCCGCTCGTCCGCGGTCGGGAGCTCGACGACCTCGCGCGCGTCTGGCTCGACCTCGGCGCGAAGCTCCGGAACGCCGGGCGCCCCGGCATCGGGCACTGCGCGCTCTCGGCCGTCGACCTCGCGCTCTGGGACCTGCGCGCGCGGCTCCTCGACGCGCCGCTCGTGAGCCTCCTCCCCGCCGCCCACGATCACGTGCCGATCTACGGGAGCGGCGGGTTCTGCTCGTACTCCGACGAGCGGCTCGCCGAGCAGCTCGGCGGCTGGGTGGCCGACGGGATCCCGCGCGTGAAGATGAAGCTCGGCCGCGAGCCGGAACGCGACCCGCACCGGCTCGACGTCGCGCGGGAGGCCGCCGGCGACGCGGAGCTGTACGTCGACGCGAACGGGGCGTTCTCCGCGAAGCAGGCGGTCCGCTGGGCACGGCGCTACGTCGAGCGGTGGGACGTGCGCTGGTTCGAGGAGCCCGTCTCCTCGGCCGACTTCGAGGGCCTTCGCCTCGTGCGCGAGCACGCAACGCTGGACGTCGCCGCCGGCGAGTACGCCTACGTGCTCGCCGACTTCCGCAACCTCGTCGGGAACGTGGACTGCCTCCAGGCCGACGTCACCCGTTGCGGCGGCATCACGGGCCTCCTCCGCGCGAACGGGCTCGCGTCGGCGCACGGCCTCGACATCTCGGGTCACTGCGCGCCGCAACTCTCCGCGCACGCGCTCTGCGGTGTCGACCGGCTGCGCCACCTCGAGTACTTCCACGACCACGTGCGGATCGAGTCGCTGCTGTTCGACGGCGTGCTGACGCCCGTGAACGGCGCGCTCGTGCCCGACCGCTCGCGGCCCGGAAACGGGCTCGAGCTGAAGCGTGTCGATGCCGAGCGGTGGGCCGCATGATCGCGAGGCTGCTCCAGAACGTCAGGGAGGGCCGGACGCAGAAGCTGCTCGCCATGACGACCGCAATGTCGGCGCCCGCGCTCGGGTTCGAGATCTACTTCGAGCACTACAAGGCGTCGTTCGGCGACAAGTGGATGTGGACGCCGCTCGTGCTGACACCGCCGCTGACCGCCGCAGGCCTCGCGGGGTTCGTCTCCGAGAAAGCGGCGAAGACGGTGCTGCCGGCCGTCTCGGCGCTCTACTTCCTCGACGGGCTGATCGGGATGGTTACGCACGTCCAGGGCGTCCGGAAACGGCCCGGCGGCTTCGAGGAGGCGCACTACAACCTTGTCATGGGGCCGCCGCTCCTCGCCCCCGGCTCGCTCTGCCTCGTCGGGGCGCTCGGACTGGCCGCCGCGATCGTCAAGCGGGAGAAGTAGCTGAGTACCGATCAGGCACATCCGAACCCGCACCGGCTGCGGCAGCGGAACGGGACGACCCCGCAGATGGTCGGCCGCTACCCGGACTGGAACGTGCTCGACGAGCAGGAGCACTGGGACGAAACGACGCGGCGGGTCGTCCTCTCGCGGCTCCACGACGTCCCCGAGCGGTCGTTCTTCGACGAGCGCGAGGCGGCGACGCTGACCGCGTTCTGCGACGTGCTGCTCGCGCAGGACAAGGAGCCGCGCATTCCGGTGCTCGCGTACATCGACGAGAAGCTCGCGGGCGGCGTCGGCGACGGTTGGCAGTACTACGACCTGCCGGGCGACGGCGAGGTGTGGAAGATCGTCGCGCGCGGTCTCGACGAGGAGGCGCAGCGAAACGCATTCGACTCGTTCGCCGCTGCGGCGCTCGAGTTGCGGACGGGCATCGTCCACCGCTTCGGCCAGGGCGAGCTGCACGGCGGCGCGTGGGAGTCGGTGAACGTCGCCCGTGCGTTCAGGGTCGTGGTCCGCTACGCGTGCCAGGCGTTCTACTCGCACCCGTGGGCCTGGACGGAGATCGGCTTCGGCGGCCCCGCCTACCCGCGCGGCTACGGCGCCTTCGGCGCGCCACACATGGGCGAGCGCGAGTCGTGGGAAGGCAACGAGGCGTTCCACGTCGACCCGGTCAAGGACACGCAGGAACGCGGCATCGAATGACGCCGTCCTTCCTGCACAAGGGCTCGTTCGCGATGCCGAAGGACAACGACAGCCCGTTCCTGCTCGACAAGCACAAGCGCGGCCTGCAGAACCTCCACCGGATGGCGCGCTACCGCGACGAGGACGTCGTCGATCTCGTCGTCGTCGGCGCGGGCGCGGGCGGCGGCGTCCTCGCGCAGCGTCTTGCGCGCAAGGGCTGGAAGGTCGTGGTGCTCGAGAAGGGGCCGTTCTGGGACCCGGACCGCGACTGGGTGAGCGACGAGAAGGGCGCGGGCCAGGCGGGCCTCTACTGGACGGACAACCGCATCATCTCGGGCAACGACCCGATCGAGATGGGCAAGAACAACTCGGGCCAGGGCGTCGGCGGATCGATGACGCACTTTGCCGGCTACACGCCGCGCCTCCACCCGTCGGACTTCGAGGTGAAGACACGCGACGGCGTCGCCGTCGACTGGCCTCTCTCGTACGAGGACCTGAAGGAGTCGTTCGAGCGAGTCGAGCGCGAGCTGCCCGTTGCCGGCGAGGACTGGCCGTGGGGCGACCCGCACACGTACACGCACAACCCGCACCCGATCTCGGGCGCCGCCTCCGTCGCCTGGGAGGGCGCCCGCCGGTACGGGATCGAGATGCGCGTCGGCCCCGTCGCGATCACGAACGGCGTCTTCGGAAACCGGCCGCACTGCATCTACCGCGGCTTCTGTCTCGAGGGATGCAAGGTGAACGCGAAGGCATCGCCGCTCGTCACGCACTTCCCCGACGCGATCGAGTTCGGCTGCGAGATCCGCGCCGGCTGCATGGTCACGCGCGTCGAGTTGGACGACGCGACCGGCCGCGCGAGCGGCGTCGTCTACGTGCAGGACGGCGAGGAGCACCTGCAGCGTGCGGACGCGGTCGCCGTGTGCGGCTATGCGATCGAGACGCCGCGGCTCCTCCTCAACTCTGCCTGCCGCCGTCACCCGGACGGGCTCGGCAACAACTCCGACCAGGTCGGTCGCTACGTGATGGTGCAGGGGGCGACGCAGGTGGCCGCGCGCTTCCAGGAGTTGCTGCGCATGTACAAGGCGCCGCCGCCCGAGGTGTCGTCGGAGCAGTTCTACGAGACGGACGAGGACCGCGGCTTCGCGCGCGGCTTCTCGATCCAGACGATCTCCCCGCTGCCGATCGGCTGGGCCGAGCACGTCGCCGCGGAGGGGCACTGGGGCCAGAGCATGCGCGAGTACATGCGCGACTACAACCACTGGACGGTGCTCGGGATCCTCGCGGAGTTCCTGCCGCAGCCCGAGAACCGCGTCACCCTCGGCGACGAGAAGGACCAGAACGGCATGCCAATCCCCCACTTCAACTACAACCGCTGCGCGAACGACAAGGCGATCGTCGACTACGCGCGCGGGATCCTGACGGAGATCTGGGACGGCGCAGGTGCCGAGGACACGCTCACGATCGACCGTTACGCGCACCTCGTCGGCGGCGCGCGCATGGGGTTCTCGCCGGACGACTCCGTCGTCGACTCGTCGCAGCGCGTCTGGGGCGTCGAGAACCTCTTCGTGGTCGACGGCTCCGTGCTGCCGACGCAGGGCTCGGCAAACCCGGCGCTCGCGATCATGGCGCTCGCCGACCGCTGCGCCTCCCTCCTCGACCGGAAGGCAGCCTAGTGCCTGCGGTCAAGATCTCGAAACCGCGCGACCTCGCCGTCCAGCTGCTCGGCGAGCTCCTCTACGTCGAGCGGCGCCTGCACGACGCGCTCCTCCCCGCGCTCGTCGCCGCCGTCGCCGACGAGGAGCTGAAGGAGGCGCTGCGCGCACACCAGCACGAGACGCGCGCGCACGTCGAGCGAGCCGAGCAGGCGTTCGCGCTCCTCGGCGTGAAGCCGACCTCGAACCTCTCCCAGCCGCTCGAGGCGGCGGCGAGCCAGCACGAAGAGGGCACCGGGGCGATCGTGAACGAGACGCTCGCCGACCTCTTCCACGCGCAAGCTGCGCTTCATGTCGAGCACCTCGAGCTCGCCGCCTACCGCACGCTCCTGCCGCTCGTCCCGAAGGAGGCCGCCGAGTTGCTCGAGCCGTCGTACGACGAGGAGGGAAACGCGGCGAAGCTGCTCGTCAAGACGATCGATCGCCTCGCGAAGGCCGCCGTACAGTGACCGCCCGTGGCGGCTACCCGGAACGGGCGGTCGCTACGCGCCGATCTCGTGCAGCAGCGGCTTGCAGTCGAGCGGGTCGAAGCCGAGGCGGCGGGCGATCTCCTCGCTCGACGGCTTCGTGCCCTCACGGAAGAGCTCCGCGAGCAGCTCACCGGTCTTGCGGTTCCGCCACCAGTCCTCGCCGACCTCGCGAACGAGATGGTCGCGCAGCTGGGCCGAGCGAATCCACGCTCGCAGGTAGTCGGCGGAGTAGAAGCCCTCGTCCATGTCGGAGACGTAGTTGTCGCGGCGGTAGCGGATGCCCGTCGCCTCGGTCAGCAGGCGCTCGTAGACGTCGGCGTCGCCGCCGTCGCGCATGAACCGCGACCAGAAGTCGAGCTCGTAGCGGAGCTTCGCCTCGTAGCGCCGGTACAGCAGCGCCTCGAGGAACGTCGTCGCCTCGGCGTTCTCGCGCGCCTGCTCGGGCGACAGGCCGAAGTAGAGCTCGTGCCACTCCGGCTCGCGCGTGATCGCCTCGACGATGTACGAGTAGATCTCGGTCAGCGCGTGGTCGCGCGAGATGCGCCGGAACACGTACGGGAGCTGCGGGTCGCAGCCGCCGTAGTGGAGCGCATGGCCCGCCTCGTGCAGGAACGCCTGGTAGTCGTGCAGGCCGCCCTGCGCCCGCGTGATCAGGTGCACGACCTTCGGCGGGTCGCTCGCGATCACGCACGCGCGCGGAGACTTCTGCGGCCGGTCGTCGAGGTCGAGCTTGATGTTCGGCTGCGACGGCAGGTCGAAGCCGAGCGCCTCGAGCGTTCGCAGACATGTCTCGGTCGCCTTGTCCTTCGTGTACGTGGCCTCGAGCGGCGAGAGCCGGCGCATCCACGCGGTGTGGTAGCTCGACGGAACGTCCTCCCGCCTGTCTCCGAGCAGCTTCGCGAACCACTGCCCGCGCAGGCCCTCGTAACTTTGTGTTGAGTCAACACTTGCCCGGCGGAGCGCGTCCGAGAGCTCGCGGAGGGAGATGCCCTTCTCCTCCTCGTTCCGCTCGATCGCGTCCTCGATCCCGGAAAGGTCGGCGGCCAGTTCCTCCGACAGCCGCATCAGCTCGATCCGGTCGGGGTTGAAGCGCGCGCTCGCCTCCGCCTGGATCCGGCCGAGCTCCTCGCGGTCGGCGTACTCCGGCAGCACCGCGAGCTTCGCCTGCGCGTTCCGGAGCGGCATCTCCTCGCCCTTGAAGGTGACCCGCTCGGCGAGGAACCGGTTCTCGAGCTCGTCCTCGCGCTCTGCGAGCTGCGCGGCGGCGATACCCGATTCGCAGGTCTTCCGGAGCCGGTACAGGAGCTCGTGCTCGTCGCCCGCGGCGGCGTCCTCGGCCTCGCGGAGCGCGTCGAGCTGGTCGCGGCCGAAGAGATCGGCGTAGCGCTTGACGATCTCCGCCTGCTCGGAGACCTCCTTCTCGCCGACGCGGACGGCGCGCCACTCCTCCGACCGCTCGTACAGGTACCGCTCGAGCCGCGCGCTGAAATCGGTGGGGCTCAGGACGGAAGTGGAGCTCACCGTTCCACCCTAGCGAGGCGTCGCGCAGTCGCGACGAGGTCCTCCGGCGTGAACGGCTTCAGCAGCACCGCGTCGGCCGAGCCGCGATGCTCGTCGACGTCGACGGAGCCGGTGACGAGCGCGACCGGCAGGTTGTCGGCCCGCAGCCGCGCGAGCAGGCTCAGCGTCTCCTGGCCGCCCAGGTGGACGTCGAGCAGCACGACGTCGGGCCGCGCGCGCCGTACCGCCGCCTCCGTCTCCTCGATCGTCGAAGCCTCGACGACGTCGAACCCCTCCAGCTCGAGGTTCACCCTGGTAAGCATCCGGAGCGCCGCATCGTCGTCGACGACGAGCGCGATCGGTCGCGAGCCCTGCATCGGCGGCCAATCTAACGGGTAGTCTCGGATCGTGGCGCCGAGGACCTGGACGCCGGAACGCTACGCCGAGGAGATGGGCGAGCTGTGGACCGAGCTCGCCCGTGCCCTCGACCGCCTCGACCGCCTCGCCGCGGAGCCTGAGCGGCTCGAGGACGAGGAGGCCGAGGTCGCGCTCTCGCGGCTGCGTTACAAGCTGCACCTCGCGAGCGAGCATGCATACGGCCTCGATCCGCCCGCAGGCGCCGAGTCGGCGCACGCAGAGCTCTTCGCTGCGCTCGCCTCGGCGCGCGACGCGACGGCCGAGGTGGCGGAGGCGGCGCACGACGCCGGCTCCGACGGCGTGCGGCCGCTCCTGCACGAGTGGCGTGGGTCGCTCTTCCGGCTCCGACTCGCCCGTCTCCGGCTCGCCGTGCCGCAGACGCGCCGGCGGCCACCCGCGGAACAGCCGGACGAGGGCGTCGCGCGGCCGCTCGTCGCCTTCCTGCTCGCGCTCGGCGGCGCACTCGCATTCGCGGCGGGCGCGACGCTCGGCCTCTGGCCCGTGTGGGTCGCAGGGCTGATCGCGGTCTGTGCGTCGGTCGTCGCGTACCGTCCGTAACCAGCGGCCGCCGCGGCTCGTTAGGACTTTGAAATGATGGACCGCGCCCGCCCCCCGGAGGCGCGCGGCAGTCTTCCGCGCCCCGCCCTGCAGTTCCGCCTCAGGTCGTGGCGGACCTTCCAGCGGGCGCTCGACCCGCTGGCGCCGCCGAAGCCGCTACGCCGCGCGCAGCCGCTCGAGAGCGGCCTGTCGCCCGAGCAGCTCGAGGCTCTCGAAGAGCCCCGGTGACACCTTCGCGCCGGTGACGGCGAGGCGGATCGGCTGGAACGCGGTGCGCGGCTTCTCCCCCAGTTCGTCGACGAGCATACGCAGCGCCTGCTCGATCGAGGCAGCGTTCCACGAGTCGAGGGCCGCAAGCCGGTCTGCGGCCGCCTCGACGATCCGCCCGTCGACCCCGTCGGGCGGCTGCACGTCCTCGAACAGGAAGCGCACGAAGTCGGGGTACTGCGAGAGCTTCTCGATCTTCTCGTGCACGAGCGGGACCGTCGCGCGCACGCGGTCGACCGGCCAGTCGATGTCGTGCTCGCGCAGCCACGTCTCGAGGCTGTGGGCGTACTCGTCCTCGTCGAGCTCGCGCAGGTACACGCCGTTCATCCAGTCGAGCTTCTTGTAGTCGAAGGTCGCCGGGCTCGGCACGACGCGATCGAGCGAGAAGCGCTCGACGAGCTCCGACGGCGACATGATCGTGGTCTTGTCGTCGTAGCTCCAGCCGAGCAACGCGAGGAAGTTCATCAGCGCGGGCGGGATGTAGCCGGCGTCGACGAAGTCGTCGAGCGCCACCGCGTCGCGTCGCTTCGAGAGCTTCCGGCCGTTCTCGCCGTTGATGTTCGGCACGTGCGCGTACACGGGCAGCTCGGCATCGAGCGCCTGCAGGATGTTGATCTGCGTCGGCGTGTTCGAGACGTGGTCCTCGCCGCGGATCACGTGCGTGATGCCGTCGAGGATGTCGTCGACGGGCGAGGCGAAGTTGTAGAGCGGCCGCCCGTTCGATCGAACGATCACGGGGTCCTTGAGCACGTCGTTCCGGAACTCGATGTGCCCGCGCACGGCGTCCGTCCACGAGACGACGCCGTCGGTCGGCTGCCGGAAGCGGATCGCGCCGTCGTCCTCGTACGCGTACCCCTTCGCCAGCAGCTCGTGCGCGAGCTCCACCGCGCGCTCGGCGGTGTCGAGCTGGAAGCGAACGGGGCCGTCCCAGTCGACGCCGAGCCAGCGCAGAGACCGCTGGATCTGCTCGGTCGCCTCCTCGACCTCCCGGCTCGTGTCGGTGTTCTCGATCCGCAGGAGGATCTCGCCGCCCTGCTGCCGCGCGAAGAGCCAGTTGAAGAGGAACGTGCGCACCCCTCCGATGTGGAGAAAGCCGGTGGGGCTCGGCGCCATCCGAACGCGTACGGACATCGGCCGCCTATCGTAGGCGCGCCGTGGAGTTCGGAGCGCACATGTCGTCGGCCGGCGGCATCGACACCGCCATCGACCGGATCGTGGCGATCGGCGGCGACTGCGTCCAGGTGTTCACGCAGAGCCCACGCATGTGGCGGGCGACGAGCCACAGGCCGGAGGCGATCGAGGCGTTCCACCGGAAGCGCGCCGAGCACGGGATCGGCGGGGTCGTGTGCCACGCGCTCTACCTCTGCAACCTCGCGGCACCCGACGACACGATCTACGAGAAGTCGATCGCGACCATGCGGACGACGGTCGACGCAGCGTGTGCCATCGGCGCGGACGGCGTCATCTTCCACGTCGGCTCGCATCTGGGCGCCGGCTTCGAGGCGGGCCTCGACCGCACGACGAGGGCGCTGGCGCAGGTGCTCGAGCGCTGCGAGGGCGACACGTGGCTCCTGATGGAGAACTCGGCCGGCGCGGGCGGCACGATCGGCCGCTCGCTCGAGGAGCTGCACGTGCTCCTCGACCGGCTCGACGGCCACCCGCGACTCGGCGTCTGCCTCGACTCCTGCCACCTGTACGTCTCCGGCTACGACGTGACCGACCCGGCGAAGGTCGACGAGCTGGTGCGAGAGCTCGACGAGCGCATGGGGATCGACCGGCTGCGGGCGCTGCACGTGAACGACGCGGCCGCGCCGCTCGGCTCGAACCGCGACCGGCACGCGAACGTGCTCGAGGGCGAGCTGGGTGAGGGGCTCGGCGCCTTCCTCGCGCACCCGGCGTTCCAGCACCTGTCGGCGTACCTCGAGGTGCCCGGGAAGGACAAGCGAGGACCGGACGCTGACGAGATCCAGAAGCTCCGCGACCTGCACGCACGCTGGACGGCGTGACGGACGGCCGCCCGGCGGCGTACAACGTGTGAGATGACGTTCCAGCAGGCCGCGGAGGCGCACCTCGACGACGTCTACGGCTACCTGGCCTGGTTCACGTCGGACCGCTTCGTCGCCGAGGACCTGACGGCGGTCACCTTCGAGCGTGCGCTCCGGCTCTGGCACCGCTTCGACCCCGAGCGAGGCCCGGCCCGCACGTGGCTGTGCCAGATCGCCCGCACGGTCGCGCTCGACCACTTCCGCTCCGAGCGGCGACGCACGCGGCGGGAGGAGCTGGCCGCCCCGCCCGAGCAGATCGACTTCCGCTTCGGCGAAGGGCTCTCGCCCGACCTGGAAGCAGCGCTCGGCCGCCTGAGCGCCGGCGAGCGCGAGGTGGTCGCCCTCCGCGTGCTGCTCGACCTGGACGCGGGCACCGCCGCCCGCGTGCTCGGCATCTCCCCCACCAACTGCACGACGCGCCTGAACCGGGCGCTGAAGAAACTCGAGGAGGCTCTCCATGTCGCAGCGTGATCTCGTCGCGGAGCTGCGCGCCGCGCGTGTCGAGGCCCCACCCGAAGTCCGCGAGCGCGTCCGCCTGGTCGCGGCCGCCGCGCCGGCGCCGCCGCGCCGCTTCACGTGGCGGCGGGCATTCGTCGTCGCCGTCCCGGTGGCTGCGGCCGTCGCCGCATCCATCGTGTTCACGCGACCGTCGCACCACGAGCAGACGGCGACACCGCTCGGCCGTGTCGCGGGCCTGCCGGCAACCGTGCGCGCAGCGCCGGCAGGAGCGGCGACCAAGGAGCTCGCCGTCCCGTCGGCGAAGCAGCGCGTCCAGGTCGTCGGGACGACGCTGTCGCTACGCACCCACAAGGTCTCCGACGGCGTCAAGCGCGCGGTGCGCATCGTCACCTCGCTCGGCGGCTACCCCGTATCGGTGCACGCACAGACGGAAGGCAAGGAGGCGACGGCCGACCTGACGCTGAAGGTGCCGCGCGGCCATGTGCAGCAGGCGATGAGCCGCCTCGCGCAGCTCGGCACCATCGTCGCCGAGAACGTCGACGTGCAGGACCGGACAGCAGACCTGAATGCGACCGACCGGACGATCGCGCGCCTGCAGAAGCGGCTCTCCGACCTGCGCGCGGCGAAGGCGTCGAAGGCACAGGTCGACGCGCTCACGAACCGCATCCAGGCGCTGCAGCGGAGCGAGGCGGCGACCCGCCGCGCCGCGCACTACGCAACCATCGACCTCCACCTCGAGACTCCGCAGGCGGCCGCGCCGGTTCACAAGGGTCATGGGCCACTGCACGGGATCGGCGTCGCCTTCCGCTACATCGGGATCGGCGCCGCGTACGCGCTCGCGATCGGCGGCCCGGCGATCGTCCTGCTCGTGCTCGTGTGGCTTGCCGTGCGGCTCGTCCGCCGGCGGCGCGAGGAGGCGCTGCTCAGCCGCTGACGCGCGCGAAGACCCGGAACGTCGGCACGCCGTCGGGCAGCTCGTCGAACTCCGGGTTGACGCAGCCGAGCTCGTCGAGCCGCGACTCGTACGTCCGCTCGACCTCGGCCTTGCACATCGGCAGCGGGCGCCGTACCGCACGGATGGCACCGAAGCCGGGCTTCCGCTCTTCTGCGGCGCGCAGCATGTCGAGGTCGATCTCCACGTCGTACACCTTCTGCATGCAGCCGACGTACGTGTGGCCCCACGCCTCGTACGAGTAGACGAACGGGCAGCCGCGCGACAGGCACGCTCCGGGATGGACGACCTTGTCGCAGTGCACGGCGCACCGGCGGCACTCCATCTCGTCCTGGGGACGAAGCGGGAGCGCCGGCGCAGCGGCGATCTGCTCAGGCGTCATAGGAGAATTGTCCGAACGGTCGCGGACGACCGCAAGACTTGACTTTCGCGGGCTAGCGAGCTAGTCGCCGGACCGCGTTCAGCACGTCCATCGGCGTGAACGCCATGAAGTCGGGCTCGATCCCCGGTGTGTCGTCTGCGCTGAACCACAATGCCTGGACCGTCGTCATGCCCACGTTCGCCGCTTCCTGCACATCGACGAGATCGTCGCTCACGAACATCGTTGCAGCCGGCTCGACGGCGAGCTCGCGGCACGCGTGCAGGATCGGCCCGGGAGCCGTCTCCTCCGAGGCGACGATCACGTCGAGGTGTGTCGAGAGGCCGAACGCGCCGGCCGCCGGCGACGTGCGCGCGACGAGGCCTGTCTTGATGCCGCGCGCGCGCAGCGCCTCGAGCAGCGCCTGCGCCGAGGCGAGCACCGTCGGGCCGCCGTCGTCGTCTGCGTCGCCGTCCGAGACGAGCGTGTCGGCCCAGTCGAAGAGGACGGCCTCGATCATCGGCAGGCTAAGGTAGCGCGGTGGCGCGGAGGATCCTGTGGGGAAGCCTCGTCCTCACGCCGATCGCGATCCTCGCGCGCTACGCCTTCCACCTCGACGAGACGTCGCTCTTCGTCCTCGCCGCGGTCGCGCTCGTGCCGCTCGCGTGGCTGATCGGCGAGTCGACAGAGCACGCGGCCGAGCACACCGGGGCCGGCGTCGGCGGCCTGCTCAATGCGAGCTTCGGGAACGCGCCGGAGCTGATCATCGCGCTGTTCGCCGTCGCGGACGCGCTGCCCGGCGTCGTCCGCGGCTCGCTCACCGGCTCGGTCGTCTCGAACATCCTGCTCGTGCTGGGCGCGGCAATGATCGCGGGCGGGGACGGCGACGTGGATGCGCGCTCGCTCCGCTGGCAGCTGTTCGCGGTGTTCGGCGCGGTGGCGCTGATCGCGATCCCGTCGGCTTTCGCGTGGGGAGGCGGCTCCCACGAGCGCCATTCCCTCTACCTCGTTTCGCTTCCGATCTCCGCGGTGCTGCTGCTCGCGTACCTGGTGATCACGTGGCAGAACCTGCGCATTCACCGCGCGACCGAACGCCGGGCGCCGGCCGAGGCTGCCTGGTCGCTGAAGCGGTCGCTCGTCGCGCTCGGCATCGCGACTGCGGCGACCGCGATCGTCTCCGAGATCCTCGTCCACTCTCTCGACCACTTCGGCAAGGCGGTCGGCCTGAACGAGTTCTTCATCGCGGTCGTGATCATCGCGATCGTCGGCAACGCAGCCGAGCACGGCGGCGCCGTGGTGATCGCGCGGCGCGGCAACACGCGGCTCGCCACCGAGATCGCGATCACGTCGTCCATGCAGGTCGCCGTCTTCGTGACGCCCGCCGTCTGCCTGCTCTCGTGGGTCGTCGGCCAGGGGCTTCCGCTCGCCTTCCGCGTGATCGAGGTCGTGACGATGGGCGCTGCGGCCCTGTTCGCGGCGATCGTCGTCGCGGACGGCAGGTCGCGGCGCTGGGAGGGCTTCCTGCTCGTCGCCGTCTACGGCGGCGCGGTCGTCTGGTACCTGCTCGCGTAGTCGAAAACCGGAGCGCTGAACGGGCGGTATGCACGGGCGTCCCCTCGAGAAACGGAGCTGAGATGAGGTACGTGGGTCTGGCCGTCCTGGCGACGCTCGCCCTCGCGACAGGCGCCGCCGCCGCTTCCAGGAAGGGCGGGTCGCTGCACGCGACGCTCGTCGGCAAGGCGGAGACACCGAAGGGCGATCCCGACGGGCTCGGCACGGCCGAGGTGAAGATCGCCGGCAGGCGCGTCTGCTGGGAGATCAAGGTCTCGAAGGTGCAGACGATCGTGGCCGCGCACATCCACAAAGGGAAGCCGGGCGTGGAGGGGCCGGTCGTCGTCCCGTTCGGGAAGGTCTACAGGTCGAAGGGCTGCACGACGACCACCGCCGCTCTCGCCGCGGCCATCCGGCGGACGCCTTCGGCGTACTACGTGAACGTGCACAACGCGAAGTACCCGGCCGGTGCGCTGCGCGGGCAGCTGCGAAGCGACGACTAGCCTTCGACGTGAGCCAACACGCGGTCGAGTGGCCGGGGGACGCGGGCGAGGTCGAGCGCCTCGACGAGGAGTACGGCGTACCGCTGTTTGCGGTTCCACATGAACCCGTGCAGCTGCTCCTCGAGCGGGCGGGCGCGATGCGCCGGCTGCTTCTGGTAGGTGCGGAACGAGCGTAGCTCCCCCTGCTCCGCGAGCACGCGCTGTACCCCGTCCGGGCCCACCGCTCGGGTCAGCTCGTCCTCGAGATCGCGCGTGCAGGCGTAGAACCCGGCGTGCTCGAGCTCGTCGCGATCGGCGCAGCCGAGAGCACGGAGGAAGTGCCGCTCCTCGCCGGCGTCGTACAGCCCGGCGAGCAGCGTGTCGGGGTGCTGCGCGAGGACGCGCGGCAGGTTCCCGTAGCCGCCCATCGACACGACGTCGACGCCCTCGGACTCGAGATCCCGGCCGCGGCGACGCGCGAGCGTCTCGACGGCATGTCGATCGCTCGTGCCTTCGACCAGAATCACCGCGTCCGCATCGGTGGAATCCGGCCGGTCGGTACCTACGCCCACGGCAGTCGCGACCACGTCGGCGGCCGCTCTCGCCGGAACCGCTCGACCGTCGCGTACGCCTGCCGCCAGTCGGAGGTTGCCTCCGCCACGCTCGCGCGGTAGCGCGCCGCGCGCTCCGACACCGGATAACGCACTCCCGGGCCTGACCGCGAACCGACCATCAGGATCACGCAGGGCCTCTC
>JAICYG010000158.1 GCA_025934335.1 Thermoleophilia bacterium | reverse complement strand
CCGGCTCCGGTCACGAAGAGGTCGAGCACCGGCGCGTCCGGCGCGCTGTAACGGAGGATCGAGACGGCGTACGTGGTCGCTGAACCGGTTGTGTTGGTGAAGCAGGCTTCCTCGACGGGAGGCGCGGGGCCGTCGGCCTGGTCGTTCGCGGAGGACGCGACGACGGCGCCGTCGCTCACGCGGGTCACCAGCAGGTCGTAGTCGTCGGTCGTCGCCGGCCAGCGGTCCCACTTGAGGAGCGCACACGAATCCGCGCCGGCGTCGACCTGGAACTGTTCCGAAGATTCGCCCGTTGCGAATTCGTTGTAGACGGGGTCGGAGTCGTCGGGATCGAAGTACCCTCGCCAGTGGTCGAGCCGGTAGTTGCCCGCCGCGTTGACCCAGAGCACGCCGTGCGAGCGGGCGTCGGCCACGATCGCGTCGGGCGTGCCCGCCGCCCCGGTTCCGTCGCCGGGGCTCGTGTCGAACCAGGAGACGGAGTGGTTGACGATCCCGATCCCGTTCGAGAGGACGTCCTGCTCGGCCTGCGCGAGACCGACCTCCGAGTCGATGCAGATGAGGTACAGCTGCGCGTCGGGTGCCATCTGGTGGACGAGCTCGGCCACCGCCGTGCCGTGCTCGGTCCCGCCGTTCACCGGCGATGCCGTGAGGTTGCCGCTGCAGTGGTCGATCGCGGTCACCGACGACGGCAGTGAGGAGCCGAGGAGCGAGCCGTAGCCGTAGAAGCCGAGGTCGACAATCGCGATCTTGACGCCCGCGCCGCCGTAGCCGGCCGTGTGCCAGGTGTCGGCGTCCGCGAGATGCACTCCCTCGTCGACCGCGTCCGCCTGGTGGACGAACGGTGGCCGAACGCGCTCGATGCTCGGATCGCTCGCGAGCTTCGCGAGCGCCGCCGGCGGCAGGAGCGCCTCGTCGAGACCACCGGTCGCACCTTCGAATACGCCGCCCGCCGACTCGACCGCGCGCTGCGCATCCGACGACGCGCCGTGCCTGGCGACCACGATCGCACGGACGCGGCCGGCACGGCCGGCAAGACCCGCACGCTCAGCGACCGCGACCGCCGCGGCGGGGCCGTTCGACCTCTGCGCAGCCGCGACGAGCGCAAGCCGCGAGTCGAGCTTCGGGCTCGAGGCGCGCGAGATCGGATAACTACCCGGGGCCGATCGCGCGACGCCGCCGCCGGGCATTCCGCCGACAACCACTGCACACACGAGCGCACCCAGAGCGAGGCGCCGCACCCTCGCAACCCTCGGACCCATCCCGGCCTGACCGTAATCGCGCCGAAGTTCGTGTCAAGCGTCGAGCGATTCGACGAGCAGCGTGGACACGTCGACCACACGCAGTTGCTTCCCGCTCGAGCGGACGCCGTCGTCGAGCATCACGGTGCAGAACGGGCACGCGACGGCGAGCGTGTCGGCGCCGGTCTCCGCGGCCTGGCGAACCCGCTCCTCGTTGATCGGCGAGCCGCGCTCCTCCATCCACATGTGCGCGCCGCCCGCACCGCAGCAGAACGTGCGCTTGCCGCGCTTCTCCATCTCGACCGGCTTGCCGACCGCCGCGACGAGCTCGCGCGGCTCGACGACGACGTCGTTGTGCCGGGCCAGGTAGCACGAGTCGTGATAGGTGATCGCTGCGTCGCCCTTCGCGGGCTCGAGCTTCCCGTCGCGCACGAGCTCGGCGAGGAGCTGCGTATGGTGCATCACCTCGTAGCGGCCGCCGAAGTCGGGGTACTCGTTGCCGAGAGAGTTGAGGCAGTGCGGACAGCTCGCGACGATCCTCGTCACGCCCGCTTCGTTCAGCGTCGTGACGTTCTGCTCCGCGTACGCCTGAAAGACGTACTCGTTCCCCATGCGGCGCGCGGGATCGCCGGTGCACGACTCGCGCGCGCCGAGGATCGCGAAGTCGACTCCGGCCTTCTGCAGCAGCTTCACCGTCGACTCGGCCGCGACGCGCGCGCGCTCGTCGTAGGCGGCGGCGCAGCCGACCCAGTAGAGGATCTCCGGCGGCGGCTCGCCCTCCTGCACGACGCGGACGCCGAGACCCTCCGCCCACGACTCCCTGTCGCCCTGCGGCTTTCCCCACGGGTTGCCGACGCGCTCGACGTCTCGCAGCATCGACTCGGCCTCGCCCGGGAAGCGCGACTGCATCATCACGAGGTCGCGGCGCAGGTCGACGATGTGGTCGATGTGCTCGATCGAGACCGGGCACTCGTGCACGCACGCGCCGCAGGTGACGCAGTCCCAGATCATCTCCTCGGACACGCCGTTGCCCGCGATCGGCTGCAGCTCGCCCCCTGCGATCAGCCTCGGTCCCTCGGCGAACAGCTGGTCGCGGACGCCCATGATCACGAGCTTCGGCGACAGCGTCTTGCCGGTCGCGTACGCGGGGCAGACGTCCTGGCAGCGGCCGCACTCGGTGCACGAGAACGCGTCGACCATCTCCTTCCACGTCAGGTCGCGGACGGTTCCGGCGCCGAACCTCATCTCGGCCTCGGGCACGTCGAAGCGCAAAGGCTCGAGGCGCCCGCGCCGGCGCGTGCGCGAGAAGAAAACGTTGATCGCAGCGGTCGCGATGTGCAGGTGCTTCGAGTACGGCAGGTAGCAGAGGAAGCCGAGGATCACGCAGAGGTGCGCCCAGACGAACACGCGGTCGAGCACCCGCGGCGCCGGGATCACGGTCGACACCCAGTTCGACAGGAACGACGCGTGCGCCGGCCACTCGGCAAGGCCGGCGGCGATGCGAGACGCGTGCCAGCCGAGCAGCGTCAGGACGACGAGCGCGATCAGCGCCAGGATCACGTCCGCTTCGCCTAGGTGTGAGCCGTGGAACCGCTGCGGCCGCACGACCTTGCGGATCCAGAGGGCGACGGCGATTCCAACGAGCACGGCGAGCACGAACACGTCGACGATCGCCATGTACCACCCCTGCGCCCCGAGCCACGGCAGCGAGGCGCCCCGGTCGACGGCGCCGATCGCCGCCATCACGATCGTCGGGAAGAGCGCGAGGAAGCCCCAGAAGATCGCGGCGTGCATGAGCCCGGGCACGAGGCGCTGCAGCAGCTTCCGCTGGCCGAGCACGATCGTCGCCTCGTTCTTCGCGCGCAGCGGAAGATCGTCGGTGCGGTCGAGGGGCCGCCCGGCGCGCACGAGCCGCACGAGGAAGAGCGCGCGCCGCCCCGCGAGGTAGCCGGCGGCGGCGAGTAGCGCCACGAGCGCCAGGGCGCCGGCGAGGACCGCTACTTCGCCTTCCTCAGCTCGGCGGTGATCGCCGGAACGATTTCATGCAGGTCACCGACGACGGCGTAGTCGGCGTGCGCGAAGATCGTCGCCTCGCGGTCGGCGTTGATCGCGAGCAGCTTCTTCGCGCCCTTGCACCCGGCGATGTGCTGCGTCGCGCCGCTGATCCCGCACGCGATGTAGAGGTCGGGCGAGACCTTCGTACCCGTCTGGCCGACCTGGTCGGTGTGCGGGCGCCAGCCGGCGCTCGTGACGACCCGCGAGCAGCCGACCGCCGCGTCGAGCAGCGCCGCAAGCTCCTCGAGAATCGCGAAGCCCTCTGCGGAGCCGACCCCGCGCCCGCCCGAGACGACCACCTTCGCGTCCGCCAACGACACCTTGCCGCCCGTGTCGGGGGCGACGTGGTCGACGACCGCGACGGCCCCGCCCAGTTCGGGCGTCAAGACCAGAGTTTGTGTTGAGTCAACACTAAGCGGGAACGCGAACGGCGCCGCGGTCATGAGGCGGCGGCCCGCGTGCAGGCGCGCCTCCTCGAGCAGCGTGCCGCCCCACCGGATGCGCGTCAGCTCGTCGCCGCGCACCTCGGTCACGTTGGCGGCGAGAGGCAGGTCGAGCTGCGCCGCGACGTGGGCCATCACCTCGTTGCCGCGGTCGGAGCCGGGGCCGACGATGTCGGCGTCGCCGGCCGCCGCGACGATCGCCGCGGCCCATGCGCCCGGCGCGTACGGCCCCTCGACCGTGGCCGCGCTCACCTCGCCTCCGAGCGAGCGCGCGAGCGTCAGCGCCTGCTGCGACAGCTCGTCGTCTGCGCGCTCCATGAAGACGACCACGGTCATGCGACGCCCAGCTCCCGCATTATCTCGACGACGCGCGGCGCCGCGGCCGCGCCCTCGCCGAGCACCTCGGCCTGCTTGCGCGATCCTTCCGGCACGACGAGGCGCAGCTTCTCGAGCTTCGGCTCCGGCCTTTCGACCGGCCGGGCGTCAAGCGGCTTCGACTTCGCGCGCAGCTTCGCCGGCACCGACGGGTAGCGCGGCAGGTTGAGCCCCTCCTTCACCGTCACGACCGCCGGCAAGGACACGTCGTAGACGTCGCGCCCGCCCGGAACCTCCTGCTCGCAGCGCGCGCGGCCACCTTCGACCGTCAGCCCTTTCAGCCCGGTGACGACGGGCAGCCCGACCGCGTACGCGACGCGGATGCCCACCTGGTACCCGCCCGCGTCTGCCGACTCGTTGCCGAACACGATCAGGTCGAACGGCTCATCGGCACGGATCGCCTCGGCGATCGCGGCCGCCGTGGCCTGCCCATCCCACTCCTCCGCCGAGACGAGATGGATGCCGCGGTCAGCGCCGATCGCCATGCAGTCGCGCAGCTGCTCCGCCGCCTCCTCCGGGCCGAGCGTCAGCACGACGACCTCGCCGCCCTTCGCCTCGACAAGCCGCACCGCCTCCTCCACCCCGCACTCCTCGTGCGGCGAGATCGTGAAGCCGAGATGCTTCGTCTCGATCGCCTGCTCGTCGGCCGTCAGCACCATACGCCCGCCGGTGATCGGGACACGCTTCACGCAGACGAGGATCCTCAAGCCCTGATCCTGGCGTTCTCGGGATCGAACACGGGCGTCGCGTCGTTCGTCGCGACCGTCACGGGGTACTGCTCGCCCAGGAACTCGACGAGCAGCTCCTCGCCGACGTTCGCGTTCTCGGGCGGCAGGTACGTCAGCAGCACGTGCTTGCCGAGCGACGGCGCGGCGCCCGCGCTCGTCACGTACGCGCGGCGGCCCTTGCCGTCCACGAGCGGCTTCCCGTCCTTCGAGAGGACGGGCTCTCGGCCGAGCATGTACCGCTTCTGGCCCGACTTCGACGTGTGGTCGTCGACCGTCAGCGTGCAGAGCACGGCCGCCGGGTCGGACGAGCGATGCCCGACGTGCGCCTCCTTGCCAACGAAGTCGGGCGTCTTCACCTTCCCCCAGGCCATCCCGGCCTCGACGACGTCGTAGTCGGCGTCGAGCTCGAAGCCGAACGCGCGGTAGCACTTCTCGAGCCGGCCGGTCGTACCGTAGACGCCGATGCCCGCCGGCGCGACCCCGTGTGGCTCGCCGGCCTCCCAGACGAGATCCCACAGCCTGGCGCCCTGCTCGATCGGCACGTACAGCTCCCAGCCCAGCTCGCCGACGTACGAGATCCGCGACGCGAGCACGCGCAGCGAGTCGAGCTCGATCGTCCGGCACGACGCGAACGGGAAGGCCTCGTTCGAGAGGTCGTCCCTCGTCAGAGACGAGAGGATGTCGCGCGCCCGCGGGCCCCACAGGCCGAGCGTCGTGTACGCCGACGTGAGGTCGGTGATCTGCGCGGAGCCGTCGGCGGGGAGGTGGTCGGCGTACCACTTGAGGTCGGCCATGCCGTGGGCGCCGCCCGTGACGACGCGGAAGTGGTCGTCACCGAGCCGCATCACCGTCAGGTCGCTCTTGAACGTGCCGCTCGGCGAGAGCACCGGCGTGTACACGACCTTCCCGTGCACCACGTTCATCTGGCGCATCGACACCTGCTGCACCACGTCGAGCGCACCGGGCCCCGTCACGTCGAAGATGCAGAACGCGGTCAGGTCGAACATCGCCGCGCGCTCGCGCATCGCGAGGTGCTCCGCGTTGATGATCGGCGACCACCAGCGCGACTCCCACTCCGCCTCGCGGCGGTTGATGCGGTCGCCGAACT
>JAICYG010000189.1 GCA_025934335.1 Thermoleophilia bacterium | reverse complement strand
GCCGACGATCGGCACGCCGGCCTCCTGGAAGCGCTTGTTCCAGTAGTCCTCGCGTGCGATGAACACCGGCATGCAGTTGACCATCGCGCAGCCGGCCGCCATCACCTGCTCGGCGTACCACTTCGTCGCGTCCTCCGACCCGACGGGCAGGTAGTTGACGACGACGTCGACCTGGCGCTCCTTGAGGATCCCGACCACATCGTCGGTCGGCCCGTCCGCCTTCTCGACGACCTGCGACAGGTACTTGCCGATCCCGTCGAGCGTCATGCCACGCGACACGGTTACGCCGGTCTTCTCGACCTCCGCGAACTTGATCGTGTCGTTCGGGTGCGCCCAGATCGCCTCGGCGAGGTCGACGCCGACCTTCCCCTTGACGACGTCGAACGCCGCCACCACCTCGACGTCGCGGATGTGGTAGCCGCCGAGGTCGACGTGCATGAGCCCCGGGACGAAGTCGTCCGGGCTCGCGTCCTTGTAGTACGTCAGCCCCTGCATGAACGAGTTCGCGCAGTTGCCGGCGCCGATGATCGCGACGCGGACCTTCTCCTGCTGCCGGTCGCGCCCGTGGCCGTTCTCACTCATCAGTTGCCTCCATCAGTTGCTTGCGGACGTGCCAGACGCGCTGGCCGACCGTGACCCACGCGGTACACGCGAGGACGACGAGCGACCAGGGCAGCACGCCCCAGGGCGCGAGGACGAGACCCGCGGTGATGACGACGACGCGCTCCGCCCGCGAACCGATCCCGACGTCGCCACGCAGGCCGAGCGCCTCGGCTCTCGCGCGCGTGTACGAGACGAGGAACGACCCGGCGACGGCGGCCATGGCGACGGCGACGAAGACGGGGTGGTGGTGCCGGGCGAGCACGAGTGCGACCGCCGTCAGCATGAAGCCCTCGCTGACGCGGTCGGTCGTCGAGTCCAGGAAGGCGCCGAACGGCGTCGTCTTGCCGCCGGCGCGGGCGAGCGCACCGTCGAGGATGTCCAGGAGCGAGCCGAGGACGAAGACGACGGCGCCGGCCCAGTAGAAGAGGATCTCGTTCCGGCCCTCGAAGAGCACGAGGACAGATGCGATGAAGCAGAGCGTGACGCCGGTCGCCGTGAGCGTGTTCGGCGTGATCCGCGTGCGGGTCAGGCCGGTCACCGAGCGGGACGCCAGGCCGCGCGCGCCGGTGGTGTAACCGTGCTTGATCGCGGCCGCTCTGCTCACCGGCGGGACCGTACCAGGGGCCTTGCCGCCAGCCCGCGTCGGGTCGGCAGGCGGTCGTTTACGCCAGACGAGCGGCAACCGCGCGCCGGATCCGCGCGTTGTAGACCACGCTCATCGCGAGCAGCGCGACGAGGATCCCCGCCATGCAGTCGAGCCAGAAGTGGTTGCCGGTCGCCATCACGACGAACCAGACCCACGCGGGCCAGGCGGCCCAGAACGCCTTCGCCCACCAGCGGCGGCAGACAGTGAAGAGCACGACGCCGACGATCAGCGCGTCCGCCGCGTGCAGGCTCGGCATCGCCGCGTAGGGGTTGGCGGCGAGCGACACGATGCCGTCGCGGTGCTCGTCGACGAAGCCGACGCCGAGGAGCCTCGGCGGGGCCGTCGGCATGAAGACGTAGCCGAAGAGCCCGATCAGGTTCGCGAGCAGGATCGAGTTGCGGAAGCTGGTGAACGCCTCGTGGCGGCGCAGGTAGACCCAGAGGATCGTCAGGCCGACGACCGTGAACTCGGAGTTCCAGTACGTCCACGAGACGGCCGTCTCGAGCAGATGGCGCTGGTCGACGAACTGCTGGAACGTGAGCTCGTACAGCCGGTTTGCGACCCGCGTCTCGATGTCGAGCACGTGGTACCCGTTCTGGAACGCCTTCGACGGCGTCGAGAGGTGGTTCGCGAGGCCGCGTGCGAGCTGGTAGAGGATCGCGAAGCCGAACCAGATCAGGAGCTGGCGGCCGAGATCCGACCAGCCGCGCGGCAAATGGCGCCGCCCCAGGGTTGCGACGATCGTTCCCACGCCTCGATTCTACCCGCCGATGTAGGACATCTCGACCCGTGGGAGCCCGGTGGTGGCGCGGGAGCGGAGCTCGGAATACCGGTCTTTGCGGGCTCCCCAGAGGCCGCGGATGGCGTCCTGGAGCTCCGGATCGGTCGCGCCGCTCCGGACGAGCGCGCGCAGGTCGTGGCCGCGGACGGCGAACAGGCAGGTGAAAAGGCGGCCCTCCGCCGACAGCCTCGCGCGGGTGCAGTCGCCGCAGAACGGCTGGGTCACGGACGCGATCACGCCGAACTCGCCGGCGCCGTCGCGGTAGCGGTAGCGGCGGGCGACCTCGCCGCGGTACGACGGGTCGACCGGGTCCACCCCGAACGCCTCGTCGAGCTTCGCGACGATCTCCGCGGCCGGGACGACGTCGTCGAGGCGCCAGCCGTTCGTGGTGCCGACGTCCATGTACTCGATGAAGCGGAGGGTGTGGCCGCGCTCGCGGAAGAAAGCCGCCATGGGGACGACCTGATCCTCGTTGGCGCCTCGCTTGACGACCGCGTTGACCTTGACGGGCAGACCGGCCGCTGCGGCAGCTTCGATCCCCTCGAGCACGCGCTCCACGGGGAAGTCGACATCGTTCAGTGCCCGGAACTGCGCGTCGTCGAGCGCGTCGAGGCTGACGGTGATGCGCGAGAGGCCCGCGTCGGCGAGCGCGCGGGCTTTCTGCGGCAGCAGGGAGCCGTTCGTCGTCAGCGTCAGGTCGACGTCGAGCTCGGCGAGGAGCGCGATCAGCCGTTCGAGGTCGCGCCGGACAAGCGGCTCGCCGCCCGTGATCCGCAGCTTGCGGACGCCTGCTTCGACGAAGACGCGCGCGACGCGCGCGATCTCCTCGAACGTGAGCAGCTCGCGGCGGTCGAGGAAGCGGTGGTCGCGGCCGTACACCTCCTTCGGCATGCAGTAGACGCAGCGGAAGTTGCAGCGGTCGGTGACCGAGATGCGCAGGTCGCGCAGCGGCCGGCCGAAGGTGTCGAGCACGTCCACATCCGACACGGTACCGCCAACGGTGTCTGACACCTCTTGGTGTCAGACACCTTTAATGCGCTCAGTGGCGGTTCTGCTCGCGCTCGGCTCGGCGGCGCTCTTCGGCGGCATGACCGTCGCCCTCCGGCTCGGCCTGCGCGGGCTCGACCCGGTCGGGGCGACGCTCGCGACCGTGCTCGTGGCGCTCGCGGTCGCGCTCATCGCCGCCGCCGCGCGGCACGACCCGCACGGCGTGTGGCCGTTCCTGCTCGCAGGGCTGCTCGCGCCGGGAGGCTCACAGCTCCTCTTCACGCTCGCGGTGCGCGAGATCGGCGCCTCGCGCACGTCCGTCACGGTCGGGGCGGCGCCGCTCGTCGCGGTCGCGATCGCGCTCGTCTTCCTCGACGAGCCGCTTCGCCTGCCGCTCGCCGTCGCCGCCGTGGCGGTCGTCGCCGGCGGCGTGCTGCTCGCCGCCGCGCGCGACCGGCCGGGCTACCTGCGCGCCCGCGGGCTCGCGTTCGCCGCGGCCGCGGCGGTGCGGGTGGCGACGCGAGAAAACCGCCTGCGCGCGCGCCACGCCGACGCCGCGCCCGAGACCGCCGCGGCCGCGACACTCCTTGCGGGCGCGCTCGCGACGGCGCTCTGGACACGGCGCGCGCCGCGACGCGTCGAGCTCGTCCGGCTTGCGCCGGCCGGCGTCATGTTCGGGCTCTCGTACGTCCTGCTCTTCGAGGCCTACTGGCGCGGCCGCGTCACGGTCGTCTCGCCGCTCGTCGCCACCGAGTCGCTCTGGGGTGTGGCCCTATCCGCGCTCCTGATCCGGCAGACGGAGGGGATGGGGCGAAGGGTCGCGGTCGGCGCGCTGCTCGTCGTCGCCGGCAGTGCCCTCATCGGCGCAACTCGCTGATCGCGAAGACGACGACCAGGGCGACGAAGGCGGCGATCAGCCCGGCCGTCCCGCCGATTCCGCCGGCGATCGCGACGATCGGGATGCAGACGCCGAGCGTCCCCGGATGGAGGGACGAGGACCGCGGCTTCCGCGGGGCGAGCTGGCGCACCTTCTCGTCCACCCGGCGGTCGATCTCCTTCTCGATCCGGTCGAGGAAGCCGGCGACGAGGTCGGCTTCGTGGGCCGGGCCGAGCTCCCGCCGGGCCGCGAGCGTCGCCTCCAGCTCGGTGTGAGCGTCGGAATCCATGGAACAACGACTATAGGTCACCAAGGCACGAAAGATCTGCTAGCATCAGGCTTAGATTTTCTCAGTCCAGTTAAGGAGCGACATCAGCATGGCGAAAACGATCGGCATCGACCTGGGTACGACCAACTCGTGCATGGCCGTCCTCGAGGGCGGCGAGCCGACCGTCGTCCCGAACGCCGAGGGCGGCCGGACGACTCCGTCCGTCGTCGGCTTCGCGAAGGACGGTCAGCGGCTCGTCGGCGCCCCGGCGCGGCGGCAGCAGGTGACGAACCCGGAGAACACGGTGTTCTCCGTCAAGCGCTTCATGGGCCGGAAGTTCGACGAGGTGAACGAGGAGATGACCAT
>JAICYG010000102.1 GCA_025934335.1 Thermoleophilia bacterium | reverse complement strand
GTCGACACCGGCGGCTCCAACATCCAGTTCGCGCGCGACCGCGTCGGCGGTGAGATCCGCGTGATCGAGATGAACCCGCGGGTATCACGCTCGTCGGCGCTCGCGTCGAAGGCGACGGGCTACCCGATCGCGAAGGTCGCGGCGAAGCTCGCCGTCGGCTACACGCTCGACGAGATCCCGAACGACCTGACGGGAACCACGCCCGCGAGCTTCGAGCCGACGCTCGACTACGTGGTCGTCAAGATCCCGCGCTTCGCGTTTGAGAAGTTCCCGGGAGCCGACTCGACGCTCGGCACGCAGATGAAGGCGGTCGGCGAGACGATGGGCATCGGCCGAACCTTCCTGGAGGCGTTCGCCAAGGCGAAGCGCGGGCTCGAGGGGCCGTTCGACTGGCACCCCGAAAACCTGCACCCCTGGTTCGTCGAGGAGCTGCGCGGCCTCGCGACCGAGGAAGAGCGCCAGCGGCGCGAGCGGCCCGTCTACCGGCGCATCGACTCCTGCGCGGGCGAGGTCGAGGCCCGCTCGAACTACTTCTACGCGACCTGGGGCGAGCGAGACGAGGCGCCGCCGACCGGTGAGGCGAAGCGCGTCGTCATCCTCGGCTCGGGGCCGAACCGGATCGGCCAGGGGATCGAGTTCGACTACTGCTGCGTCCACGCCGTGCAGACGTTCCGGGCGCTCGGCTACGAGGCGGTGATGGTGAACTGCAACCCGGAGACCGTGTCGACCGACTACGACACCTCCGACCGCCTCTACTTCGAGCCGCTCGACGCGGCGGGCGTGCTCGCCGTCTGCGAGCGCGAGCAGCCCGAGGGCGTCGTCATCCAGTTCGGCGGCCAGACGCCGCTCAAGCTCGCGCGGGACCTCGAGGCAGCCGGCTTCCGCATCCTCGGCACGCCCTTCGAGGCGGTCGACCTGGCGGAGGACCGCGAGCGCTTCGGCGGCGTGCTGCGCGAGCTCGGCATCACGTGCCCGGAGTGGGGGATCGCCGCGAGCGGCGAGGCGGCGGTCGACATCGCCGAGCGCATCGGCTACCCGGTGCTCGTGCGGCCGTCGTACGTCCTCGGGGGTCGCGCGATGCGCGTCTGCCACGACGCCGACGAGGTGCGCACCGCCTTCGCAGGCGTCCAGGGCCCGACCCTCGTCGACCGTTTCCTCGAGCACGCGATCGAGATCGACGTCGACGCGCTCTGCGACGGCACCGAGACGTACATCGGGGCGGTCATGCAGCACGTCGAGGAGGCGGGCGTCCACTCGGGCGACTCCGCCTGCGTGCTGCCGGCGCAGTCGCTGACGCCGGAGGCGCTGGCCGAGATCCACTCGATCGTGCGGCGCCTCGGGCCGGCGCTCGGCGTGGTCGGCCTTCTGAACGTGCAGCTCGCGGTCGTCGACGATCGCGTGTACGTGCTCGAGGTCAATCCACGCGCGTCGCGCACCGTGCCGTTCGCGTCGAAGGCGAAGGGCGTCAACCTGGTCGAGGCCGCCTGCCGCCTCGCCGCCGGCGAGCGGCTCGCGCAGCTCGACCTGCCCGCAGAGCGACCGCCGCGCCAGGTGAGCGTGAAGGCCGCAGTGCTCCCGTTCGCCCGCTTCCCCGGCGCCGATCCCGTGCTCGGGCCCGAGATGCGGTCGACCGGTGAGGTGATGACGAGCGCCGCCGACCTGCCGACCGCGCTCGCGAAGGCCGAGCGGGCCGCCGGGCGGCCGCTGCCACGTGAGGGCGCGGTCTTCCTCTCGGTGCGCGACGCCGACAAGGCGGCCTCGATCCCGGTAGCTGCCGCGTTCGCCGGCCTCGGCTTCGTGCTCTACGCGACCGGCGGCACCGCCGAGACCCTGCGCGGCGCCGGCCTCGAGGTGCTCGAGGTGCGGAAGGTGAGCGAGCAGCGACCGGTGCCGAGCGTCGTCGACCTGATCCGGCGCGGGCGCTGCAACCTCGTGCTGAACACGCCCGACGGCGGCCCCGAGCCGCGCTCGGACGGGTACCTGATCCGTGAGGCGGCGCTCGCAGCGCGCGTCCCCTGTATCACGACGATCGCCGCCGCGACGGCGGCCGTGCACGCGATCGCGAACGCGCGCGCGGAGACCGCACTCTCGCTCCAGGAGCGGATCGATGTCGAGGCCCGGGCGCGAGCGTCGTAGGGTCGTCGCGGTCGAGCCCGTCGGGCCGTACGCGCTCGTCCGGCTCGAGCGCGGGATGCTCGACCCGGGCAATCCCGGCCAGTTCTTCATGGTCGAGGCGCCGGGGCGGGTGCTGCCGCGTCCGATGTCGCTGTGCCTCGCGCCGAAGGGCGAGCTCGCGTTCCTGCTCGACCCGATCGGCCCCGGCACGCGCGCGCTCGCGGCGCTCGAGCCGGGCGAGCGCGTCCACGTCTTCGGCCCCCTCGGGAACGGCTTCCGGCTCGACGTGCCCCGTCCCCTGCTCGTCGGCGGCGGCATCGGGGTCGCGCCCTTGCCGTACCTGTCGGAGGCGCTCGAACGCCCGCCGGCGGTGCTCGGCTTCCGTTCGGAGCACCATGCGGAGGCGGCGGCGCTCGTGCCGAACGCCGAGGTGGTGATCGACCCGGTGCTCGTGACGGACGCGCTGCCGGAGGGACGCGACGTGCTCGCGTGCGGCCCGGAGCCGATGCTCGAGGCGGTGCGCGCGCTCGTGCCCGACGCGCAGCTCGCGTGGGAGGCGCCGATGGCCTGCGGCTTCGGCGCCTGCTACGGCTGCGTCGTCGAGGTCGACGGCGAGTTGAAGCGGCTGTGTGTGGAGGGGCCGGTGCTGTGCAGCTCCTGAACGCCTCCGGGTGCCTCGACGCGCTGACCGCGCCCGACGTCGCCCGCTCGCTGGACGCCTTCGTGACGAAGACGGTCACGCCCGAGCCGCGGGAGGGGAACCCGCCGCCGCGGATCGCCGAGACCGACCACGGCATGTTGAACGCGATCGGCCTCGCGAACCCCGGCCGGCAAGCCTTCCTTGGCCAAACGCTGCCGCGCCTGGCTCGGGAGCTCGGGCCTGTCTGGGTCTCCGTCGGCGGCTTTCGCGCCGGTGACTACGCCGAGACGTGCGAGCAGCTGGCGCGCGACGAAGTCGCGTGCGTGGAGCTGAATCTCTCCTGTCCGAACGTCGACGAGGCGCCCGAGTCGGCTGCCGAGGTCGTCGGCGCGTGCCGCGCGGCGACCGCACTGCCGCTGTACGCGAAGCTCTCGCCGCATGCGTGGGACATCGGCGAGACCGTGCGCGCGGTCGAAGCGGCCGGCGCCGACGGCATCTCGCTCGTCAACACGCTGCGTGGCACCGCGCTCGACGCGCGCCTGCGGCCGAGGCTCGCGCGCGGCGCCGGCGGCTACTCGGGACCCGCGTTGCGCCCAGTCGCACTCGCCGCGGTGGCGGCCGCGCGACGCGCGACACGGCTGCCGATCGTCGGCATGGGAGGTGTCTCGACCGGACGTGACGTGCTGGAGCTCGTCGCTTGCGGCGCGTCGCATGTCGCGCTCGGCACGGTGCTGTTCGCAGATCCCGATGCACCGTCGCGCGTGCGCGCGGAGCTTCGCCGCGAGCTCGACGAGCTCGCTCTCGCGACCGTGGAAGACGCGTTCTGCGCGGCACTCGAACTTGTTGTCAAAGCGGAAAACTGAGCGAGAACTTGAGAGTTGCACGCCGCTGACAGGTTGTTAGTATGCGGCGGCTCATGGTGCCGCCCCAGACACAGGTGCAAGCTCCGGTCCGGTCACTCGACCAGCGAATGGAAGCCCTGAAGCGTGCGAACGACATCCGTGTCAAGCGTGCGCGACTGAAGAAGGACCTCAAGTCGGGAGCGGTGTCGATCGAGCAGATCCTCGGTGCGCCGCCCGAGTTCGTCTCGACGGCGAAGGTCTTCGACATGCTGATGGCCGTGCCGAAGTTCGGTCGCGTGAAGGCTGCGCGCCTGCTCAACCAGTGCCGCATCAGCCAGTCGAAGACGGTCGGCGGCCTCTCCGACCGCCAGCGGCACGAGCTGATTGCCCTCTTCAATCGCTAAGCCGGTCTTCGTCGTCACCGGCCCGTCGGGGGCGGGCAAGGGCACGCTGATCGAGCTCGTCCTGCCGCGCTTCCCGGAGCTGGCGCTCGCCGTGTCCGCGACGACGCGTGCCCAGCGGCCGGGGGAGGAGGACGGCGTTCACTACTGGTTCCTCAGTCCGGACAACTTCGAGCACCGGCGCGAAGCCGGCGATTTCCTCGAGTGGGTGGACTTCGTCGGCAACCGCTACGGCACGCTGAAGAGCGAGATCGACCGACTGCGCGCGGCCGGCAAGGCGCCGCTGCTCGAGCTCGAGACGGAGGGCGCGAAGCGTGTCAAGAAGCGGGTCGAAGGGGCGGTCACCGTCTTCGTCACCGCACCGGTCGACGAGCTCGAGCGCCGCCTGCGCGAGCGGGACACCGAGAGCTCGGGCGTGATCGACGACCGGCTCGCCAAGGCGCGCGAGCAGCTCGCCGAGGCCGGCGACTTCGACCACGTCGTCGAGAACGACGATCGCGAGCATGCCGCCGGCGTCCTGGCGGCGATCGTCGCCGAGCACCTGCATTCGCCCGCTACCATGGCGCGACCATGATTCATCCCCGCATCGACGAGCTCCTCGATCAGGTCGACTCGCGCTACGCGCTGGTGATCGTCGCCGCCAAGCGCGCGCGCCAGATCAACAACTACCACCAGCAGCTCGGCGAAGGGACCTTCGACGAGTTCGCGCCGCCGCTGATCGAGTCGCGCTCGAAGAACTACCTGACGATGGCCCTCGAGGAGACCGCCGAGGGCAAGATCAGCTACGCCTACGCGTCCACTTCGAAGAAGTAGGCGATGATTCCGGCGTGAGCCGGATCCTGCTCGGAGTAACGGGAGGGGTCGCCGCCTACAAGGCGTGCGAGCTGACGCGCCTGCTCGTCAAGCAGGGCCACGACGTGATCCCGCTCGTCACGCCGGACGCAGAGCGTTTCGTCGCGGAGGAGACGTTCGTCGCACTCGCGCGCCGCCCGCGCAACGACGACGTGTATGAGCACCTCACGCGCGCAGACCTGCTCGTCGTCGCGCCGTGCACCGCGAACACGCTCGCGAAGCTCGCGCACGGCATCGCCGACAACGTCCTCACCGAGGCCGCGCTTGCGCACCGCGGGCCGGTGCTCGTCGCGCCGGCGATGAACCCGCGTATGTGGGCGCATCCGGCGACGCGCTCGAACGCAGAGGTGCTGCTGGCGCGCGGTGTCGAGCTCGTCGGCCCCGACGAGGGCGAGATGGCCGAAGGCGAGTGGGGTGTCGGCCGCCTCGCAGAGCCCGGCGAGATCGCGGCCCGCGTGACCCAGCTGCTCGCACCGTCGTCACTCGCCGGCCGGCGCGTCCTCGTGACCGCGGGCGGGACCCGAGAGCCGGTCGACAGCGTGCGCTTCCTCGGGAACCGATCGTCGGGGCGCATGGGCGCCGCCCTCGCGAAGGAGGCTCGCCGCCGCGGCGCCGAGGTGGTGCTCCTCGCCGCGAACCTCGCCGTCCCCGCGCCGCCCGGGGTGGAGGTGCTGCCGACGCCGACGGCCGAGACGATGCGCGATGCCGCGCTCGCGCTGCCGGACGTCGACGTGCTGCTGCTCGCCGCCGCGGTCGCCGACTATCGGCCGTCCGAGGCGCTCGTCGGCAAGCGGCCGAAGGACGACCATGGGTGGACACTCGAGCTCGAGCCCACCGACGACATCGCACGCGCTCTCGGCGAACGGAAGCGCCCCGGGCAGGTTCTCGTCGCGTTCGGCGCCGAGCACGGGGAGGAGGGCCGCGAGCGCAAGCGGATGATGCTCGAGACGAAGAACGCCGATCTCGTCGTCTTCAACGACGTCGGCCGCGACGACGTCGGCTTCGACTCCGACGAGAACGAGGTCGTGCTGATGACGCGCGACGGCGACCGGCTCGTCGAGAAGGCCCCGAAGGCGCGTGTCGCGGCCGTGATCCTCGACGAGGTCGAGCGGCTATTGCACACGTAGAGGCGGTGTTGATGGCGGCGGGCGAGGGCCGGCGCCTGCGGCCGCTGACCGAGCGCTGGCCGAAGCCGGTCCTGCCGATCGACGGGAAGCCGGTGGCGGTGACGCTCGTACACGAGCTCGCCACCTTCTGCACGCGGACCGTCGTCGTCACGGGCCACCTCGCGGAGCAGGTCGAGACGCTCCTGCGCCCGTTGCCGTACGAGCTCTCGTTCGTGCGCCAGCCGCCGGGTCAGGGATCGGCGGACGCGGTCCTGCGGGCGGGCGCGAAGCCGCCGTACCTCGCGCTCGCCGCCGACACGATCTACGAGGCCGGCGCGCTCGCGCGCTTCGCCGCCGAGGCGAACGGAACAGACGGCGCGGTCGCGCTGGCGGGCGAGGCGCGTGCGCCGCTCTGGCACCTTGGCCCGCGGCTGCACGAGGGGCTCGAGCCGCTCCCGGGCCGGGCACCGTACGAGCTCAAGGAGGTGTTCGCCCGTGCGGTCGACGCCGGCGCTTCCGTCTCTGCTATCCAGGTCGGACGCACCCGCAGCCTCACCTCGCCCGTCGACGTGATGCGCGAGAACTTCCCGTATTTGACATGAGCGAACACGACGCCTACGACCTCTTCCGCGAGGGTCAGAGGCGGCTCCGTACGGGCCTGACCGCGCAGGCGACGGTGCCGCTCGAGCGGGCGAAGCGGCTCGAGCCGGCGAAGGCGTCGATTCGCGAGGCGCTCGGCATCGCGTACTTCCGGCTCGCGCGGTGGCAGGACGCCGAACGCGAGTTCCGGACGATCGTCGAGGACCTGGCGCCGACCGACCACTACGCGCACTACGCGCTCGGGCGTGCGCTCGAGCACCAGGGGAAGACCAGCGAGGCGAACGGGCACTACAAGCTCGCGAGCTCGATGCACCCGTCGTCCGAGACATACTCGTCGCGCATCCTCGACCTGGACAGGTGAGAGCGGTCGTCCAGCGCGTCACTCGCGCATCCGTGACGCCCGGCGGCTCCATCGGCCACGGCCTGTGCGTGCTGCTCGGCGTCGCGGCCGGCGACGACGACGCCGACGCGACGAGGCTCGCGGAGAAGGTCGTGCGCCTCCGCATCTTCGAGAACGACGACGGGAAGTTCGATCACTCGCTCCTCCAGGTCGGCGGTGCGGCGCTCGTCGTCTCGCAGTTCACGCTGATTGCCGACATCGCAAAGGGGACGAAGCCGTCGTTCTCGGGCGCGGCGCGACCCGAGCTCGCCGAGCCGCTGTACGCGCGGTTCGTCGCGGCTCTCCGCGACGCCGGGGTCCCGAAGGTCGAGACCGGGGTCTTCGGCGCGAAGATGCAGGTCGAGCTCGTCAACGACGGTCCCGTCACGCTCGTGCTCGACCACCGGGCGGGCGGCCGTGCACGGAGGGAGGAGCAATGAGCAAGCTGAAGCTGAACATCACGATGTCGATCGACGGCTTCGTCGCGGGGCCGGGCCAGTCCGTCGAGCAGCCGCTCGGAGCCGGGGGTGAGGATCTCCACGACTGGCTGATCCCGCTCAAGGCGTTCCGCGAGAGCCACGGCAGCGAAGGCGGGGAGGTCAACGCGAACACGCCGTTCGCCGAGGACATCCTCGCCGGCGCCGGCGCGACGATCATGGGCCGGAATATGTTCGGCGGCGGGCCGGGGCCGTGGAGCGAGAAGCCGTGGCAGGGCTACTGGGGCGACAACCCGCCCTATCACCATCCCGTGTTCGTCCTCACGAGCCACCCGCGTGCGCCGCTGGAGTTGCAAGGCGGAACGACGTTCTACTTCGTCACAGACGGGATCGAGTCGGCGCTCGAGCAGGCTCGCGCCGCGGCCGGCGACCAGGACGTGTCGCTCGGAGGAGGGGCGTCCGTCGCGCAGCAGTATCTCGCAGCGGGCCTCCTCGACGAGCTCGTCGTCTCGATCGTCCCTCTCGTGCTCCGGGACGGCGCTCGGCTGTTCGAGAACCTGGGCGACGCGAAGCTCGCTCAGGTCGAGTCGGTCGAGGGCCCGGGGGTGACGCACATCAGGTACGTCCGGGCGTAGCCCTGTGGGAGCGAGCGCCCTGTCCGGCTGCTCGTCACGCTCCTCTGAACGAGCGCTCAAGGCACGGCAGCGAACCGCCGATAGGAGTTCGGGGCGCGGCCGCGCAAAGGGGAGAGAGTTTGCGCGCCGCGCCCCTTGTCCACTGAGGGGTTGACAGTGGAACGCGGACGATAACGCAATCCCGCTGGAAACGGCGGTCTCTGCTACCTTTCCGCGACCACATTTCGAGCTTGATTCGAGATGGGCGCCTGGCGCCCATTTTTCGTCTGAGGGGTGGTTTCGAAGTGGCCACGGCACCGCACCAGAAGGAGAGGGAACTGCAGCGCGAGATCGCACGCAGCGTGGAATCGGCCCTGCCCGGCGTCGAGGTGCTCGCGCTCGAGCTGCTCGGCAAGGAGCGCTTCTGCGTCTACGTCGACCACGCGCACGGCGTCGACCACGCGCTCTGCGAGCGCGTCACCGGCGTGCTGCGGCCCTACCTCGACGAGTACACCGTGGAGGTGTCGTCGCCGGGCTTCGACCGGCCGCTGCGCACGCGCGCGCACTTCGAGCGTGCGGTCGGGAAGAAGGTGCGCGTGAAGACGGAGACGCGAAAGGCGCGCGGAGAGGTCGTCTCGGCCGGCGAGCGGTCGGTGCGGATCGGCAACGGGCCGGGGGCGACGGACATACCGTACGACGAGATCGTGCGGGCCAATCTGATCGATGAAGGGGATCGGGACCTATGAGCCAGGAGATCGTTGACGCGGTTCGCGAGATCGAGCGCGAGAAGGGCATCGAGAGCGGCACGCTCGTGGCGGCGCTCGAGGACGCGCTGCTCGCCGCCTACAAGAAGACGCCGGGCGCGTCGCGGCACGCGACGGTGGAGCTCGACGACCGCGGGGACTTCCGCGTCTACTCGATCGAGATCCCCGGCGATCTCGAGGAGCGGCTGCTCGACGAGGCGCGCGAGCGCGCGCTCGACGAGCTCGAACGGCTCGAGGAGGAGTCGGGCGAGAAGAACCACACGCTGCTCGCGGATGAGGATCTCGATCTCGACTGGTCCGAGGTGCCCGACGACCTGATCAAGCGCGAGGACGTGACGCCGGACAACTTCGGCCGTATCGCCGCGCAGACTGCGAAGCAGGTGATCCTGCAGCGGATCCGCGAGGCCGAGCGCGAGATGATGTACGACGAGTACATCGATCGTGTCGGCGAGGTCGTCACCGGCATCGTCCAGCAGACCGGCGACCGCCGGAACATCCTCGTCGACCTGGGCAAGGTCGAGGCGCTCCTGCCCGGCCCCGAGCAGGTCGACGGCGAGCGCTACGAGCAGGGCTCGAGAATCAAGGCGGTCATCCGCGACGTAC
>JAICYG010000160.1 GCA_025934335.1 Thermoleophilia bacterium | reverse complement strand
GGAGGCCGACCGGAGACCTCCGCTTGCAGCTCACCCGGAGAACCGACCACGTCGAAGCCATGGCGCCCCCGTATGTTGTTCAGTACGCCGCATTGTAGCTCGGCTCACTCGTGCCGGCTTTTTAGCGCCCTCTCCATCTGCCGTTTGGCGTCGCGTTCGGCGACGTCGCGCCTCTTGTCGCGCTGCTCCTTGCCGCGCGCGACGGCGAGCTCGACCTTGACGCGGCCGTCCTTGAAGTAGAGGCGCGTCGGGACGATCGTCAGCCCCTTCTCGCGCACCATCCCGTAGAGCGAGTCGATCTCCCGCCGGTGCAGCAGCAGCTTCCGCGCGCGCACCGGCTCGTGGTTGGCGCGGTTCCCCTGCTCGTAGACCGCGATCTCGAGGCCGTTCAGCCACGCCTCGCCGTCGCGGATGTCTGCGTAGGCCTGCCCCATCGTCGTCCGCCCTGCGCGCAGCGACTTCACCTCCGTCCCGGTCAGGACGAGCCCGGCCTCCAGCCGCTCGAGGAGCTGGTAGTCGTGCCGGGCGCGGCGGTTCTCGGCAATCGTCTTCTCGGCCATTTCCGGCCCCGAGAGTAGCGTTGGGGACGCTGAGGGTCGGACCAGGGTGATTCCGGATGGTCGTTCGCTCCCGCGCCCGGCACTCTCGAGGCATGAGCGAACACACACTCCACACACCAGTCGTCAAGCGGCTCGAGCGCAGCAGCGAGGCAAAGATCCTCGCCGGCGTCTGCGGGGGCCTCGGCCGCTACTTCGACATCGCCCCCGCCGTTTTCCGCCTCGGCTTCGTCGTGCTGACCGTGCTCGGCGGCGCCGGGATCCTCGTCTACCTCGCAGCGGTCCTCGTCATGCCGAAGGAGGGCGAGGACGCCTCCATCGCGGAGGACATCCTCCGCAAGCGGCGTGACCACCCGATCCGCCTCGTGGCGCTCGGGCTCGTCGCGGTCGCAGTCCTCTCCCTGCTCGCCCGCGCGGACACCTGGCCGAGTGCGGGTGCGGCCTGGTTCCTCGTCGTCGTCGCCGGGCTCGTGCTCCTCTGGTCGAGCACCCGGCGGCGCGGCATCTTCGTCGCGCTGGCGAGCGTGCTGGCGCTGGTCGCGGTCGCCGCGGCGGCTGCGGTCGTCGCCGCCTTCGCCTGGTTCGACGTCAGCCTCGGCGACGGCGTCGGCCGCCAGAGCTCGGTGCCGACGAGCGTCGCCGCCGCCGAGCGCGGCTACGACCTCGGCATCGGCCGGCTCGACCTCGACCTGACGCACCTGCCGTCGGGCGCGCCCGCGAGCGTCCAGGCGCACGTCGGGATCGGCGAGCTCAGGATCGTCGTCCCGCGCAACACCGACGTCCTCGTCGCCGCGCACGTCAAGGCCGGCTCCATCGACGCCCTCGGCCGCCACGCCGACGGGCGGAACGCACGGCTCGAGACCGGCGGCGGGAGCACGCTGACGATCGTCGCGAACGTCGGCGCCGGGCACGTCGAGGTCGTGCGAGCCTCGTGACGCAGATCCCCGTCCTGCGCTTCGAGCGGAGCGAGCGCGGCCGCGTGATCGCCGGCGTCTGTGCCGGGATCGCGGCCGCGCTCGACGTCGATCCGACGCTCGTCCGCCTCGTCTTCGCGCTGCTCTCGCTCGCCGGCGGGGCCGGGATCCTCCTCTACTTCGCCCTCTGGGTCTGGACGAGCGGCCGCCACGCCTTCCCCGCCGTGCTGATCCTCGCCATCGCGACGATGGCGCTGCTCGGCGCGCTCGGCTTCTCGGACGCCGTCGTCCTCGGCGCCGGGCTGATGGTCGGCGGCGTCGTTCTGCTGGCGCGCCGCGGCGCGACGCTACGCCCCGGCGGCTCCTTCTTCATCCCCGGCGTCGCGCTCGCGATGGCGGGCGCCGTCGTGATGCTCGAGCACATCGGCTCCTCGCGCGCATTTGTCGGCCCCGGCGCCCTCGTCGGCGCGTTCGTGCTCGTGCTCGCGCCGTGGGTGTGGCGACTGACCTCCGAGCGCGGAGAGCGGATCCGGCTCGCCGAGCGCGCCGCGATCGCCGCCCGCATCCACGACTCTGTCCTGCAGACGCTCGCGCTCGTGCAACGCGACGCGGACGACGCGCCGCGCGTCCGCGCCCTCGCGCGCCGGCAGGAGCGAGAGCTTCGCCGCTGGCTCTACGGCAGCGGCTACGGCACCGCCAACACCTTCTCCGACGCCCTCGCCGAGGCCGTCGCCGACGTCGAGGAGGCGCACCTCGCCCGGATCGAGCTGGCGACCGCCGGAGACGCGCCGCTCGATCCGTCCCTCGCGGCGGTCGTGCTGGCCGCGCGCGAAGCGATGACGAACGCCGCCAAGCACGCGCTGACCGACGACATCTCGGTGTACGCGGAGGTGGAGCCGACGCTCGTCGCCGTCTTCGTCCGCGACCGCGGCACGGGCTTCGACCGCGCGCGCGTCGGCGCCGACCGGCGCGGGATCGCGGACTCCGTCGAGGAGCGGATGCGCCGCGCGGGCGGATCCGCGACCATCACCTCTGCGCCGGGCACCGGAACCGAGGTCGAGCTGACGATGCCGAGAGGAGCAGAGAGATGATCCGCATAGTGCTCGTCGACGATCACGAGCTGTTCCGCGCGGGGGTGCGCGGCGAGCTCGCCGGGCTCGTCGACATCGTCGGCGAGGCGGGCTCGGTCGCGGAGGCGACTCCGCTCATCCGCGAGCTCGACCCCGACGTCGTCCTGCTCGACGTCCACCTCCCGGACGGCGGCGGCGAGGCAGTGATCGCCGGCGTCTCGCCGGAGCGCCCGGCCGTGAAATTCCTCGCGTTGTCGGTCTCGGACGCAGCCGAGGACGTGATCGCCGTCATCCGCGCGGGTGCACGCGGCTACGTGACGAAGACGATCTCCCGCGACGAGCTCGCGGACGCGATCCGCCGTGTCGCAGACGGCGACGCGGTCTTCTCGCCGCGCCTCGCCGGCTTCGTCCTCGACGCCTTCCGCACCGGAGAGCCGCTGGGATCGGACGAGGAGCTTGACAACCTGACGCCCCGAGAGCGCGAGGTGCTGCAGCTGATCGCGCGCGGCTACCTCTACAAGGAGATCGCCGCCCGTCTGCACCTGTCCGTGAAGACCGTCGAGGCGCACGTCTCGAGCGTCCTGCGCAAGCTGCAGCTCTCGACGCGGCACGAGCTGACGCGCTGGGCGCAGGAGCGGCGGCTCGTCTAGCGCGATCCGGCGAGTGCAAGCTCGACCTTGCCCTCGTTGCGCGCGATCTGCTCGACGCGGACGTCGATGGCTTCTCCGAGCCGGTAGGTACGGCCGGTGGTGCGGCCCGAGAGAGCGGTGCCGAGGTCGTTCAGCTCGAAGAACTCGCCGTGCAGGCGGCGCGCCGGCAGGAAGCCCTCGAAGACCTCGCCGAAGCGGACGAAGAGCCCGGAGCCGATCAGGCCGACGATCTCGCCGTGCCACGGCTCGTCCCAACCGAGGTCGTAGAGGCGCCGCTCGAGGAGCCACGCGAGGCAGATCTCGTCGGCGAGGTACTCGAGCTGCGCCGCTTCGCGCTCGCGCGCCGACAGGTGCTCGGCCAGGTGATGCAGGTCGTCCGGCAGGGAGTCGTCGGCCAGGCCGAGCTCGTTCAGGAGCGCGCGGTGCACGACCAGGTCTGGGTAGCGCCGGATCGGGGACGTGAAGTGGCAGTACGCGGTACTCGCGAGGCCCGCGTGGCCCAGGTTCCTCGGGTCGTAGCGCGCCTGCTTGAGCGCCCGCAGGACGAGCGACGGGAACGCCTCCCTCCCGCGCCCCGCCTGCTTCACGTAGGTCGCGACGAGCCTCGACGCGTTCCCCGCCAGCTCCGCGGCGAGCTGCGGTGAGAGCCGCTCCGGCGCGGGCGGCGTCGGCACTCCGAGGTCGACCAGCTTCGCGAGCAGGTGCTCGACGGCCTGTGGATCCGGCCGCTCGTGGACGCGGTACAGCGCCGCGCGGTTACGCGCTGCGAGGAACGCCCCGACGTGCTCGTTCGCGAGGATCATCAGCTCCTCCACCAGCATGTGGGCGTGCGGCTCACCCTCGAGCCACGCCTCGGCAACACCTCCCTCGCCGTCGAAGCGGAAGACGACCTCGGGCGTCTGCACCTGGAGCGCGCCGCGCGAGAACCTCCTCGCCCGCAGCGCCGTCGCGAGCTCCTCGTTCAGCGCGAGCTGCTCGAGCGCGCCGGGCGACGCCTCCTTCCGCTGCGCCTCGCCGTAGGTGAGGCGCGCGTCCGAGCGGATGAGCGAGCGGTAGAAGGTCGGCTCTCCGGCAGGCGGGATCTCGACGGTGACGCAGAGCCGATCCTGATGCGGCCGCAGCGAGCAGAGGTCGTCGGCCAGCTCGTGCGGAAGCATCGGCGCGACCGTGCCCGGCACGTAGGTCGAGAAGCCGCGGCGTGACGCGCCGCGGTCGAGCGGCGTGCCCGAACCGACGAAGAACGAGACGTCGGCGATGTGCACCCAGGCGCGGATCCCGTCCGCCTCGCGCCGGAACGAGAGCGCGTCGTCGAAGTCCTTCGCCGTGTCGGGGTCGATCGTGTACGTCGGCAGGTCGCGCAGGTCCACCCGCGCCGGATCGACGGGCGCCGGCGGATCGTGCGGCTCGAAGGGGTGCTGCCGCGCGCCGCGCTCGACGAGCAGTGCCTCGAGCACGTTCTCGATCCGCGACGCCGAGCCGAGCGCCTGCTCGACCCTGGCGCGACCGCGACCCGTGCGCACGACGGCCAGGTCGCCGGGACCGAGGTCGCCGAGCCCCTTCGACTCGAGCACGAGCGGCACGCCCGGCGTGAAGTACGGCTCGCCGACGACGAGCTTGCCACGGCGGCCGACCTCGACGACGAGGCGTGAGTCGGACGCGGTCAGACGCGGAGGAAGCGGCGGATCGTCAGCCCGGAGCCGACGGCGCCGAGCGCGAGGCCGGCGCCGAGTAGCACGAGCGCGACGAGCGGGAACGCGAGCGCGTGCACCTCGGCGTCACCCGAGAGGTGCGGCATGATCGCGGGCAAGGCGACGGCCTTGCCGATCACGAGGAAGAAGATCGCGAGCAGCGCGCCCGCGACGCCGCAGATCAGCCCCTCGACCATGAACGGCCCGCGCACGAACCAGTTCGTTGCGCCGACGAGCTTCATCACCTCGATCTCGCGTCGCCGCGAGAAGATCGAGAGCCGGATCGTGTTCGAGATGAGCAGCACCGACGCGACGACGAGCACCAGCGTCGCGAGCGTGAACACCACCTCGATCACGTGCGCCACCTGCAGGATCCGGTGCGAGACGCGTTTCCCGTCGGTGACGCGGTCGACGAACGGCGCCTTGTTCACGCCGGTGAGCGACGCGTAGAGCTTGTCGACGTTCTCGGCCTTGTTCGGGGTCACCGAGAGCGAGTTCGGCAGCGGATTGGACGGCAGGTTCTTCACCATCTCGGGAAAGCGCTTCTTCATGATCTTGAACGCCTGTTCCTTCGAGACGTACTTGATGCCGGTGACCTTCACGTACGGGTTCTGCTGCAGCTGCGCGGCGTAGTCCGTCCGCTGCTGGGGCGTCGCCGAGTCCTTGAAGTACGCCTTGACGACGAGCTCGCTCTTCACGTGGTTCGACCACGACACGGTCCACGTGCCGAGCGCGATGAAGAGACCGAGCAGGAACATCCCGATCAGCACCGTCATCGTCGCCGCCACGGTGGTCGAGAGGTTGGCCCCGAGCGAGCGCCATGCCTCTCCGACCAGGAGCTTGCTGCGGCCGCCCACGCTATTCGCCCGCGTACCCGCCGCGGCGCTCGTCGCGGGCGAGGCGGCCGCCCTCGAGCTGGATGACGCG
>JAICYG010000108.1 GCA_025934335.1 Thermoleophilia bacterium | reverse complement strand
GGCACGTAGTCGAACCAGCCCGCGTTGGGCGCCACGCCGAGGGCGAGGCTCGTGTAGAGGAAGATCCCCGACCCGAGGAAGATCCAGTAGCTGAGGGCGTTCATGCGCGGGAACGCCATGTCGCGTGCGCCGATGATCAGGGGGAGCAGGTAGTTGCCGAACGCGCCCGTCGTCATCGGGATGATGAAGAAGAAGATCATCGTCACGCCGTGCAGCGTGAATAGCTCGTCGTAGGTGCTCGGCGAGACGAGGTGCTGGTTCGGGGCGATCAGCTGCGTGCGCATCAGCAGCGCTTCGACGCCCCCGGCGCCGAAGAGCACGAGGGTCGTCCAGAAGTAGAGGAGGCCGATCTTCTTGTGGTCGGTGGTGGTGAGCCAGCCGAGGATCCCCGGCCGGCCCTCCCACATCTGCTCGAGCAGCTCCATCCGCTCGGCGGACGCTGGGGTGGGAGGCGTCGCGATCGCTATTTGAGTGCCTCCAGGTAGTCGAGCAGCGCGTTCAGCAGGGCTCCGTGGAGGCGCATGTCCGGCATCTGGTTCCCCGGCTTCACGTGTTGCGAATCGGTGATCCACTCGCTCAGGTCGGCGCGGGTGTTCGGAAGCGTCAGCGCACCGATTGTCGTCCTCGACTGCAGGTGCGTCAGATCGGGGCCGACGGGGCCGCTCGCGCTCGTGCCGCGGATCGCGTGGCAGTTCGCGCACGACGCGCTCATGAAGACGGCCTTGCCGGGGCCCGACGCGGTCGCCGGCTTCGCCTGGCTCGCGAGCCAGCGCCGGAACACGTTCGGCGGGTCGGCGACGACGTAGAACGCCATGTGCGCGTGCTGCAGCCCGCAGAACTCGTCGCACTGGCCGCGGTAGCGGCCGACCGCGTCGGCGTAGAGCTCGATCGCGTTGCGCCGGCCGGGCATCGCGTCGATGGTGCGGTTCAACCGCGGCACCCAGAAGCTGTGGATCACGTCCGCCGTCTGCACCTCGACCCGCACCGGCGTGCGGACGGGAATGTGGATCTCGTTCGCGGTGACCGCGGACGTCCCCTGGTAACGCGCCTCCCACCACCACTGGTGGCCCGTCACCACGATCGTCAGGCGGGTCTTGCTCTTCGCGGGTGCCTGGGTCGTCTGGATGACGAAGATGTCGCTGATCACGAAGAGCGCTGCGACCAGGACGATCGGGAAGATCACGCCGGCGCCGATCACCACGGCGAAGCCGACCCTCTCGTGCTCGTGCGGCCCGGCTGTCGTCCTCCGCCTCCTGGCCCGCCGCCAGGCGAACACCATCATCCCGACGACGAGCGCAAGGCCCGCCCAGGAGATCCCCATCATCCACCAGAAGAGGCTTGCGATGTCCGTCGACGCGTGGCTCTTCGGCGCGAGTGCGCTCTGCTGATCGCCGCACCCCGCGAGGACCGCGGCGAACACGGCAAGCACGAGCCCGCGCAGAGCCCACGACCGTCGGATTCGCGGCGGCGGCGAAGTCATCTCCCGCGCCGGTTCGTACCCGTGCGTCTCAGCCGAAAACAGATCGCGACGTGATCGACTCCACGTCCACGTGCCCCTGCGAGGCGTCGACCCGAATCAGCTCCCCGGGCAGGTCGAGCGGGTCCCAGAGCCCGGACTCGATCTTGCGGCGCAGCTCGCCCGCGTCTTCGGGCTCGTCGTCGTGGCCCGGATGCCGGTCGCCGCGCGCGGAACGCTCGGCGAAGTGGCGCACGAGGGCGTCGGTGTCCCCGCCGCAATGCACCTGGACGATGCGGGCGCCGAGCTCGCGCAGCGGCGCCGTGTCGCTCTTCCGGTCGAAGTTCGACTCGACGAGGACGCTCACGCCGACGTCCAGGTTGCTGTGCGCGACGGAGTAGAGAATCGCCGTCGCCGAGCGCTCGATCGCGTCCTCGAGCTCTTCGCCGCTCCCGATCTCCTCGTACAGCCGCTCCTTCAGCTCGTCCTTCGAGAGGAACGGGATGCGGAGCTCCTCGGCCAGCTCGCGCGCGATCGACGACTTCCCGCTCGCGGGCGGCCCGGTGACGACGACGAGGAGCGGCTCGGTCATGGTGGAGGCGCGGCTTCCGCCTCCTGCACCTACTGCAGCAGTTTGCGCAGCACGTACTGGAGGATCCCGCCGTGCTGGAGGTACTCGCGCTCCTGCGGCGTGTCGAGTCGCACGCGGGCGCGGAACTCCCTGTCGTCGGCTCGCACCGTCACCTCGCGCGCCTCGCCGCCCTCGACGCCCGAGATCGAGAACGCCTCGCGCCCCGTCAGGCCGAGCGTCTCGGGCGTCTCTCCGTCCATGAACTGCAGCGGCAGCACGCCCATCATCAGCAGGTTGGAGCGATGGATCCGCTCGAACGACTCCGCGATCACCGCCTTCACGCCGAGCAGGTTCGGCCCCTTCGCCGCCCAGTCGCGTGACGAGCCCGAGCCGTACTCCTTGCCCGCGAGCACGACGAGCGGCGTTCCCTCGGCCACGTACTTCTCGGATGCGTCGAAGATCGTCATCTCCTCGCCCGACGGGACGTGCACCGTCCACGTACCCTCCGAGCTCGGCACGAGCTTGTTGCGCAGGCGGACGTTCGCGAACGTGCCGCGCACCATCACCTCGTGGTTGCCGCGGCGGGCGCCGTACGAGTTGAAGTCGCGCCGCTCGACGCCGTGGCCGACCAGGTAGTTCCCCGCCGGGGAGTCGGGCTTGATCGCGCCGGCGGGCGAGATGTGGTCGGTCGTGACCGAGTCGCCGAGCCAGACGAGGCAGCGTGCGCCGTCGACGTCGGGGAACGTGCCGTGCTCGCGCGACATCCCTTCGAAGTAGGGCGGGTGGCGCACGTACGTCGAGTCGGGCTGCCACGCGAAGAGCTCGCCCTCCGGCACCGGCAGCGCCCGCCACGTCTCGTCGCCCGTGAACACGTCCTCGTACGTCTCCGCGAACTGCTCCGCGCGCACCGACGACGCGATCACGTCGCTCACCTCCTGCGCGCTCGGCCAGAGGTCGTGCAGGTAGACGTCGTCCTGAATCGGCTCGTGCTCGAAGTCGATGTCCATCCGCCCCGCGAGTGCGTACGCGACGACGAGCGGCGGTGAGGCGAGGTAGTTCGCCTTCACCTCCGGGTGAATTCGTGCCTCGAAGTTGCGGTTCCCCGACAGCACCGAGCAGACGACGAGGTCGCCGGCTGCGATCGCGGCCGAGATCTCGTCGTCGAGCGGGCCCGAGTTGCCGATGCACGTCGTGCACCCGTAGCCGACCGTGTTGAAGCCGAGCGCGTCGAGGTGCTCCTGCAGGCCGGCCTGCTCGTAGTACCGCGTCACCACCTTCGAGCCCGGCGCGAGCGAGGACTTCACCCACGGCTTCCGCTCCAGGCCGCGGCGCACCGCGTTCCGTGCGAGCAGGCCGGCCGCCACCATCACCTGCGGGTTCGAGGTGTTCGTGCACGACGTGATCGCGGCGATCACCACCGAGCCGTGGTCGAGCGCGTAGCTCGTACCCTTCACCGGCACGCGGCGCTGCGACGGCGCCGTAGCGGTCGCGACCGGCGCGGCCGGCTCCTCGTCGGAAAGCGATTCCGCGCCCGGCTGCTGCTCCTGCGTCGGGTCGGAGGCGGGGAACGTGTCGGCGACGTCCTTGTCGGAGGTGCCGTTCGCGTACGGGACACCGAACGTGTCGAGCGTGTCGATGAACGACTGCTTCGAGTTCGCGAGCGGCACGCGGTCCTGCGGCCGGCGCGGCCCCGCGATCGACGGCTCGACGTCGCCGAGGTCGAGCTCGACGATCTGCGAGTACGTCGCGTGATCCGACGGGTCGTGCCAGAGGAGGTTCTCCTTGCAGTAGGCCTCAACCAAGGCGATCCGCTCGGCGGATCGTCCGGTGAGCCGGAGGTAGTCGAGCGTCACCTGGTCGACCGGGAAGAAGCCGCAGGTCGCTCCGTATTCGGGCGACATGTTCCCGAGCGTCGCGCGGTCCGCGAGCGGGAGCGACGCGACGCCCTCGCCGAAGTACTCGACGAACTTGCCGACGACGCCCGTGTGGCGCAGGATCTCCGTCACCGTCAGCACGAGGTCGGTGGCGGTCGCGCCCTCCGGCAGCGACCCCCTCAGCCTGAACCCCACGACCTGCGGCACGAGCATCGAGAGCGGCTGGCCGAGCATCGCCGCCTCCGCCTCGATGCCGCCGACACCCCAGCCGAGCACGCCGAGCCCGTTGACCATCGTCGTGTGCGAGTCGGTGCCGACGAGCGTGTCGGGGAACGCGACTCCGTCCCGGTCCTCGACGACGCGGGCGAGGTACTCGAGGTTCACCTGGTGGCAGATGCCGGTGCCGGGCGGCACCACCTTGAAGCCGCTGAACGCGGTCTGGCCCCAGCGCAGGAAGAGGTACCGCTCCCGGTTGCGCTCGAACTCGAGCTCGACGTTCCGCTCGAACGCCATCCGGGACGCGAACGAGTCGACCTGCACCGAGTGGTCGATGACGAGCTCCGCCGGGATGAGCGGGTTGATCTTCTCCGGGTCGCCGCCCAGATCGGCCATCGCGTTGCGCATCGCTGCCAGGTCGACGACCGCCGGCACGCCGGTCAGGTCCTGCAGGAGGACGCGCGACGGCGCGAACGAGATCTCGTTCGACGGCTCCGCCTTCGCGTCCCAGCGCGCGACTGACTCGACGTCCTCGTCGTCACCGTTCCGGAGCACGTTCTCGAGCAGCACGCGCAGCGTGTAGGGCAGGCGGGCGACGTCGTAGGAGGCCTGCAGCTCGGACAGGCGGTAGATCTCGAACGGCCTGTCGCCGACTGTGAGCTTTGACGGCGAGGCCATACCTCGATTGAAGCAGATGCGTTCTCTTTGCCCTCGCCGGAACCGGGCCTCGCCTGCGTGAACCGCGTCACCGTCATCAGGCCGATCCCGCATCGGCCAAGGCCTCACACGAACTGCTTCGCGAAGTCGATGAACTCGCGTTGGCTCGTGCCCACGTCGTGGAGGCACACGTGCGTGAACCCCGCCCGCTCGAACTCGTCGATCTTCTCGCGCCACTCCGTCGGGTCGTTGCCGAGCACGACGGCGCCCTCGAGATCCTCCTCGCGAACGAGCTCGGCGACGGCTTCGAAATCGCGCGGCAGCGCGAGCTCCTGCGAGAGCGAGCCGCCCATCGCCGTGTTCGGCGAGCGGCCGAGCGCCGTCTTCCCGGCAGTCGACGCGTCGGGAGCGAAGCAGCCGGTCACCTTCCCGTACGCCGGCCCCTTGCCGCCTGCATCCCTGTACTTCTTGACGATCTCCGCGTTCGCCGACGTGTTCATGTAGCCGTCGCCTTTCCGGGCCGCGAGCTCGGCGGCATCCGGCGCCGCAGCCGCGACCACGATCGGGGGTGGGTCGTCGGGTGCGTCGTAGAGCCTCAGCTGCTCCACGGTGTAGTGCTCGCCGCGGTACGTCTCGTAGTCGCCGCCGAGGAGGCGGCGGATGACCTCGATCGCCTCCTCGAGCATCTCGAGCCGCTCGTCGGCCCGCGGCCAACGGTCGCCGAGCACGTGCTCGTTCAGGTTCTCGCCCGTGCCGAGACCGAGGAAGAACCGGCCCTCCATCAGCGACTGCGCGGTCGCGGCGGCATGCGCGACGATCGCGGGATGAACCCGGATGAGCGGGCACGTGACCGCGGTGCCGAGGCGCAGGCGCTTCGTGGACTGTGCGATCGCGCCGATGACCGCCCAGACGAACGGGCTGTGCCCCTGCTCGTTCACCCAGGGATGGATGTGGTCGGAGATGAGGACGTGCTCAAAGCCCGCCTCCTCGGCCAGCATCGCGTTCCGGACGAGGTCGAGCGGCGCATGCTCCTCGGACGAGAGCCAGTAGCCGATCTCCATGGGGAGCGGCGTACCTGGCCCCGGGTGCGGTCAAACGCGGTGTAGGCACTGCGGCTCTCGGGTATCGGGGGCCGGTGAACACGCAACGTGCAGCGGAGATCCAGGCAGTGCTCGAGGGAGTGCCGCTGCCGGCGGGCAAGGCGGAGCTCGTCGCGTACGCGCGGGCGCAGGACGCGTCCGTCGCGCGTGACCTCGAGGGCCTGCCGGACGAGGAGTTCGACCGGCTCGACGCAGTCGGCGAATTGCTGACGCTCGTGCCGACCCGTCCCAGGGAAGGTGCCCGGCCGCCGCTTCCCGAGAGCGGGAAGCCTCCGGGCGGCCCCGACTACCTGACGCCGAACCCCACGGACACCGGCCTCGTGCGCCACTCCGCCCCGCGCCAGAACCCGCCGCAGAAGGCGATCGAGCAGGCGGCCATGACCCGCAAGAAGCAGAAGGCAGCGCAGGGCGGCTGAGCCGTCCTACGCCGCCGTCCGCTCGTCGACCGCCGCCTGCGCCAGCCGGTCGGCCTGTGTTCCCAGCTTCTCGAGAGCCGAGATCTCCTGCTCCAGGTTGGCGCGGAGGAGCCCCCCGACGTCCCCCGCGCCCAACGCGTCCGCGAGACGGATCGCCGACTCGTACGCGTTGAGCTCGTAGTGCTCCGTGCCCATCGCCGCGGCGCAGTGGACGAGCCCACGCACGCCCAGGGCGACCCTGGGCGCGCTTGCCTCGTGCTCGGTGCGCAACCCGTCGAGGCCGTACGCCGGCCTGCCGGCCGGCATCTCCCCGAGCGCGAGGAACGCCTCCTTGAGGTTCCCCACGTGCGCACGGGTCTCGCCCAGGTGCGCCTGAACGACCTGCTTCAGGTCCTGATCCTCGACCTCGAGCAGGAGCTTCGGCAGCACCAGCTTCGCGAGCGTCTCCTCGATCGTGAGCAGGCGGCCGAGCTCCTCCACGAGGAGCTCGCGCCCACTCTCGACCTGCGGCGGCAGCTTCACCGCCGGCGCCTTACCGGGTAGCGAGCTCACGCCCCGCTCCCGCGCCGGCAGAGCCGGCGCTTCGCTCCTGGTGATGCTCCGTCGAGCCTACGCATCACTGCCCCTTCTTGATCCCCGGCTCGGCCCATTCGAGCTGAATCGGCTTGACGGGCTTCCCGCCGGGCACGTTCGCCTCCCTGTTCATCGGCTTGCCGAGCGGCAGGATCACGCGGCCGGCACCGGAGAGCAGCATGATCGCCGTCGCCGTGTACCAGGCGAGAATCGCCGAGGCGACGAGCACCCATGCCGCGACCTTCACCCAGCCGGTGCCGCCGACCGACAGACCGACCGCGAGCAGGGCCGAGCCCGTTGCGAGCGTCGCGAGCACGCTGAAGAGCGCAAGGTTCTCGGCGAGCGCCGCGAGCGCCCCGGCCAGCGTGACCGCCGCGAGCATGTAGAACCACATCGCGAACGCCGGGTCCGAGACGGAGCCGGCCGGATGGTTCGGGATCTTCCCCCACTGGATCAGCAGGTTGAGGATTCCGAAGGCGATCCAGAACGAGCCCCAGGCCCCGTGCATCGCCGTCGCGATCGTGTCGCGCACGCGGAACGACCACATGCCGGCCATGAACTGCGCGACGCCGCCGAACAGCGCCGCGAACGGCCAGAGGATGCCGTTGGTGTCGGCGCCTCCGTAGACGCCCGTCATATGCAGCGCGACCATGAACGTGGCCGCTGCGAATCCGAACAGGCCGAGAACCGAGGGAGCGGCGTACGGCTGCAGCATCACCCGCGGCCGCGCAAACCCGTCTTCCCAGTCGGTGCCCCTCTCGACCGTCACGACCCGGCGCGCTTCCGTTGCCATCAGTGGTCTCCTTTCCTTCTGTTCGCGAGGCGCTCCCGTTGGGAGAGCACCGTGTACCGGGGATCCCGCGCCGACTGGAACCCGGCCTTGAACACCGACCACCGCAGGGCGACCTCGCCCGCGAGGACGAATGCGCTGCCGGCCACCGCCGCCGCGCGACTCCTCTTCCCTTTCAACGCGAGCAGGGTCGCGCCGGCTACGGTGCAGGCCTTCGCGAGCTTGTTGAGCTTGCCGGCCTCGCCCTGCCTGTAGACCTCGCCGACGAAGCCGAGCCTGTGCTCCATCAGCAGCCCGATTGCGAGCTCGACCGCGGCGCCGCCGACGGCGGCGCGCCGCGCGGGCCCTGCGAGCTCCGCGGGCGTCACCATCGCCGCCGCCGCCCCGGCGCTTGCGGCCGCGCTCGCGCCGAACAGCCACGGCAGCTCGTCCCGCGCCTCGCTCCACACCGGGATCGACGTGTTGGCCACGAGCGCGCCCGTGTACGTGGCGAGCGGCGGGCCGGCGACGAGCGCGACGGCCTCGGCCGCCCACTTGACCGGCTTCAGGACACCCAGCAGCTCGAGGACGGCGGCCGTGTTGGAGGCCCCGCCCGAGACGAGCAGGATCCAGCTGCCGACGCTCATCGGCGAGGTGACCTTGAACATGCGGAGCATGTGCAGGAACCGCTCGGGCCGCCCCAGGTCCTTGACGAGGAGCACGGGCGAGACGGCGTCCGCGGCGGCGCCGATATACAGGAACGACTTCGCGAGCCGCTCGTTGCCGGTCACCTTTGCGACGACGTGCAGCACCGACGACGCCCCTGCGAGCCCGCCGGTGAAGAAGTAGTACGGGATCTCCGGGCTCCAGACCGGCTCCTTGACGATCGGGCGGCCGTAGTAGGAGCCCATCGTCGTGCCGAGCTCGGTGATCGAGCCGCGCCACTCTGTCGTGCCGCGCGGGCGGGTCATTCCGCTCCTCCGACGAACGCCGCGGCGAGGCCGACGAGCAGCGCGCCGGCTGCGAGCGCCGTCGACTTCCACAGGCGCGGCAGGTGCTTGGTCGGCACGACCGGGTCGGGCGGCAGGCCGTATACCTCGGGCTCGTCGAGCAGCATGAAGAACGCGCCGAAGCCGCCGACGCCGTCGGACGGGTCGTGCCCGTAGAGACGCGCGCCGTTCCACCGCTCGGCGCGAAGCTTCTCCAGCCGCTTCTCGGCGCGCTCGCGCAGCTCGTCGAGCTCGCCGAACTGGATCGAGTCGGTCGGGCATGCCTTCGCGCAG
>JAICYG010000029.1 GCA_025934335.1 Thermoleophilia bacterium | reverse complement strand
GATGTCGAAGGCGCGCTCGCCGCGCGAGGTCTGTTCGACGACCATGGGGATCAACGGGCTCATGCAGTCTCCTTACGTGCCTGGGGTCCAGAGTTTCGGGGTCTCGGCCGGCTGCTCCTTCTCCGGCGTCCAGATCGACTCTCGCGCCTCGTGCAGCTCGGGCGCGATCGGCTGGACCTCGGCCGCGAGCCGGTCGAGCGCGCGCTTGAGGCGGATGTCCTCGCGCACGTTGTCGGCGCCGCCCTGCTCGACGAACGCGTCGATGTCCTCGTCGGTCTCCCCCGCCTCGCGCAGGTCGGCGCGGATCTCGTCGTCGGTCACCTCGACGCCGAGCTTGTCGGCGACGGCCTCGAGCACGAGCTCGCGCGAGACGGACAGCGCCGCCTCCGCGCGCAGGCGGAGCTCGAGCTGTTCCGGCGACTGCCCCGTCAGCTGCAGGTACGAACCGGCGTCGATGCCCCGCGCTTCGAGGCTGCGGGCGAGGCCGGTCAGGAGCTCGCGGGTGCGGGCCTCGACGAGCGGGCCCCGTGCGACATAGCCGGTCGCCTCGACCAGCTTGTCGAGCGCCGCAGCGCGGAACCGACCCTCGACCTCCTCCTCGACCTGCTCGCGCAGCCTGTTCTCGGCGTCGGTGCGGAGCTCTGCGAGGGTGTCGAACTCCGTGGCCGTCTTCGCGAGCTCGTCGTCGAGCGGCGGCAGGACGCGCTCGCGGATCTCCTTGAGGACGACGGTCGCCGAGCGACGCGAGCCGTCCGCGAGCTCGTACGCGATCGCCCGCTCCTCGCCGGCCGAGAGGCCGCGAATGCCGTTCTCGATCTCCTCGACGAGCCGCTCCGAGCCGAGCTCGACGACGTAGTCGCGCTGCGCGCTGCCGTCGCTCGCGAGCAGGTCGACGACGACCACGTCGCCGTCCTGCGCCGGGCGGCCCTCGACGGGCGCCAGTTCGGCGACGGTGTGCTGCAGCAGCTCGAGCTCCGCATTCACTGCCTCCTGCGGCACCTCGACTTCGAGCTTCGGCACCTCGAGCGTCGTCCAGTCGGCCGGCTCGGGCTTCGGCTGCACCTCGACGATCGCGGTGAACCGCCAGTCCGCGCTGTCGCTCGTCGGCAGATCGAACTCGTAGTCGGGCATGGCAACCGGGTTGACGCGCGCACGGGCCGCTGCGTTCCAGAACCAGCCGCCGATGTGGCTGTCGACCGCCTCCGCGTAGATGCGCTCGCGCCCGACGCGCTGCACGAGCAGCGGCATCGGCACCTTGCCCTTGCGGAAGCCGGGGATCCGGACCGACTGCGCGAGGTCGCTCGCCGCGTGCTCGATCGCGTGGTGCACGTCGTGCGCCGGGACGTCGACCGTCAGCTTGACCTTGTTCTCCGCGAGCTCCTCGACCTGTGGCGCCATCTGCAGGGCATTGAACCAGGTGGGTACCGTCCGGCGCGTGGAGGTCGATCACGCCATTCGCGCCCGTCGGACGCACAAGCAGTACGGTCCCGAGCCGGTCGGCGAGGCGGTCGTGCGGGAGCTCGTGGAGCTCGCCCGCCAGGCGCCGAATCACAAGCTGACGAGCCCCTGGCGGTTCCGCCTGCTCGGGCCGGAGACGCGTGCGCAGCTCGACGGCGTCGTCGGGGAGAAAGAGGCGGCGAAGCTGCGGCGTGCGCCGACGCTCGTGCTCGTGACCGCGGTGCCGTCCGAGGACCCGGTGCTCGCCGAGGAGGATCGGCTCGCGACGGCGGCGGCGGTCTACGCGCTCCTCCTGGCGGCGACGGGCCGCGGGCTCGCGTCGTACTGGCGCACGCCCGCGAGCTTTCGGGAGCCCCCCGTCCGCGAGGCGCTCGCGCTCGACCCGCGCGAGGTGGTGATCGCGCTCGTGCACCTCGGGCCGCCGGCGAGCGAACCGCCGCAGAAAGAGCGGGCGCCGGTCGACGAGATCTTCAGCGTCCTGCCGTGAACGCCCGCGCGCTCGCGCTCGTCGTTCTCCTGGGTGCCGTTTCGGCTGCCGCCGCCGGCTGCGGCGGGAAGCACCAGCTTCACGGCGATGTGCTGATCACCGCAGCACGTCTCTTCGACGGCACGCACTTCGAGTCGCCGGGACGGCTCCTCGTGCGCGACGGCAAGGTGATTGGGGTAGGGCCGTCGCTCGCTGCGAAGGCGAAGCGCACCATCCGCCTGCGCGACGCGACGATCCTCCCCGGTTTCATCGACCTGCACGTCCACACCGAGGCGGGCATGGTCGAGGGCGGCGACACCACCGTCAGGAACCTCGGCGCCCCGCTCAGCGCGCTACGACCTCCGTCACGTCAGCTCGGCCCGCTCGTGTTGATGGCGGGGCCGCTCGTCTCGGTGAGCGGCGGTTACCCGGAGACCGTATGGGGCCCGAGCATCGCGCTCGACGTCCGGAGCCCCGCAGACGCGCGCGCGGCGGTGCGGATGCTCGCGCGGCGCGGCGCCGCGGTGATCAAGGTCGCGCTCGACCCGGGGCACGGCGCCTGGCCGATGCTGTCCGTGGCGGAGGTGCGCGCGATCGTGGCCGAGGCGCATGCACAACGGCTGCGCGTGACGGCTCACGCGATGGGCGTCGAGGGCGTCCGGCGTGCCCTCGCGGGCGGCGTGGACGAGCTCGCCCATACGCCCTGCGGCGCCACCCCCGACCAGATTCGCGAGATCCTCCGCCGCCACTTGCCGTTCGTCGCGACGCTGCACGTGGAGGAGCTCGTCGACGGCGGCTGCCTCGGCGTCGCGCGGCAACTCATCGCCGGCGGCGACCTGCCGCTCTACGGAACCGACGTCGGCAATGCCGGAATCCCGCTGGGCATCGACGTCCGTGAGCTCCAGCTCATGCACGAGGCGGGAATGACGCCGCCGCAGGTGCTCGCGGCCGCCACCTCGCGAGCCGGAGCCGAGCTCGGCCGATCGCCGCTCGGCTCGCTCGTTACCGGGGCGCCCGCCGACGTCGTCGTCGTCCACGGCGACGCCCGCGTGCTGTCGAACGAGTCGGCGCGGCTCCTCGTGATGAGCCGTGGGAACGTGATCATCGCCCCGTGACGGAGCCGCACCACGGGCTCGACGAGGTGCCGCTCGAGGGCGGCGACGTGAACGTCGTCGTGCGCGTCGGCGACACGGTGCGACGGCCGCCGGAGCCGTCCGGCGTCCGGGCGCTCCTGACGTGGTACGAGCAGGCCGGCTTCGACGGCGCTCCGCGGTTCCTGGGCTTCGACGAGTTGGGTCGCGAGATCCTCTCCTTCGTCGATGGCGAGCCTGGGTTCGCGCCCGCGCCGGCCTCGGACGAGGTCGTCGCCGCGATCGGCACGCTGCTGCGCGCCGCGCACGACGCGCAAACCGGCTTCGAGCCGCCGGTCGACGCGGAGTGGGACAAGCACGTCACCGGCGCGTCGGAGGGAGAGGTGATCGGGCACCTCGACCTGTTCTGGACGAACGTCATCTTCCGTCACGGGTTGCCGGTCGCGTTGATCGACTGGGAGCTCGCGGCGCCGACCACGCGCGTGCTCGACGTCGCGCTCGCCGCGACGTACTGGGCCGGGATCCGCGCCGACGAGCAGCTCGCCCCCTGGGGCATCCCGCTCGACCGCAGGGGCGAGCGCCTGCGGATCCTCTGCGACGCCTACGGCCTGACGGGGGCGCAGCGCGCGGCTCTCCTCGACGAGCTCGTCGCGCAGCGCGAGGGCCGCCTCCGCCGGGCGGACTGGCGCGTGACCGGCGGCGAGGCCGTCGTCGCGAACCTGCGCTGGCTCGCCGACCATCGCAGCGAGCTCGACCGCGCGCTCAGAGAGCGCGGGTAGTGCGGGCGAGAGGACTCGAACCTCCAAGAGCCGAAGCCCACCGGGTCCTAAGCCCGGCGCGTCTACCCAGTTCCGCCACGCCCGCGGAGACGAAGCGTAGTCCCTCGCGGGAGTGATCCGTAGTCCGCCGCCGGGACAGATCGACGCGTCCTTTCCACGTGCAGCCTCCCTCTTCCTGGTCAAACCTCCGACTCAAGGCGCGGCGCCGTTCTGTCGACGAAGAGAGCACGTCAGTCGCAGGCACGTAAGGGGGAAACGAACATGCCGATGAAGCCGCTCCGCGTCCTCGTCGTGGACGACGACCGCGGGCTGTGCGAGATGCTCAGGCTCGTGCTCGAGGTCGAAGGCCTCGAGGTCGTCACCGCGCACCATGTGATCGAGGCCGAGAAGCGCATCGCCGAGCGCCTCCCCGACGTGATCGTGCTCGACATCGGGCTGCCCGGGATCGACGGCGTCTTCTACTGCGAGCGGCTGCGCGAGAGCCTGCGCACCCGGCGCTTGCCGATCATCGCGATCAGCGGCTCGGAGGAGGCCGGGCGCCGCGCCCGCCTCGTCGGCGCGAACGCGGTCCTGATCAAGCCGCTCGAGCCGCTGCACCTGCTCTCGACCGTGCACCGCCTCTGCGCGCCGGGCGGCGAGGACGACGAGGTGACGGCGACCTCGGGCGAGATCCTGCGGCTGATCGACATCGGCCAGCGCCAGCACGAGCTGCTCACCGACACCTACCGTCAGATCCTCGAGGCGCTGCTCGACGCTCTCGAGTCGCGCGACTCGGGAACGAGCGCGCACTCGCGGCGCGTCAGCGCGTACGCGACGAGGCTCACCCTCGAGCTCGACCCGTCGCTGCTCGACGACCCGACGCTCGAGTGGGGCTTCCTGCTGCACGACATCGGCAAGATCGGCATCCCGGACCACGTCCTGCTCAAGCCCGGCCCGCTCGACCCGGACGAGCGGCGCTGCATCGAGCGGCACCCGGTGATCGGTCACCGCATGGTCGGCCACATCCCGTTCGTGCAGGGGCGCGGGATCGAGGTGATCCGCTCTCACCACGAGCGGTGGGACGGCCTCGGCTATCCCGACGGGCTCGCGGGCGAGCGCATCCCTCCCGCCGCGAGGATCTTCTCCGTCGCCGACACGCTCGACGCGATGACCGATACGCGGCCTTACCGCGAGCCGTTCCGCTGGAGCGACGCCGTCGACGAGATCGTCCGGATGCGCGGCTCCCAGTTCGATCCCGACGTGGTGGACGCCCTGATCGGCGCTGAGCCGGACCTGAAGTCGAGCCACGAGACGCACCCGCCGGTCGCGGTTCACTGACGCCCGGCGACAGTGCTCGCGTCGCAGGCCCTCGCGCGGCGATAATCGCCCTCCCGACGCCGACACAGGGAGGCAGCCCACATGGAGCTCGACACGACCCACGTGTGGATCACGACCCGGCGGCTCCGGCCGGGCGCCCGCGAGGAGTTCAGCCGGTCCTGGCGGCCCGCGGAGTTCCCGGCAGGGATGTTGCGCGCGTACGAGCTGTACTCGCCGGACGGGAGCGAGGTGGTGGGCATCTCGATCTGGGACTCGCCGGAGTCCCGCGACGAGTACCGGCTGTCGGACGTCGAGAGCGCCCGGCGGCAGGCGATGGCGCCGTACGTCGTCGAGGAGCGCTCCGGGTTCTACTCGGGCCGCGAGCTGAGGATCCCCGACCGCTGAGACGCTCTACGGCCGGATCAGGACCGGCGTCGCGAGCGCCACGAGCCCGAACAGCCGCCGCATCGTCTGCTCCGGCAGCCGGATGCAACCGTGCGAGACGCCCTTGCCGATCGAGAACGGCTCGTTCGTCCCGTGGATCCCGACCGGGCCGCCGTCGACCCACGAGCGGAGGACGTTCGAGAACGCGGAGATGCCGAGCGCGCGCGTGCCGAACGGGCTGTTCGGCGCCGTGACGATGAACCGCTGAGTGATGTAGAAGCGACCGGGCGGCGTCGGCGTGCTCGGCTTGCCGACCGCGGCCGGAGTGCTGAGCACGAGCTTCCCCCGCTGGTAGAGGAACAGGCGACGCTGCGAGACGTCGACGACGATGCGACGGCGGATGCGCGAGGTTGCGATCGTGCCGGCGCGGATCCAGCCGAGGGTCCCGTTCGGGTAGTGCGCGACGCGGACGCGGAACCATGTCGGCCGGCAGCTCTTCGACAGCCGCTCGGCGACGATCGGCAACACGACCTGGAACCCGTAGTGGTCGGCAATGCCGAGTGACATGAACGCCTCCCCGCCGGGACGGGTGTACACGCCGACGGGGCGGAGCAGCCGGCCGGCGTACGCGACGTCCCACCGCTCGAGCCAGCGCACGCCCGGCGTGCACGCGTGACCGCGGGCGGCGGGCGCGGACGGTACGACCACCGCCGGCAGGCAGGCGGTGGCGGCGACGGCGAGCGCGAGCCGAACGAGCCGCATATGGCCCCGGTAGGGATCGAACCTACCCTGCAAATCGCGTCTTTTCGACCGTACGAGGTGGCACGGGGGTGGGCACCACACGAGCGCGCCTGGGCACGCCTGGACGAAATGTGAAGTCCCACGCGGAAGACGACGGCATAAAAGGAGGTGTATCAACAAGCCACTAGCGCGCTAAAACGGCGGGACGTAGCTTGACCCGGGGTCGGGCGCTCGTGGGCGAAGCAGGGGGTCGGATCGCCGCTCGACCCCATCAACCTGATGTGGCGTTAGGACTGCTCCTGATCCTCCTCGGGTAGCAGCTCCCGCACGCGGCTCTCAAACTCTTCGCGTGGGTCCCTCTCGACCGACTCCGCACGTCCCGACTCGGCAGCGCGGTCGAGGTACGCGTCGTAGCCGGTGTGACTGTCGCCGAACTGCCGCACGCGCGCCACGAGGCCCGGCGGCGGCGACCCGACGGCGACGACGCACGCCGGGATCGCGGACGCGAGCTGCGGCTCGTGCGTCCACGTAGCACGCATGCGACTGCCGAAGAGCGTCACGTTGATCGCCCCGGGAAGGGCGGCGCTGGGGGCGACGACGCCTGCGTAGCCGAGGCTCCGCAGGCGCTCGCCTTCTGCCTGGCACGTCCCCCAGTCGTCGTCAATGAGCGCGGCCGGCGAGAAGCCGGAACGCTCCGCGTTCTCGAAGGTGCTGTAGTCGACGAGGTTCGCCTGGCGCACAATCGCCGCCCACATCTGGATACGCACCAGGTCGACCTCTTCCTCAGTCCGGAGTCCTTCGTGTCTGATCAGCTCGGCCCACGCGCCATCCGGGTCAACCGACAGGTATTGAGTGGCGTGTGAGCCGATCTGATGCCACCGCCCAGCGCTCTTGTTCATCCGCGCCCAGAACGGGGTGTCGTAGCTCGAGTAGCGGAAGAACGTGTGCCCCTCGAACCAGGTCGTGAGCGGCTCATGAGGCATGTTGCGCTCTCCCCGCGCGTACGGAGTCCATTAGGGCCTCCTCGTTGATGGCTTTTTCTTCAAGGAGATCGATCGCTCGGTGTCCACCTAGATCGCGGCGAACGCGGTAGAACCAAGCAAAGGTCCCCTCAGGGGTCCACCCTCTACGCAGGAGAAGCACCATGCGCAGCACGAGTTGAGCACGATGGCTCACGCGTCCTGTTCCCGCATCCCACCGGGCGAGGGTCTTCGGGTCGATTCCTAGAAGCTCGGCGAGCTGCTTCTTCGAGAGGCCAGGCAGCGTCTGCTGAAGCAGCGTGAGCAGCGCCTTTGGATCTCTTGCATTCACTGGAAGCTCCTCGTCGAGTGCATCTCTGATGATGTGGCGAATCGATTCAGCGCGAACGAGAAAGTCATCGAGGACGTCTAGAGGTCTCGCCTCCTCCGACTCCTGTGCTTCGCGCAGCTTGCGAAGCGCGCCGATGAGGATCCCCCGGATCTCAGCGACGTTCGCCGCCTCCATGGCCGGCGGCAGGTTCTCGTCGAGCCGAAGCGCTAGCCGCTCCGCGGTCTCGACGAGTGTCTGAATTTGATTTGGGTCAACATCTCGTGCGTGATCGCTCAGGATCTGGATGCCCGTCTCAATGGCGTCATCAAGCCGCGCGAGCTGATCCCTGGTCTCCTGCTCGTGCGGAGCCGCGAGCTCCAACATGCACCTCCCTGTTGGGGTAGTGGTCTCAGAAACACCCATTTAGTGTCTCGTGCACCGGACAGTATACCGGCGACCGGACAACTCTACCCCCTTTCGGGATACTCTTAACCATTCCTTCGGCTAACTGCGTCAGTGAGAGCGGGAGTCGAGCCTATTGACAAGCACCTCGAGTGCAAGCCGGAGGGCACGCTGCTCGTGGATCACGGCCTCCGTCAGCGTCGCGAGGCGCGCCACCTCGCTCGCGAGGAACTCCATCGGCGACGGGACAGTCTCGGAGAAGGCAGACGCGGGCACCGCCTCGCCGAGACGCGAGGACACGAGCTCAGCGATCGCCGCGGCGTTCTTCGGCGTTACCCGCTGGCGCGGAAGGCCGTCGGCATCCAGGTTCTCCCAGTGTGAGACCGATTCCCGGGAGACACCCAGCGCGCGTGCGAACTCGAGCTGGCGCATCCCGAGTAGTTGCCGAACCAGCGCGATCTTCCCACGCGGTCCATGTACCGCCGGCGCGTCAGGTCCCAACAGAGGTGCCATGTGGACATTCCTACCATACGTTTTATTACGTTGCGTTTAAATGACACTAGTAGCGTTTTTAAGGTGACGCCACACTTGAGCGCGTGCCGACGAACGATTCCGATGCCTCCCCTGCGGAGCTGGTTCGAGAGCTGCGCGGCAACCAGAGTCACGATCGTTTCGCAGCAACACTTGGAACGAGCCGGCAAACCGTCATTCGCTGGGAACAGGGCGCGATCCCCGAGCGGTACGCGGACGCGCTCGCCGCGCTCAGCGGCGGTCGTTACTCCGCCGAGCAGTTCAACCCACGAAACCGCGGCTACGTGTCGCAGCGAGCGGCGCTTGCACGGCTCGAAGATCTAGAGCAACGTCACGCTCGCCTCGAGGAACGCGTGGCTGGCATCGAGAAGCGACTCCGGCGCTCGCGGTGAAATGCGTGAACTCTTGATCTCACACGCACCGCGAGGTGGCACCGGGGTGGGCACCGCACGTGCGAGGCCGGCATGTATGAGCGCGAAGAACGGCTAGATCAAGCCATTCGTTGTCAAGGACGGCTACAAAAATGGCCCCGGTAGGAATCGAACCTACGCACGGAGCTTCGAAGGCTCCCGCTCTGTCCTCTGAGCTACGGGGCCGAGCCGCACAAGCGTAGCGTCGGCCGGAGACGAAAGAGGTGGCAGAGGGGACTCGAACCCCCGACCACCGGGACCACAACCCGGGGCTCTACCAACTGAGCTACTGCCACCGTGCGCCGCTCATCGTAGCGGCGTGTCGTCCAGGCGCTCTCGCAGCGTGACGAGCGAGTCGTACACGCATGCCGCACCTGCGTCGCGCAACTCCTGCTCCGACCAGCCGCCGGTGATCACGCACACCGTCTCGAGCCCCGCGTTCGCCGCGGCCTCCACATCCCAGCGGGAGTCGCCGACCATCGCCGCCTCGCGCGTGCCCGCCTTAGCGAGCGCCGCCTCGATCACGTCCGGGTGCGGCTTCGTCCGCTCGACGTCGTCGGCCGTCGTCCAGCCGTCGACGACGCCGCGCACCTGCAGGAGGTCGAGAAAGTGGTCGAGGTCGTCCTCGTTCGACGACGACGCGAGCACGACGACGCGCCCGCGCCGCTTCAACTCGACGCAGAGGGCATGCGCACCTTCGAGCGGCTCGCACTCGTCGCGCAGCCGCCTGAATTCGACGCGCGACGCCTCGCGCAGATCGTCGCCCAGGCGCTCCTCGACCTCGTCGCCCGCGACCGCGGCGACGAGCTGGTCGCCGCCCATGCCGATGTGGCGGTGCACCCGCCACATCGGCACGACGATCTCGAACCGCCGGAACGCCCGGTACCACGCGAACGCGTGCTCGTAGTTCGCGTCTACGAGCGTGCCGTCGAGGTCGAGGAGCGCCGCCTGCTCGCTCAGCGTGCCGCCCTGGTCTTCTCGCGCTGCTTCGCGTGCTCGCCCTCGCAGAACTCCTCGATCATCTTGTCGTTGAACGCAGGAATGTCGTCGGGCTTGCGGCTCGTAACGAGCCCCTGGTCGACGACCACCTCCTTGTCCACCCAGTTGCCGCCGGCGTTCCGGATGTCGGTCTGAAGCGTGGGCCACGACGTGAGCTTGCGGCCGCGAACGACGTCCGCCTCGACGAGGATCCACGGCCCGTGGCAGATCACCGCCACCGGCTTGCCCGCCTCGAAGAAGTCGCGCACGAACGAGACGGCGTTCTCGTCGCCGCGTAGCTGGTCTGGGTTGCCGACCCCGCCGGGGACGAAGAGCGCGTCGTAGTCGGACGCCTGCACCTCCTCGACCGTGCGGTCGACCTTGTGCTTGTCCGCCGGGTCGAAGTGGTTGAACCCCTGGATCTCGCCGGGATGGATCGAGATCAGCTCGGTCTGCGCACCCGCATCCTCGAGCGCCCTGCGCGGTTCGACGAGCTCGACCTGCTCGACCATGTCGGCCGCGAGCACGGCGACCTTCTTGCCCTGCAGCTTCTTCTCAGCCATTCGTCCTCCTCGGATCGGTTCAGGGAAGGCATCGCCGCCCGAGGGTGAGCGGAAACGCGGGCGCCGGGATCCCGTCTGGACAGGAGCTTCAGGAGGTGAGAACCTGAAGCGGGCAATGCTCAATCGGAGCCTCGGCGTCGCGCTGGTCGCCCTGGCGGCGACCGTGATCCCCCTGTCCGCGGCCGGCGGCGACGCACGTGAGGGTGCAGCGGCGCCATGCGCCGCGACTGTGCATCACGGGGTGCTGCCGGTCTGGATGCGGGGCGGTTTCAGCGGAGGGAAACCGCGCATCCCGTACGTGCTCGGGAAGCGCGGTGCGATCGGGGGCGTCCTCTTCGGGTTCCCGCTCAACGCCCCGCCGGCCGAGCACAAGAACAACAAGATCCTGTGGGTGCCGCGCCGCCTCTCGAAGTCGGTCGCGGCGCTGTGGATCAGGCTGCAGCAGATGGACGGAACGAAGGCGGTCGGCGCACCCGTACGGCGGATCATCACGACCGGGCCGGGGCCGTCGTACGTCGACGTTCCCGCCGCCGGCTGCTGGCGACTGACGCTCAGCTGGTCGGGACGCAGGGACACGCTCGACCTCGTGTACGTCCCGCCGAAGAGTTGAGCGCGCGGGGAAGCGACCGGCCAGGTTCAGGAGGACGCGCCCAGCGCGAGCCGTAGGGGCTCGACCGCCTCGGGAAGCAGCCGGTAGTACGACCACGTCCCGCGCTTCGTCACCTCCACGAGGCCCGCTTCCCGGAGGATGCGGAGGTGGTGCGAGATCGTCGGCTGCGACAGGTCGAAGGCGGCCGTGAGGTCGCAGACGCAGACCTCGGCTGCGGCTGCGAGCCGGTTGACGATCCCGACGCGTGTGGGATCGGCGAGCGCCCTGAACTGCGTGGCAAGGCGCTCGGCGTCCTCGGAGTCGAGCACCGGAGTGTCCGGCCCGCAGCAGATCGCGGGGATGACCTGGAGAGTCTTCATCGATGTATGTCAATATAATGCATCGACGTCCATCGATGAAGGGAGGAGAGCACATGGCGACCGACTGCTGCACGTCCGGCTGCTGCGACTCGGACTGCTGCTCCAACGGGTGCTGCTGAGCGAGTAGGACGATTTCGACCTCGGCGGCGGAGGCATGCGTCCGGGGCATGTCCCGCCGCCGAGTGCGCTCAGGTGTCGGCGTCGAAGGCTGCGCTCACCTGCGCCGCGAGAGCCGTAACGTCGACGGGCGTTGTCGTGTCGACCACGATCACCGGCCCCAGCCCCAGCGGTTCGATCAGGCCGGGGCTCCACAATTCCTCGTCGGTGCGAGCGGCCTCGAAGTGGCCGGCATGTCGCCTGCGTGCTCGGTAGCGGGCGAGCGCCACTTCCCGCGGAACCGAGCACCGCACCTCGACGAACCTGCCCGAGAGAGCACGGAGCGCGCTGACGGTCTCGGGATAGAACGTGCTCTCCAGAACGGCTCCGCGACTCGTGGCCGCGACCGCGAGGAGAGCCTTCACAGCCGCGCCTCCGACCATCCTGCTCTCCTCGACGGAGCGTGGCGTCCCGAAGGCGACCATCAACGCCTCCTTGATCGGGTCCTTCGCGATCAGCGGCAGGCAAAGCTCGACGGCGAGCGGTTCGGCCAGGGTCGTCTTCCCGGCTCCGGGCGGCCCGGCGACCAGGACGAACCGCCGATCAGTCGTCTGACCCATGCGCCCGGAGGGATTCGAACCCCCGACCAACGGCTTAGAAGGCCGCCGCTCTTCCGCTGAGCTACGGGCGCCCGCCGGGAACGGTACCGCGGCCCGCGGCTACCGGCGGACGCCGAAGTCCGTCGTGATGATCGTGACCGGCTGGTCGCCGTACGTCCCACCCGCCGTGGCATGGACGGCGGCCACGCCGATCTCGCGCCACCGGGCGTTCAGGATGTTCGCGCGGTGCTCCGGCGAGTGCATCCACATCGAGAGCGCGCGACCCGAGTCGACCGACGGCGACGACCACAACAGATTCTCGCCGACCGCCCAGTACCCGTAGCCCTTCGACGAGTACCACTGGGCGATCCGCGTGAAGAATGCCGTCCCGTCGGCCGACTCGTGCTGGAAGTACCCGTCGGCAGCCATCTCGCGCGAATGCTGCGTCGCGGCCGCGGCGAGCTTCGTGCTCGTGCGCAGCGGCAGCAGGCCGTACCGGGCGCGGATCGCGTTCAGTCGCTGAAGGACGCTCCCTTCGAGCCCAACGAGCGACGACTCGTGCCTCGTCGGCGTGGAGCCTGCAGTCGGGGTCGCAACCGCCGCCAGCACCGCAAGCGCGGCGAGACATGCGAGCGCAGCAACGACCCTGCGTCCACCGGATGCCATGGTCGGATAGTCGGCCGACCGGCTGCTATTGGTCATGCGCCATTCGGGGGATCTTCGGGACCCCGCGGGTCCAGGGGGTTCGGGGATGTACGAGCCTAAGCCGTCGAGCCGTGACCTCCTAATGCAGGCGCTTCCGCAGACGCCTCGATCCCGGGGCCGCGCCTTGTCGCGAGCTGGTCGCGAATGACGACCTGCAGCGCGCCGGCCACCGGGATCGCGGCGAGCGCGCCGAGGATCCCGGCGAGCTCGGCCCCGACCAGCACCGACACGAGCACCGCGAGCGGCGACAGCTGCACGGTGCGCCCGTAGATGACGGGCTGCAGGAAATGGTTCTCGATCTGCTGGTAGACGACGAAGAAGACCAGCACCACGATCCCGGCCGGGACCGTGTGCAGGAATGCGACCACCGTGACGATGATCCCCGCGAGCGTCGCGCCCGCGAGCGGGATCAGGTCGAGGAACGCGACGATCAATCCCAGCGCGACCGCATACGGAACGCCCATGACGAGCAGAACGACCGTGATCGACGCGCCCGCGATCAGGCTGATCACGATGTTGCCGGTGACGTAGCCTCCGATCGTCCGGTAGATGTCGTCGCCGACCCGTCGCCAGCGCGGTCGCGACGCCTCCGGAAGCAGCGAGTACACCCGCTCCACCCAGGTGCGCCCTTCGAGCAGCATGAAGAACGTCAGGAACACGATCGTCACGGTCGCGGCGATGATCGTGATCACGCTCTTGGTGACGGACAGCGCGGCGCCCGACAGTCCGAGCACCCTGCTCGCGCCGCCGTTCTGCACCTGCTCGCGCACCTTCTCGACGACGTGGTACTTGCGCTCGAGGAAACCGAGCCGGCCGCGCCCGTGCGTCAGGTCGTGCACGTAGTTCGGGAGCGCCTGCACGAAGCCGTTCACCTCGTCGACGAGCTTCGGGATGAACGTGGCGCCGATGCCCGCGATCACGGCGATCACGATCAGGTATGCGACGGCGATCGCCGTGCCACGCCCGAGGCGGGTGTGTCGCTGGATGAAGCCGACGAACGGGTCGAGCGCGAGTGCCAGGAACAGCGCGATGACCACCCACGAGAGCACGTGCCTCGCGATCCAGATCACCTCGAGCGAGGCCGCGACGGCGAGCACGATCAGCAGGACCCGCATGATCGTGCGGGGACGCAGGTCGACCACGCGCTCCGGCGTCACGGTTCCCAGCATCGCGTCGCGGTCGGACGTTGTACGGTGCCGCCGATGAGCCTGCGCACCTCCCCCGCCCTCGAGCACGCAGCGCTGCCGAACGGCGGCACCGTCACCGTCTGGGTCGGTGTGCCGGACGACCCCTACATCGACGACAAGACGCAGCTCAAAACCGTCGATATCCAGCTGCACGAGGGGAGCGCCGTCGTCGCGTCACTGACGACGGTGCTCGAGCCGCACCAGGACAGCGAGGGCCACCAGCTCGCGCGCGAGGTGAAGGCGGCCCTCGAGGCCGGCGAGATCGGGCTGCACGCAGACGACCTCGAGTCGTTCGCCGACCGGCTGCGCTAGCCGCTAGCGCGACACCACGTACCGACCGACAGCCCGCGCGTCGGCGGACGAGAGAGGCGGGCGCACGGGCATGATGCGCGCGAAGCTGGCGACGTCCGCCGCCGTCAACCGGGCCGCGCGCAGATCGCCGCCACGCGCAGACGTGTCGTGCCCGGTGAGCGTGTGGCAACTCGTGCACGAGCGTTCGAACACACCGCGCCCGCGCGCAGTGGAGTGACCACCGGCGCAACCAGCGAGCAGCGCCGCTGCCGCGGCGAGGAGGACGAGACGCATCAGCGGAGGATGCCGGTGTGGCCGAGCGAGTGCCGCCCCGGCTGGGGCCACACGCAGAGGCCGTGCGGCCCGGCGCCCACGCGGATGCGGGCGAGCAGCTTTCCGGTGCGGGTCGAGATCGCGTAGACCTCGCTTCGGTAGCGGCCGGAGAGCCACAGCACCTTGCCGTCCGCGGACACGCCGCCCATGTCGGGCGTCCCACCCGGTATCCGCCACGTCGCCACCGGCTTCCGCGTCCTGAAGCTGAGAACGGAGACGGTGCCCGCGTCCCTGTTGGACACGTAGAGGTACCTGGCGTCGCGACTCGGATAGAGGCCGTGTGCCCCCGCTCCCGTGGCCTGGAATCGCAGCACGCGGTAGGTGCGGGCGTCGATCTCCCAGAGGCCGTTCGCGTGCATGTCGGCGACGTAGTAGATGCGGCCGTCCGGTGAGAGCTTCACGTCCTGCGGCATTCCCGCGACGCCGTCGGGGAGGTCGATCGTGCGCACGACCCGCCGGCCATGGACGTCGACCACGACCATCTGCCCCGAGAACTCGCAGCTCGCGAGCGCGTAGCGACCGTTCGCGCTGAAGTCCATGTGGTCGACACCGCGGCAGGGCACGTCGAGCGAGCGGCGGAGCGCGAAGGTGTGCGGGTCGCGGAAGTCGAGCCGATGGAGACGCTCCGCGACCACGATCGCGTCGCGGCCGTCGGGTGTGAAGTACATGTTGTACGGGTCGGCGACCGGAATCGTGCGACCGGGCCTGCCGTTGCGCGGATCGATCGTGGTCAGGCTGTTGCCGGTGTCGTTCGTGACGTAGAGCGTGCGCAGGTTCCACGCCGGCACGACGTGCTGAGGCAGCCCGCCGACCCGGAAGTGCTCGACGATGCGGTCCGTATGCGGGTCGATCACGTCGACCGTGTCGCTGCCGCTGTTCGGCACGTAGACAAGAGGCCGGGCGGTCCTCGCGGCGCCTGTGAGCTCGTCTGGACCGTCGTGGACGTACACATTCGCCGACGCAGTCGAGCGGCGCCGCGTCGCGCGCACGAGCTCCCCGAGCAGCGCCTCGGTGCCTCCGCTGTCACGGCCGCCGGCAAGAACGATCCGTCCGCCCACAGCCACCGCCGCCAGATCGGAACGAGGCGACGTCAGGCTCCCTGCTGCGTGCACCTGCCGCTTCCCCGGATCGACGGAGACGACCCGGCCAGTGGGCGTCCCGACCGCGGCGCCACGCCCACCGATGACGTAGACGACGCCGCCCACGCTCGCCGCAGCGGCGTGCGTCGTCGGCGCGGGCAGCCTTCCCAGCCGGCGGACAGGACCGCCGCCGGCGCGGAGCGCGAGCACGTCGTCGCTCGCCGTCCCGTTTTCGAGCGAGCCGCCCGCGATCACGATCGTCGAGCCGACCGCCGCGACAGCCGCGTACCGGACCGGCCGGGGCAGGTGCGCGACGACGCGCGCCGGACGTCCCGGCCGCCAGGCGACCACCGTGTCGAGCCAGCGGGACCCGGTGTAGCCGCCGACCACGTACGCGGTGGCGCCGACGGCGACCGCTGCCTGGTCCGAGCTCGGCGCGGGTAGACGCCCCACGATCGTGGCACGGCCGCCGTGCACCGGCACCCGCACGATCTCGTCCGTCTGCGTGCCCGTGTTGGTGCCGCCGCCGAACAGGTAGACAGCGCCACCGACGGTGACCGCTGCCGCGTCGTGGACCGCGGTCGGCAGAGTTCCGGCGGCTCGGTCCGCTTCGGGCGTCGCGATCCGGATGTCCGTCCGCGATCGGTCGGCGTCCGTCAGCCCGCCGAGCAGCATCACACCCCCGGGAACCTGGGTCGCAGCCGCGTCCTGCACCGCTGCCACGAGCGTGCCGGTACGCCGCTCGACGAGCCGCCGCGGAGGCGAGGGCGGGCGCCGCGGCGGGGCGACCGCGGCGATCGTCGTGGACGGCAAGGTGGTCGCGGTCGTCGCGCCCTTTCGACGTGGCACGAGGAGGGCCGCCAGGACGAGCGCGAGCACGAGGGCGGCGACCGCCAACGGCCAGAGACGCCGGGTGCGCCGCCGCCGGCGCCTGCGGACGGGCGTCGGCGTCACCCCGCGACCATGCCAGGGGCGTGTGAACGCGGAGTGAGACCGGCGCCTACGAGCGAGCTGCGAGCGCGGCAGCCACCGCGCCTGCGGCGACGGCCGCGACCACGGCCGCGCTGCGGCCGCGCGACGACCTCGGCTCAGGCTCCGCCGGATGCTCGTGCGGAAGGCCGCCGCTTGCCCGCAGCGCGCGCTGCACGACCTCGGCCACGTGCAGCGGCTCGTGACCGTCGAGCTGCTCGATCTGCCCCCGGCACGAGAACCCGTCTGCGATCACCATCGTGTCGCCGTCGAGCTCCTTCAGCTTCGGCAGCAGGCTGTGCTCCGCCACCTTGACGGAGACGTCGTAGTGCTCGCCTTCGTGGTAGCCGAACGAACCCGCCATGCCGCAGCAGCCGGTGTCGAGGATCTCGTAGTCGAGCCCGAGCCGGTCGAGGAGCTCGCGGTCATGGCTCATCGTCTTCTCGGCGGCTCGATGGTGGCAGTGCCCCTGCACGACGACCTTCGCGTCGAGCTTCGGCGGCTGCCAGTCGAGCCGGTCGGTGAGGAACTCGACGAACGAGTACGTCTGCTTCGAAAGCCGCTTCGCGTCCTCGTCGTGCGGGAGCATGTTCACGAGCTCGTCGCGGAAGACGGCGACGCAGCTCGGCTCGAGCCCCACCAGCTCCACGCCCGCGCGGATCTCCGGCCGGAGCCGGTCGAGGATCTGCTCGAGCTGCCGCTTCGCGAGCTTCAGCATCCCGAAGTCGTAGAGCGGCCGGCCGCAGCAGACGGCGCCGTGCGGCAGCTCGATCGAGCAGCCGGCGGCCTCGAGCACGTCGACCGCTGCCTTCCCGATCTCGGGCTCGAAGTAGTTCGTGAACGTGTCGGGCCAGAGGACGACGCGTCGCCCGCCCTGCACCTTCGTCCCACCGCGGCGCGCGAACCAATCGGCGAACGGCTCATCGGCGAACTGCGGCGGCGTCCGCTCCGGCGCGATCCCGGCCAGGCGCTTGCCGATGGCGCTCGACGCGACCGCGTTCGAGAGCCTCGGCAGCTTCGACGCAATACGGGCCCAGAACATGATCAGCCCCAGAGCGTAGGCCTGCCGCGGCCGCAGGCGACCCTCGTAGTAGTGCGCGAGGAACTCGGCCTTGTACGTCGCCATGTCGACGCGCACCGGGCACTCGTTCTTGCAGCCCTTGCAGGCGAGACAGAGGTCGAGCGCCTCCTTGACCTCCTCCGACTTCCAGCCATCGTGCAGAACGTCGTTGCGCATCATCTCGAAGAGCAGACGCGCCCGGCCGCGCGTGGAGTGCTTCTCCTCCATCGTCGCCTGGTAGCTCGGGCACATGACGCCTACCTGGTCGCGGCAGGCGCCGACGCCAAAGCAGCGCTCGGACGCGGCCGCGAAGGAGCCGTCGTCCGAGACGAACGAGAAATACGTCTCGACGCGCCGCGGCTCGTAGGGCGGCGACATGCGCAGGTTCGTGTCGAGCGGGTACGGGTCGGAGACCTTGCCGGGGTTCATCCGCGACTCCGGGTCCCAGATCGCCCTGAACTCCCGGAACGCAGCGACGAGGTCGTGGCCGAACATGCGGTCGAGCAGCTCCGCGCGCGCCTGCCCGTCGCCGTGCTCGCCCGACAGCGACCCGCCGTAGCTGGAGACGAGCGACGCCGCGTCCTCCATGAACGAGCGGTAGCGCCGGATGCCCTCACGCGTCGAGAAGTCCCAGTTCAGGCGCGTGTGCAGGCACCCGTGGCCCACGTGGCCGAAGTAGCACGAGACCTCGAGGCCGTGCTCGGACACGAGCTTGTCGAAGTCGCGCAGGTAGTCGCCGCACCGATCGGGTGCGACGGCGGCGTCTTCCCACGACGGCCAGCCGGGATGCTCTCCCGGGACCTTCGAATGGCCGACGCCGCCCTCGCGGATCTCCCAGACCTGCTTTACCTCTTCCTCGTCCTCGTAGAGCTTGAGGTCGAGGTACTCCTTGTCGTTCTTGCGCTTCATCGCCTCGACGAGGCGCTCGGCCTTCGCGTCGGCCTCCTCCTTCGAGTCGGCGCCGAACTCGCAGAGGAGCCACGCGTCGCCGCCGGGCAGCAGCTCCGGGTGACGCTTGAACCCCTTCTTCAGCTCGTTGTCGACGAGCCTGCGGTCGAACGTCTCGAGCCCGATCGGGTCGAACTCCATGATCTCGGGCACGTGGTCGGCTGCGGTCCAGGGCGCGTCGTAGCCGAGCAGCACAAGCGAGCGGTGCTGCGGGCTGGGGATCAGCTTCAGGTCGGCCTCGAGCACGAAGCAGCACGTGCACTCGGTTCCGACGAGCGCCGCGGCGACGTCGAACCCGCTCTCCGGCAGGAGCCGATCGAGGTTGTAGCCGGAGATGCGCCGCGGGATCTGCGGGAAGCCGGCCCGAACCTGGTCGCCCCACCGCTCGGCGAGCTCGCGCAGCTGCCGCGTCAGCGCCGCCCCACCCGGCCCCTGGATCGCCTCGTCGCCGCGCGAGACGCGCAGCCGCGTGCCGTCGTAGAGCAGCACGTCGAGCGATTCGACGTTGTCGGCGGTGACCCCCGCGAGGATCGAGTGGACGCCGCACGAGTTGTTGCCGATCATGCCGCCGAGCGTGCACCGGCTGTGCGTCGCCGGGTCGGGGCCGTACGTGAGCTCGTGCTCCTCGGCCTGCTCGCGCAGACGGTCGAGCACGAGACCGGGTTGCACGCGCGCGCGCTTCGCGTCCGGGTCGAGGGACACGAGCTTGCGCATGTACTTGCTGAAGTCGATCACTACCGCCTCGTTCACGGTCTGGCCCGCGAGGCCCGTGCCGGCGCCGCGCGCGAAGACGGGCGCACCGAACTCGCGGCAGAGCGCAACCGTGGCGACGACGTCGTCCGCCTTCCTCGGCACGACGACGCCGAGCGGCACCTGCCGGTAGGCCGACGCGTCGTTCGCGTACAGAGCGCGGCTGCCGTGGCCGAAGCGCACCTCGCCGGCAACCGCGCCCGCGAGCTCGCGGGCGAGCGTGCGCGCGTCGACCGAGTCGATGCCGGCCGGCCGCGCACGCAGGCCGCGGACGTCGTGGCGCACGGGAGAAGTCGCCGCCATGTCAGTCCTCGCCGCCCGGAAGGATGCCGCCGACCTTCTCCTTGAGCCGCGCCGGCATGCCGTACGGGCTCGCCTTGAAGTCCGCCTCCTTCAGCATGTCGCGCCCGACGGTGAGCGCGATCTGCTTGCGGTGCTCCTCGCCGCGCATGAGCGCCTCGGCGAACAGCTTCGTCTGTTCCGTCGTCACCTGCGGCGGATGCGGCGGCTCGTTCGGGTCGGTGACGCATTCGATCAGCACCGGCTCGTTCAGCTCGAGCGCCTCCGCGAGCTGGTCGCGACAGCGCGACGGATCGTCGATCCTCACGCCGCGCAGGCCGCAGCCCTCGGCGATCTTGACGAAGTCGACGTCGTTGAAGCCGACGCCGTACTCGGGGTTGCCGATGAAGATCATCTGCTCCCACTTGATGAGGCCGAGCGTGTTGTTCTTCAGCACGATCAGCTTCACCGGCAGGTTCTCCTGCACGAGCGTGGCGAGGTCGCCGAGCATCATGGTCAGCGAGCCGTCGCCGGTGAACGCCACCACCTGGCGGCCCGGGTAGGCGGTCTGCGCACCGATCGCGTACGGCAATGCCGCCGCCATCGAGCAGTTCGTGCCGCTGAACGAGAACAT
>JAICYG010000192.1 GCA_025934335.1 Thermoleophilia bacterium | reverse complement strand
GGTCGCGTTGACGACGCCGCCGCGGCGGGCGGCGTCGAAGTTCCCGGCAAGGTCGCCGCCGACGCGCAGGACGAGCCCCGCGTGCAGCAGCGCGAGGTGCGCGTAGAAGACGCGCCGGAACGGGATCGCGACCCCGAGCACCCCCGGGAAGATCACCGGCGCGTGACCGAAGATCATCGAGAACACGAAGCCGAGGAAGAGGGCGTGCAGCTCGGCGTCGTGCGTCGGCCCGGCGATCTGCGCGCCGTAGCGGAGCCACAGCACCCCCGCGACCGCGAGCCAGACGTATCCGGGGAGGAGGGCGAGCGCGACGAAGCGCGGCAACCCCGCGCGGCGCACCGTCCGGCGGGCGATGTCGAAGCGCGCGAGCCACAGCGCGAAGCCGAGCAGGGCTGCGCCCGCGACGCGGACGCCCGGGCCCGCGTCGACGGCGGACAGGGCGAGCCCCGCGAGGAAGAGAAGCGTCAGCGCCCCGAAGAGGACGCGTCCGGCCCGCGTGAGCCGCCCCATCGCCGCCAGCTCCAGACGCTCGCCGACGATCGTCAGCACGAGAAAGCCGGCCCACCAGGGAACGACCTGCACGAGCTCGTCGCCGCCGAGCCAGAGCGCGTCGCCGGCCACCCAGAGCACGGCGCCGAGCGCGAGCGTCGCCGCCGGGACCGTGAAATGCGCGCGCAGGATGACGACGAACAAGCCCACGAGCACGCACCCGGCGAGCAGCAGCACGAGCTCGCCGATGCCCTGCCGGACGCCGGCGAAGAGGAGCGCCGCACCGGCGATCGTCCCGCCCGGCGCCAGGTAACCCCAGGCGCGGCGGAGCGCGACCGCGCGCTCCAGTGAGATGACCGTGCCGAGGAACCCGAACACCATCAGCGGGCCGTGCAGGTCGACGAGGTTCGCGCGGCCCTGCGGCAGGTCCCAGCCGAGGCGGAGGAGGCCGGCCCAGACGCCGAGGAAGAGCGAGGCGAGCCCGAGCAAGAGCAGCGGGTAGCGGACGGGCGCGATCCTCACGGCTGTTTTATACTATTTCTATGAGTTTTTCTTCTCCGGGCGTCGTCGAGGCCGCCCGCGACCGCCTCTCGACCGTCGAGGACCCGGAGCTCGGGCTCGACATCGTCTCGCTCGGGCTTGTCTACTCCGTCGAGCTCGAGGATGACCGCCTCCGCATCGTGTACACGTTGACCTCGATGGGTTGTCCGCTGGGACCGGTGATCGAGCGCGACATCGCGCGCGCTCTCGAGGGGCTGGAGGGCGTCGAGTCGGTCGAGAGCCTGCTCGTCTTCGAGCCGCCGTGGTCGCCGGAGCAGATGAGCGACGACGCGAAGCTGCTGCTCGGGGTGTACGGATGACGAGCGAGCAGGAGCTGCGGCGACACCGTGCGCTCTCCGACCCGAGCCGCGCGCGGATCCTCGCCCTCCTCGTGGACGAGGGCCCGCTCGACGCTCGCGAGCTCGCAGCGCACGTCGGCCTGCACGTGAACACCGTGCGGGTTCACCTGAACGCGCTCGCCGACGCCGGCCTCGTCGCCGGCGAGACGCGGCCGCCGAGCGGCCGCGGCCGGCCACGTGTCGCCTACCGGGCCACCGCGGCGGCGGGTGACGAAGGAGGGCGCCGCTACCGCCTGCTCGCCGAGATCCTCACCGCTCTCGTCGCGCGCTACGGGGCGGAGGCGGCGACGCAACTCGAGGAGATCGGCGAGGCGTGGGGCCGGTACCTGGTGGACGCGCCGCCGCGGTTCAGCTCGGCCGACGACGAGCGGGCCGTCGCGAAGCTGCTCGAGCTGCTCACGGAGCTCGGCTTCCAGCCGCAGCTCGAACGGGGCACGCGCGGGCGGCGGATCCTGATGCGCCCGTGCCCGTTCCTCGAGCTCGCGCGCGAGCACCAGGACGTGATCTGCCCGATCCACCTCGGCCTGATGCGGGGCGCGCTCGCCGAGGTCGGGGCGAGGACGCGGGCGACGAAGCTCGAGCCGTTCGTGCGCTCCGACCTCTGCGTCGCCCGCCTCGCCGCGGGCCGCGCAGCCTAGGCAGCATCCCCGGGCCGGCCGATGCGGACGCGCCAGGCCTCCGGGCCCTGCTCGAGGTAGTCCCACGTGTACGCGCCGGCGTGCTCGGCCTCGAACTGGTACCAGAGCGGCTTCGGGTCGTGGTCGTTCACGAGCACGAAGCCGGCGCCCGGCTGCAGCTCGTGGTAGGTGTCGAAGATCAGCTCGTGGCGGCGGGCGGGCGGCTCGCTGCGGACGTCGAGGGTGGTGTCGGTGGTGGGCACGGTTCTCCTCTCGCGTGCTTCGGTTGGTGGACGGTCAGGCGGTGGAGCGTCGTGTTCAGCCGTCGGGCGGCGGGCGGGCACGGCTCGCGCAGGAGCCACCATGCTTCCGCCGCGAGGCGGCAGGCCGCGTCAGCCTCGCCCGCAGCGCCCAGCGCGCGTACGGCGCGGTCGAAGAGCCGTGCGAGCGGTTCGAGCGGGTCGGTGGCTGCCTCCGCCATTTACTACGTTATACACGAGACAAAAAAGTTCTATGGAGGTGGGGGTGCGGACAACCCCACCCGCAGATGCCGGGTCGCACCATTGGCGTCCGGGCGCGCGCAGGGCAGCCTGGAAGGGCCCATCGGAACGACCAGGTCAGGAGAAGACATGCGGTACAACCTCGCCGCGCGCGCCGGGCGCTGGAGCGCGGCTCACTGGAAGACGGCGGTCGGTGCGTGGATCGCCTTCTGCGTCGTCGCCGCCGCGCTCGGCGGTGTCGCCGGCACGAAGATGCTGAAGCAGGCGGACACCGCTGCCGGCGGGACGCGAAAGGCGGAGCAGATCCTCCGCGACGGCGGTTTCCACGATCGCGCGTCCGAGAGCGTGCTCGTCCAGTCGAAGCGCGAGACGGTCTCCGATCCGGCCTTCCGCACCGTCGTCGCAGACGTCGCTCGCACCGTCTCGGGGCTCGCGCAGACGCGGCGCGTCCGCTCCCCGCTCGCCGCCGGCAACGCCGGCCAGATCTCGAAGGACCGGCGCTCCGTGCTCGTGCAGTTCGAGATGCGCGGCGACCAGGACACCGCCGACAAGCGCGTGCAGCCGGTCCTCGATGCGGTCGACCGCGTCCAGCAGCGCCACCCCGGCTACACGGTCGCCGAATTCGGGTTCGCAAGTGCGAACCACGAGCTGTCGAAGACGCTGAACAAGGACTTTCAGCGGGCCGAGTACTCGTCGCTGCCGGTGACGCTCGTCATCCTGCTGCTCGCCTTCGGCGCGCTCGTCGCCGCAGGCCTGCCGGTGCTGCTTGCGTTCTCGGGCGTGCTCGCGACGATCGGGCTCGGCGCGCTCGCGAGCCATGTCGTCGCCGCGGGAGACGCGACGCAGTCGGTGATCCTCCTGATCGGCATGGCCGTCGGCGTCGACTACTCGCTCTTCTACCTGCGTCGTGAGCGTGAGGAGCGGGCGCGCGGGCTGTCGCCGCGAGAGGCGCTCCTGAAGACGGCCGGCACCTCGGGGCATGCCGTGTTCATCTCGGGCCTGACGGTGCTGATCGCGATGGCCGGAATGCTCTTCACCGGCAACGCGGTGTTCACGTCGATCGCGGTGGGAGCGATGCTGATGGTCGCCGTGGCACTGATCGGCTCGCTCTCGATCCTGCCCGCGCTGCTGGGGCGGCTCGGGCACAAGGTCGACCGCGGCCGCATCCCGTTCCTCGTCCGCCGCGGCGACGGCGAGTCGCGCATCTGGGGCTTCGTGCTCGACCGCGTCCTTCGCCGGCCGGTCGTCGCAGCCGTCCTCTCGGGCGGCGCGCTGCTCGCGCTCGCGCTGCCGACGCTGACGCTGCACACGCAGCTCCCGAGCTTCACCGACCTGCCGCGGTCGCTGCCGATGGTTTCCACGTACGAGGAGATCCAGCGGGCGTTCCCCGGCGCGCAGACGCCGGCCAAGGTCGTGATCTCCGCGAAAGACGTCACGGCCCCGCACGTCCAGCAGGCGATCGGCGAGCTCGAGCGTCAGGCTCTCGCGACCGGGCAGATGTTCAAGCCGATCGCGACCGAGATCAACCCGGCGCGCACGGTCGAGACGGTGTCGATCTCGCTTGCCGGCGACGGCTCGAACGAGAAGTCTGTCGCGGCGCTCGAGACGCTCCGCGGGCACGTGATCCCCGCGACCGTGGGGCAGGTTCGCGGCGTCGAGGCGGCCGTGACAGGCGAGACGGCGGGAACGCACGACTTCAACGAGCAGATGAAGAGCCACGCGCCGATCGTGTTCGCGTTCGTGCTCGCGCTCTGCTTCCTGCTCCTGCTCGTCACGTTCCGGTCGATCGTGATCCCGATCAAGGCAGTGCTGCTGAACCTGCTC
>JAICYG010000211.1 GCA_025934335.1 Thermoleophilia bacterium | reverse complement strand
TGCTGCGCGCGGATGGGGTCGATGCCGTGATCCGCGTCGCCGAAGAGGTGCGCGCCTCGCACGCCGTCGTCGCGCTCGAGACGACGCTCGTCGCGCACGGCTTCCCACCGGGCGAAGGCGTCGAGGTCGGGCTGCGGTCGGAAGCGGCGGTTCGCGACGGCGGCGGCGTGCCCGCGACGATTGGCGTACTCGACGGCGAGATCGTCGTCGGGCTGTCCCGGGCCGAGCTCGAGCGCTTCGACGCGAGCGCGCGCAAGCTCGGCCCGCGCGACCTCGCCGCTGCCGTCGCGCAGCGCGCGGTCGGCGCGACGACCGTCGGCGGGACGCTCGCCGTCTGCCGAGCGGCGGGGATTCGCTTCATGGCCACGGGCGGGCTCGGCGGCGTCCACCGCGGCTGGCCGACGCCGCCGGACGTCTCGGCCGATCTCGCGACGCTCGCGTCGGCCGAGGCGCTCGTCGTCTCCTCCGGCGTCAAGTCGCTGCTCGACGTGCCTGCGACGTCGGAGCTCCTCGAGACGCACGGCGTGCCGGTGCTCGGGTACCGCACGGACGACCTGCCGCTCTTCTACGCGGCGCACGGAGGCCCGCCGGTGTCGGCGCGGGTCGAGTCGCCTGCGGAGGCGGCGGCCGTGGCGCGGGCGCACTGGGACCTCGGCGGTCGCGGCCTCCTTGTCGGGCGGCCCCCCGACGAGAGCCTCGACGACGTGGAGCCGCTGATCGAGCGGGCGCTCGCCGAGGCGGGCGCGCAGGGAGTGCACGGGCAGGCGGTGACGCCGTTCGTCCTCTCCTACCTCCACCGCGAGTCGGGCGGCCGCACGCTCGCCGCGAACCGCGAGCTGATCGTCGGCAACGCGCGCCTCGCCGGCGAGATCGCCGTGTCGTTCGCGGTGTCAGACACCTTTTAGGTGTCAGACACCAAGCCAGCGGCCGTTCTCCTGGACGAGGCGGCCGTCGGCGTGGATGCGGCCCTCCGTGCGGAGGTCCTTGACGATGTCCCAGTGGATCGCGCTCCTGTTCCGGCCGCCGGTGAAGCTGTACGAGTTGCCGACCGCGAGGTGGACGGTGCCGTCGATCTTCTCGTCGAAGCCGACGTTCTTCATGAAGCGCTGGATGCCGGGGTTGCAGCCGATCCCGAGCTCGCCGAGGCCGCGTGCGCCCTCGTCCGTGTCGAGCGTCTGCACGAGGAACTCCTCGTTCGCGCGCGCCGTCGCGTCGACGACGCGGCCGTCCTCGAACACGAGCCTCGCGCCTGCCACCTCGATGCCGTAGTACACCGCGGGGAACTCACCGAACTCGATCACGCCGTTCGCCGAGTCCTCCACCGGCGAGTAGAAGACCTCGCCGCCCGGCATGTTCAGGTGCCCGTCGTCGACCGAGCCGGCGCGGCCCGCGAGCGACAGCGTCAGGTCGGTGCCCGCCCCCTCGATCCGCACCTCGTCGGCCGCGTCGAAGACGTCTGCGATGCGGCGCATCCGGGCGCCCTCCGCGTCCCAGTCGAGCAGCACCGCGTCGAACACGAATTGCTCGTACTCCTCGAGCGACATCCCCGCCTCGTCGGCGAGCGACTGCACCGGCCACTCGGCGATCACCCACGGGACGTTCATCGCCATTGTCCGCGCGCGCAGCGGCGCGAGCATCTCCTGCGACGCGGCCTGCCGCTCCTCCGACAGGTCGGCCCCCTCGTGCGCGTTCTCGGGGCTGTAGATCGTGATGATCCCGTCGGCCTCCTCCCACACACGCCGCTGGAGCGGCGCCGTCACGCGCAGCACGTCGAGCGGCGCCTCGCGGGCGAACGGCCCGCCCACGTGCTCGAACGCGAGCTGCAGGATCGGGTAGGCGCCCTTCCGCGCGACCTGCTCCATCACCGCCTCGAGCAGCGGCCGCCCCAGGTGGTTGCCGCGCAGCGCCACCTGCCAACCAGGCTGGACCCCCAACGATCGCTCGACGAGTAGGCGCGCGTACTCGTCGATCCTCGGATCACGCCGCACGAACCGCAGTTGTAATCGCCGCGTGCCCGCGAGACAACTGGACTTTCGGCTACTCGAGCGTGCGGAGGAACTCCTCGACCTCGAGCGCGGGCAGCGTCTCGATGCGGGTCGACCCGCGTGCGCCGAGCGCGACCGAGATCTTCGCGACCGTCGCGATGTCCGGCGCCTCGACCACATTGACGAAGTCGAACTCCCCGAGCGTCGCCCACTGGTGCAGCACCCGGCACCCGAGCTCCTCGACGTCCTGGTTCACCTGGCGCAGCCGCTCAGGATTCGACTTGAGGGTCTGAACGCCCTGTTGCGTCAGCGTCGAGAGCAGGATGAAGATCGGCATCGGCCGACCTTACTGCACGCGCGCGCTGGTCGACATAGAGAAGCGCGCCGCCGACGAAGAGCAGCGGGCTGAGCACGATGTCCGAGAGGAACACCGCGACGCGCTGCCCGTTGTCGCCCTGCGTGTGCAGCAGCGCGCTCAGGGTGTTCGACGCGATGCCGACGACGACGACGAGCGCCGCCAGCGACCCGAGCGCGTGCACGTAGTCGGCGACCCCGAGCTGCCGGCCGCGGTAGAGCGCGTGGCGGAAACGCAGCTGCTCCACCATCGCCGCGGGCACCGCCAACCCGATGAACGCGAGCCATGCGAGCGCGGGCAAAACGAACGCGGCGCGCAGCGCCGGGAACGGCAGCCAGATCAGCGCGGCGACCGCGACGGCGGCGCGCGTCGGCGGCACGCGCAGGACGAGGCGGCACGCCCAGAGATACCCCGCCACGAAGAGCGGCAGCGTTGCCCAGAACACGAGCATCTGCACGAGCGCCGTCTGGCGCACGCTCAGCTGGTCGGCGACCGCGAGCGGGATGCCGAGCGGCAGCACGCGCCAGAAGTCGTTGCCGTAGGCGCGGATCGTTTCCGCGACGAGCTGGCCCACGGTGCGCCCCTCGGGAGGGAGCGGCGCCGGCAGGTCACGCACGCGCGAGCTCCTCGACGAGGCGTGGGAGCGCGCCCGCGAGCTCGGCGCGCGCGTCCGCGAGCCGCCACTTCGCACGGTCCTCTTCGGCGACGGCGTTCGCGAGCACGC